>CAZQZX010000297.1:0-7007 GCA_964597885.1 uncultured Planctomycetota bacterium
CGCGCGCCGGAACGCCGGATGACGAGGGCGGAATCCGCAACATTCCCGGCGACTTCCGCGAGACGATGAGCACGCACTGGTTCCACGACCACATGCTCGATTTCACCGCGACCAACGTCTACAAGGGCAACGCGGTCATGATGAACTACTACAGTTCGCTCGACCGTGGCAACGAGGCGCTGGACGACGGCGTGAACCTGCGCTTCCCCAGCGGCACGGCGCTCGACTGGGGCAACCGCGACTACGACGTCAACCTGGTCATCGCCGACAAGGCCTGGGACCAGGACGGCCAGCTCTGGTTCAACATCTTCAACAAAGACGGGTTCATGGGCGACCACCTGCTCACGAACTGGCTGTACCACCCCTACATGAAGGTGCGCGCGCGGAAGTACCGCTTCCGCCTGCTGAACGGCTCGGTCTCGCGCTACGTGAAGATCGCCCTGGTTCGTCGCGTGAACGACCTGAGCGGTGAGCTCGACGGTCCTCCCGGGAAGAACTTCTCCTACGATCGCGTTCCGTTCCACATGATCGCGAACGACGGGAACATCATGCAGCACTCCGTCCACTTCGACGGATCGCGCGGCACGAGTCGAGGCATTCTGCCCACGCAGTCGATCGCCGAGCGTTACGACATCATCGTGGACTTCAGCCAGTTCGACGTGAACGACCGGCTCTACTTCGTCAACCTGCTCGAGCATGAAGACGGCAAGGGCCCCGGCGATACGATCCCGCTCCAGTCCGTCCTGAACGAGACCTACAAGCCGGTCATGGTCGACAACGACAACGACGGCGTCATGGACGAGTGGGTCGGCGGCGACCCGTGCATCGGCCGCTTCATGGAATTCCGCGTGAAGCGGTACCAGGGCGTCGACCTCAGCATGAACCCCGCCGACTACGAGCGCGGCGGGTTGCGCATGACGAAGATCAACCGCCCGCGCCAGGATGAGCTCGACGAGGCCATCCACCGCACGTTCATCTTCGGTACGGACGAGGGAACCGACGAGCAGCCGTGGACCATCGAGACCGATGGCGGCGCCGGTCTGACGGCCGATCCGCGACGCGTCTCGGCCGCGCCGAACATCAGCAACATGGGCCCCCGCGGACGAGGCGCCGTCGAGGTCTGGCGAATCGAGAACGGCGGAGGCGGATGGAGCCACCCGGTCCACGTTCACTTCGAAGAGGGCATCATCCTGGCCCGCGACGACGGCAACCCGCCCGAATGGGAGCGCTGGTCGCGCAAGGACGTCTACCGAATCGGCGGTGAAGAGGACAGCAGCGACAGCATCGATGTCGCGTTCCGCTTCCGTGAGTTCGCCGGCTCCTACATGGAACACTGCCACAACACGCAGCACGAAGACCACGCGATGCTCATGCGCTGGGATATCGAGCGCCCCGGGCAGGCGATCCTGCTTCCGACCCCGGTTCCGACGTGGGACGGCGTGACGTACGTCGAGAGCTGCGCCCTGCCGACCATCCATACGGGTGACGGCGTCGGCCCGGACCCGGTCCAGTAGCGAGCGAGGAGTCGAGCGTGATCTCTGCACGAATCTTCGCCTGTGCGTGTTTGCTGACGATCCTCACCTCGGGATCCCCGGCCTTCGGGGATCCCGAGTATTCCGGATCGCGCTGGGGGCGCGAGTACTTCCCCAACGTTCCGCTGACCACGCACGAAGGCCAGAAGGTCAACTTCTTCGACGACCTCGTCGAGGACAAGGTCGTCGTGATCAACTTCATCTACACGACCTGCCCGGACGCGTGCCCGCTCGAGACGGCGCGCTTGATGGAGGTGCAGAGCATCCTCGGCGATCGGGTCGGCCGCGACATCTTCATGTACTCGATCACCATCGATCCGGATCACGATACGCCGGAGGTGCTCGCAAGGTACGCGAAGATGTACCAGATCGGCCCGGGCTGGAAGTTCCTGACCGGCGACGAGGACGACATCATCCTCATTCGCAAGAAGCTCGGGCTGTACATCGACGGCATCCGCGAAGAGAACGAGAACAATCACAACCTGAGCCTGATGATCGGCAATCAGAAGACGGGCGTCTGGCTCAAGCGCTCGCCGTTCGAGAACCCGTACGTGCTCGCCTCGCACATCGGGCAGTGGCTCACCGACTGGAAGGACCCGATCGGTCTCGAGCGCAGCTACGAGGACGCGCCCGAGCTGCGCAAGATCACCAACGCCGAGACGATCTTCCGGACGCGATGCTCGTCGTGCCATACGATCGGCAAGGGCGACGGGCTCCCGCGCGTCGGGCCGAACCTGCTCGGCGTCACGCGGCGCCGCGACCACGAATGGCTCGCCCGCTGGATCCAGGAGCCGGACAAGATGATCGCCGAGCGCGATCCCATCGCGATCGGCCTGATGGTGAAGCACGACTACGTGCAGATGCCGAACCTGCGCCTGAAGGCCAAGGAAGTCGAAGCGGTGATCGCCTACCTCGAGAACGAGGACGAGCGCCTCGGTGCGAACGGGGAAATCCTCGAATCCGAGGGGCACGCCAAGCCCTGCTGCCAGAAGAAGTCGACGAACATCGTCGAGCGGGAAGAGCCCGTGGTCTCGGTGGCCCCGGCTTCGGTCGCCTCGCCTCCCGGTAGCGGCTTCACGTATCTCGAGCGAGTGGGAATCCTCTACGGGATCCTGGCCGCCGGGATGGCGTTCCTGTGGTTCCTCGGCGTGTTCCGGAGGAAGCCGGCCGTCGACCTGCGCGGCTGAGGAGCGAGACGGATCGCGTGGATCAGGCGCGCGCCCGCTGACGCTCGAGCACCCAGATGATCGCGTAGCGGATGAGCTCCGTGCTGTTACGAAGACTCAGCTTCGCCTTCACGTGCTCGCGGTAGTTCTCGATCGTCTTGACGCTCAGATGGAGGGTCGCGGCGATGTCGCGCGTCCCGAGCCCCTGTCCGAGAAGCTCGAGGATTTGAATCTCGCGGTCACTCAGGCGGTCCACCGGTGACGAGGATTGTCCCGGTCGCTGACCCGCGATGCCTTCGAGCACACGCGACACCATCCGGTCGCTCAGGTAGCGACGCCCCGAGAGCATGGTGCGAAGCGCGCCGAGGATCTGCTCCGGCGGCGTGCCCTTCATGACGTAGCCCATCGCACCCGCTCGAAGCGCGCGATCGGCGTAGTACGTCTCGTCGAAAGACGAGAGGACGAGGACGGGAACTTCGGGGATTCGCGAGGAGAGGGCCCGCACGGCGTCGAGGCCCTGACCGTCCCGGAAGGCGAGTCCGGTCACGGCGATCTCCGCGTGGTCGACGACTTCGCTCGCGGTGGCTTCGGCCGGATCGCCAAAGCTCCCGCAAACGCAGAAGTCCTCCTCGCGGCGGATCAACTCCTCGAGTCCGAGGCGGAAGATCGCGTCGGGATCTACAATCAAGACGCTTCGGGGGCCGGTCATCTGCCACCCTGTCTCATCAAAAGCCGAGTTCAGCGGCGGACGACCAGCACTCCGCCGCGCAATCCAAGTGCAAAAGATAATAGCCGATAGTTGCCGTTTCGTCAGGGGTCGCCTAGGCGCGAGAACGCCCACCCTGGCGCCCTAAACGGACCTATTTCACGACCGAAAAAGGAATTAGGCCCTTCGCCCCAAGAATTTAGCGAAAGGCAAGTTTCTGACCCCGGATCGAGTCACGACCGGCCGCCGCTCCTGGCGGCCGCCCGGGCTCGAATCGAATCGGAGCCCCAGCATGCGCCCTCGTTTCACCTCCCACGACGGATTCCTGATGCCGATGGGCTTCCCGGTCGAGCACTTCGAATCGGCGCTACGCTACACGCCGCGTCCTGAAGACATCTTTATCAGCACCTACCCCAAGTGCGGCACCACCTGGACGCAGAACATCGTCTACTTGATCCTTCACGGTGGCGAGCCTCTCCCGCCCGACAAGACGATGACCCACGAGATTCCTCACCTCGAAGAGATGGGACGGGAGTTCGTGGAAGCGCTCGGGCAACCGCGCTGCGTCAAGACGCACCTCCCCCTTCGCCTGACGCCCTGGAACGAGGAGACGAAGTACCTGTACGTCGCCCGGAATCCGTTCGACTGCGCGGTGTCCTTCTACCACCATACGCGCGGATTCGTGCAACACTACGACTTCGAGCACGGCTCCTTCGACGACTACTTCGAGTGCTTCGTCACCGGCGAGATCGACTTCGGTGATTACTTCGACAACCTGATTCCGTGGGCCGAGAAGATGGACGAGCCGAACGTCCTCTTCCTCACCTACGAGGACATGAAGGACGACCCCCGTGCGGCGATCGTCGAGATCGGGAGCTTTCTCGGCGGCATCGCCGCGGGCGCCGTGGCCGACGCTTCGGTGCTCGATCGGATCGTCGAGCACTCGAGCTTCGACGCGATGAAGAAGGATCAGCTTCGCTGGGCGAGCAAGCGCCCCGCCGACATGCCGGCGTTCATTCGCAAGGGAAAGGTCGGCGACTGGCAAAACCACTTCTCGCCCGAACAGGCCCATCGTCTGGCTGCGCGTTTCGCCGAGAAGACTCTGGGAACCCGCGTCGAAGGCCTGTGGTCCGACATCCTGAAGGCCGCGCGCTCCTCTCGCTGAACCCCGCTTCGACATCCTCATGAGATCCAAACGTTTGCAGTTGGCGTTCTGACTGCAGCCCTCGGTGTGACGAAAAAAAATCTCCGGGTCTATCTGATCCTGCATGCATCGTTTAGGCCCTTTCTCGGATTGATCGTCTGGCCTCGAAGCCCCCTCCCTGCGACGATCGCCGGCAATCGGAGGAAGCGCAGCTGCCTGGGATCTGCGCGGTCTAGGTCTTTTGTCTCGGAGGGGATCCATGTCGATTCCACGCAGAACCTTCATGAAGGGCGCCGTTGTCGCCGGTGCAGCGGGAGCGGCCATCGTCGGCTTCCCGAACATCCGTCGCGCCAAGGGTCAGTTCGGCCACGTCCCGTTCACTCGCCCCATCGCCAAGCCGCCGGTCAAGACGACCACGACGCTCGACCCGGCACCCGGCTCACCCCAAGCCAAGGCCGGCTCGGCCGCCGTCTTCCACGGCATCGCACCCGAGTACGACCCGAACCATCCGGACCATCAGTCGGACTGGGCGGCGTTCCCGGAGCAGCAGTATCACCTGATGATGATGGAGAGCACGCACCAGTTCGTCGAGGGCGTGGACACTCCGATCTTCGGTTACGACGGCATGTTCCCCGGGCCGACGTTCCTGTCGCGGTTCCGGCAGCCTTCGGTGGTGCGCGCCACCAACCTGCTTCCCGGCGAGACGTCCGTCCACCTGCACGGCGGTCACGAGCCCGCGCACTCCGACGGCTACCCGGACTTCTACGTCCTGCAAAACGAGACGCGCGACTACTTCTACCCGAACATCGCGCCGCGCAAGCACTCGAACCCCGACACCGGCACCGGAAGCGGCCCCTTCGATGTCAGCCAGATCCCGACCACGATGTGGTACCACGACCACGGGATGGACATCACCGGCCTGAACGTCGATCGAGGCCTCGCCGGCTTCTATCTCAATCGCGACGAGCTCGAAGATCAGCTCATCGCCGACAACATCCTGCCGGAAGTGTACGGTCCGTACGACATCCCGATGGCGCTCGCGGACAAGAACCTGAACCCGGACGGGACGCTCAACTACGACCTGTTCGATCACAACGGGCACCTGGGCGACATCTTCACCGTCAACGGGATCGCGCAGCCCTACGTCAACGTCGAGCGACGCAAGTACCGCTTCCGCATCCTGAACGCGTCGAACGCGCGGTACTACCACCTGCGTCTCACCTTCCGCGACCGCGGAAAGGGACGTCGCGACATGGAATTCCTGCAGATCGGCAAGGATTCGTGGGAGTTCCCGTGGGCGATGCGGATGCCCGAGTTCACGATCAGTCCGGGCGAGCGCTTCGACCTGATCGTCGACTTCAGCAACGCGCCGGATCGCGTCTACCTGCAGAACATCATGCACCAGACCGACGGTCGCAAGCCCAAGGGCATCGACCCGCGCGACGAGAACACGCGGCTCGTCGAGTTCCGCGTCTCGGGACCGCCGGTTGCGAACGACCTCGCCATCGAAAAGAACACGCGGCTGCGCCCGTTCCGTCCGTACGATCCGAACGAGGTCGTGGTCACCCGCCACTTCGACATCGGACGCCGCCGCGGAGCGTGGGTCATCAACAGCAACTACTTCAGCCCGCGTCGATCGGACGCCACGCCGATCCGCAACAGCCTCGAACGCTGGGTCTACAGCAACGGCGGCGGCTGGTGGCACCCGATGCACAGTCACCTCGAAGGCATGCAGGTGGAGAGCATCAACGGCAAGAAGCCCGGAAAGGGTGGAACGCCGAAGTGGTACAAGTTCATGACCGACCTCGTGAACCTCGAGGGTGGCGACGAAGTCTCGGTGCTCGTCAAGTTCCGAACCTTCAAGGGGCCGTTCGTCTCGCACTGCCACATCGTCGAGCATGAAGACATGCGGATGATGATGGCCTTCGACCCGCGGGACGCCGGCGAGGAAAGCTTCCTCGACGGCGAGACTCCCCACAACTCGACTCCGGAACGGATCGAGCACTCGGGGATGCCGATCGTCCCCGATCCGGACGACCTGCTGTTCGAGCACGCGCAGCCGCTGGCCGGCGGCGGCGAGATCGGCCCGGGAGACTTCGAGCATCTGAAGGACCGCGGCGTCGGAATCCCGCTGACCGACTTCGACCCGGAAGGCAACCAGGACACCCCCTTCCCGGATTCGCCGATCCCCGAAGAGCAGCAGGACGACTAGTCCGTATGAATCGGATCTTCGCCATCGTCGCGCTCGCCTCCGTGGGCCTGCTGCTATGGTTCACGGGGCGGGCGACGACGGATACCACCGAGCTCGACCCCTACGGTCTGACCACCCGCTTCACGCGGACCACGCCGCACTCGAATCCCTCCGGCCGCGCCTCGGATCAGTTCCCCGACCCGATCCTCATCGACCACGAAGGCAAAGAGCACCGCTTCTACAGCGACCTCGTGAAAGACCAGCGCGT
>CAZQZX010000298.1:0-6993 GCA_964597885.1 uncultured Planctomycetota bacterium
GATCTCGAACTCGTCGATGTGGATCGACGTGTACGCGTCTTCCTTGACGAGGCGTTCACTGACGAGGATGGCATCCTCGAAGTTGTAACCGTCGTACGTCATGAAGGCGACCATGACGTTCTTGCCGAGCGCGAGCTCACCGCCGTGCGTACAGGCTCCGTCGGCAAGCACCTGCCCCTTCTCGACCTTGTCGCCCTCGCGGACGATGGGTCGCTGGTTCAGGCACGTGCGCTCGTTGAGCCCGACGAACTTGCGCAACTTGTAGATGTTCTCGCCGACCACGATCTCGGTCGACGTGGCGCGCGCCACGGTGCCGGCCTTGCGGGCCGTGATCACCATGCCCGAGTTCTCGGCGACGGACGTTTCCATGCCCGTACCGACAACCGGCGGTTCCGATCGAACGAGCGGGACCGCCTGCCGCTGCATGTTCGCTCCCATGAGCGCGCGGTTGGCGTCGTTGTGCTCGAGGAACGGAATCAGCGCCGCGGACACACCGACCAGCTGCTTCGGCGAGATGTCCATGTAGTCGACTTCAGCCGGGTCCAGCATCTTGAAGTCGCCCGAGACTCGCGCGAGCACGCGGTCCTCGGTCATCTTCATCTTGTCGTCGAGGTCGGTATCGGCCGGAACGATGACGGCGTTCGTCTCTTCGTCGGCGCGCAGGTTCACGATCTCGTCGGTCACCTTCGACTTCTTCACGACGCGATACGGCGTCGTCAGGAAGCCGTACTTGTCGATCGACGCATAGATGCTGAGGCTCGAGATCAGACCGATGTTCGTGCCTTCCGGCGTCTCGATCGGACAGATACGGCCGTAGTGCGACAGGTGGACGTCGCGGACCTCGAAGCCGGCTCGCTTACGGTTGAGACCGCCCGGGCCGAGCGCCGAGAGTCGACGTTCGTGCGTGAGCTGCGACAGCGGGTTCGTCTGGTCGACGACCTGGCTGAGCTCGCCACGACCGAAGAAGTAGTCGATCGCGGAAGAGATGGTCTTCGAGTTGATGAGGTTTCGCGGCGTCACCGACTCGAGGTTCTCGAGGTTCATTCGCTCCTGAGCCGTGCGGCGCAGCTTCAGGAATCCCTTGCGGAACTCGTCGCCGGCCAGCTCGAGGATCGTTCGCACACGTCGGTTGCCGAGGTGATCGATATCGTCGATCTCGCCCTCGCCCCGACGCAGTCCGAGGATGTATCGGACGGAGTTGACGAAGTCCTCCTTGTGCACCGTCATCTCGGTCTCGGGGATATCCTGGTCGAACTTCCGGTTGATGCGGAAGCGACCGACGATACCGAGACGGTAGCGGTTCGGATCGAAGAACTTCTCGTGGAAGAGCTGCTTGGCTCGCTCGAGCTGCGGCGGGTTGCCGGGGCGCAAACGCTGGTAGATCTTCAGGAGAGCCTGCTGGTGGCTCTCGGTCTGATCTTCGCGGAGCGTCGCCAGGATCAGCGGATCGGAATCGTCCTCGACGATCTCGACTTCCTTGATCCCCATCTCCTTGAGCGTCTCGGCCGACTCCTCCGTGATGGGGTCACCGCTCGACAGGAAGACCTCGCCGGTCTTCATGTCGACGATGTCGCCGACCACGGGCTTGCCGAGCGCGGCTTTCACGCCGGGCTTGGTGCCGAGCTTCGCCTTCTTCGTCTTGTGGAAGAGGCGAATGATCTGTTCGTCGGTCGAATACTCCTCGGACATTGCCCGCAGGAGCGTCGTCGCCGGGAACTTTCCGCTCTGGTCGATACGGACCGTGAGCGCATCCTTTTTCGAGACGTTCAGCTCGATCCAGGACCCGCGCTCAGGAATGATCCAGCAGCTGTGGAGCTTCTTTTCACCGACGTGAACTTCAACGGAGAAGTCCACACCCGGTGAGCGGTGAAGCTGGCTTACGATCACACGCTCGGCGCCGTTGATGATGAACTCGCCGCCGCCGATCATGATCGGGATCTCGCCGAGGTAGACATCTTCCTCGACCGGCTCTTCTTTGTTGAGCCGCAACCGAATCTTGAACGGCGACCCGTAGGTCAACTTCAGGCGCAGACACTCTTCGGGAGAGTACCGCGGGCGTCCCAGCTCGTAGCCGAGATACTCGAGGCACATCTTCTTGTTGTAGTCCCAGACCGGAAAGATCTCCCGGATGATGGACTCCAGCCCGAGGTTCTTGCGATCGGGCGGAGACGTATCTTCCTGGAGGAACTGACGGAAAGACTCCGTCTGCAGCTCGACGAGATTCGGAATCTCGACGATCTCCCGGACGTTCCCGAACGTGTGTACGTTATTACCGTTTCCCGTCGTCATCTAGTCCTCGCCTTGAGAGAGAATCGTCGGCCAATGCTGCGACAACAGGAACCGAGGACTACTTGATCTCGACGGTCGCACCAGCCCCTTCGAGCTGCTCCTTCATCTTCTCGGCATCCTCTTTCGAGACGCCTTCCTTGATCGGCTTCGGGGCCTCGTCGACGAGGGCCTTCGCTTCCTTCAGGCCGAGACCCGTGATACCGCGGACCTCCTTGATGACCTGGATCTTCTTGTCGCCAGCCGCAGCGAGAACGACGTCGAAGGAGGTCTTCTCCTCGGCATCGTCACCACCACCACCGCCGCCACCCGGACCGGCCACCATGACCGCACCACCGGCCGCCGGCTCGATGCCGTGGACTTCCTTGAGGTAGTCCCCGAGCTCACGGGCCTGGAGAAGGGTCAGCCCAACGATCTTGTCGCCGAGCTCCTTGATGCCCGCATCCCAGCTCTTGTCGCCGCCTTCTTCCGTCATCGATCGAACCTTTCCATCAAATCTCGTCAAGCCGATGCGCCTCGACGCGCATCCGAACTGTGAATTCCAAAACTCTTATACCGCTCGCTCGATCAGGTGCGTTCGCGCGTCCGCCTGCTCGCCGGCGCAAGCTACTCGCCGGTCGAAATCAGCGGCACACGCGGTGCGACTATCCCTCGCCGCCCTTCTCGAGATCGTCTGCTCTTGCTTCGATCGCCCCGGCCAGCTTGCCTCCGGGACCGTTGAGCGCCGCGACGATGTTTCCACCCGCCGACTGGATCTGCGCCACGACCTGGCCGATCATCTCGACGCGCGTCGGCATGTCTGCCAGCGCCGTCACGTCCTTCGCCTGAAGGAGCTGACCGTCCATGACGCCGCCGCGAACCTTGACGCCCTTCTTCTTCTTCTTCTTGTTGAAGTCCTTCAGGATACGGCAGACCGAGATGACTCCCTCGTCTCCGCCGTGAAGGAACGCGACCTGACCGCCCATGACTTCGGCGACCGGCCCCATACCCAGCGTCTCGCAAGCTCGGACCGCGAGCGAGTTCTTCACGACCGTCATCGAGAGCTCCTGCTCGGCGAGCAGGCCGCGGAACTCTTCCGCGGTCTCGACGGTCATTCCCTCGAAGTTCACGACGACGACTCCGTCCGCACCGGTCAGGCGCTTCGTGATGTCGTCCACCATCAACTGCTTCAGCATGCGAGACATAGAATCAACCGTCCTTCAAACGACCTCAAGCGACTTCGACGTGGACTCCCGGGCTCATCGTGGCCGAGATGACGACCTTCTTGATGTACGTACCCTTCGCCGCCGTCGGCCTGACGCCGCGGATGTGTTCGATGAATGCGTTGATGTTCTCCTCGAGATCCGACTCGGAGAACGACTTCTTGCCGACCGGCGCGTGGATGTTCGCACCCGAGTCGACGCGGTACTCGACCTTACCGGCCTGGAACTCCTGGACCGCCTTCTCGACGTCGTCGGTAACCGTGCCCGACTTCGGCGACGGCATCTTGCCCTGCGGCCCGAGGACCTTTCCGAGCTTACCGACGAAGCGCATCATGCGAGGTACGGCGATGGCGACGTCGAACTCCGTCCATCCGCCCGCGACCTTCTTGACGAGCTCTTCGCCACCGACCTCGATCGCTCCCGCGGCCTTCGCGGCGTCGGCCTGGTCGCCGTCCGCGAAGACGATGACCTGACGCGACTGACCAATGCCCTTCGGGAACGAGAAGGCGCCTCGGATCATCTGATCCGACTTCTTCGGGTCGACGCCGAGGCTCATGACGATCTCGACGGTCTCGTCGAACTTCGCGGCATCGAACGACTTCAGAGTCTTGATCGCCTCGGGAAGCTCGAGCTGGGATCCCGGCTGCACCTTGGTCGCGGCGCTGGCGTATCGCTTGCTTCGGTTTCTCATCGCAATCCCTCGGTTACTCGACGAGGATGCCGGCGCTGCGCGCCGTACCCTCGATAATCCTCATCGCGTGGTCGATGTCACGCGCGTTCAGATCGGCCATCTTCGTCTCGGCGATCTCGCGGACCTGGTCCTTCGAGACCGTTCCGACCTTCGTCATGTTGGGCTCGCCCGATCCCTTCGCGATCCCCGCCGCCTTCTTCAGCAGCACCGCAGCAGGCGGTGACTTGCAGATGTAGTCGAACGAGCGGTCGCTGTAGACCGTGATGATCACCGGGATCAGCAGGCCGCCGGCCTGCTTCGTCTCGTCGTTGAACCGGCGAACGAAGTCACCGATGTTCACACCGTGCTGGCCGAGCGCGGGACCGACCGGGGGAGCAGGCGTCGCCTGACCGCCGGGGACCTGCAGCTTGATCTTCGCTTTGACTTCCTTCGCCATATCCTGTTGCCTTTCCCACGGGCGCGAGCGCCCGCTTGCACCGAATCGTTAGACCGACTCCACCTGCCAGTACTCGAGCTCGACGGGCGTCGGACGCCCGAAGATCGTCACGATGACGCGAACCATGCCCTTGGCCGGAATCACGTCCTCGACCTGACCGTCGAAGTTCTCGAAGGGGCCTTCCTTGATCTTGACGCTGTCGCCCTTCTTGAACTCGATCTTCAGCTTCGGCTTTTCTTCCTGACGCTCGATGTCGCCGAGCATCTTGTCGACTTCGTGGTCCTCCATCGGGACCGGCTCGCCATGCGCACCGACGAAATCACCGATGCCCGGCGTTTCCTTGATCGCGAACCAGACGTCGTCACCCTTGTCCATCTCGACCATGATGTAACCCGGGAAGATCTTCTTCTGGGTGACGCGGCGCTTTCCGCCCTTCATCACCGTGATCTTCTCGGTCGGGACGAGAACACGAGAGACCTCACCATCGAGGCCGAGCATCTTGATGCGCTTCTCGAGGTTATCGCGCACCTGCTCTTCTTTCCCGCTCTGGACCCTGACGACGTACCAGCGTTTGGTCATGCCTGTGTTTCCCGAGCTCGCGTGTTCCACGACGTTCGTTCGACCTCCGACCTCTTGAGCCTGCCTACAGGATCACCCCGAAGAATCGGCTGAGGAGAAGATCGACCACCGCGAGGTACGCGCCGATGAGCGCGACCGCGACAAGGACGACGATGGAGGCGTTGATCGTCTCCGGCATCGCCGGCCAGGTCACCTTCTTGAGCTCGGTCTCCGTGTCGACGAGCATGTCGACCGTTTTCTTTCGATTCAGAAACGTGTAGAGGCCGTAGCCACCACCGAGGGCGATCGCGCCCGCGACGATGAATCCGACATTGAACGGCTGCTCCACGATCGGGATGACAAAGCCCCCGATCGCGTTGTTACCCCAGTCGTAGCCGACCAGGAACCCATAGGACTGGATCACGCCATAGAGCAGGAGAGCGCCGAGCGCGACAGCTGCCGGCACTCGCGTCATGTAGCCCTGCCCTTTGCGGTAGATCTCGGGAAGCATCGTCGACTCCGATTTCCGTTCGTCGCGCCCTGATGTGGCGCGCTCTACCTCACAAACACGGCCCGACGGGTGGTTCCCGCCGAGCGAGTATGGCAGGTCTGGAGGGATTCGAACCCCCAACCCCCGGTTTTGGAGACCGGTGCTCTACCAATTAGAGCTACAGACCTGCGCGTTACACCCGGTGTCTCTCGCCGGCTCGTAATCTCGCCGACGTGTAAATCCCGGAAGCCGGGACGTGGTCCCGGCTCCCGTTATCGTCTCATCTTGCGCGCCTGCGACCCCGATACTGCGCGGCGTCCGGCGCGTACTGCAGTCCAACCTAGGCGAAGATCTTGGTCACGACGCCGGCGCCCACCGTGTGGCCACCTTCGCGGATCGCGAAGCGGAGGTTTTCCTCCATGGCGATCGGCATGATCAGCTTCACCTTCAACTTGATGTTGTCACCGGGCATGACCATCTCGACGCCTTCCGGCAGCTCGGTGTCGCCCGTCACGTCCGTGGTTCGGAAGTAGAACTGCGGACGGTAGCCCTTGAAGAACGGCGTGTGACGGCCGCCCTCGTCCTTGGTGAGGACGTAGACCTCACCCTCGAACTCGGTGTGCGGCGAGATCGAGCCCGGCTTGCAGATGACCTGGCCTCGCTCGATGTCGTCCTTCTTGATACCTCGAAGCAGCAGGCCGACGTGGTCGCCCGGTCCGACGCCAAGCGCACGCAAGCTGCGGGCGCGTAGCATGGCTCTCTCGGTGAGTTCTGCGTAGGTGACACGTTTGTCCGGCAGGACAACGACATCCGTATCCGGGCGGCTGTCTGCCGCGGTCAGCAGCAGGTCGCCAAGCGTCGTCGCCTGGATACGAACCTTCGAAAGTTCAACGCTCACACGCTTCCCCTTAATCGAGGTCGTCGAGGTAGGTGCGCACGTATGTGCCGTCGAGACACTCGATCAGCGGCGGTGCGATTTCCTTGAAGTAGTCCGTACCCTGGTGCGCCTCTTCGGCGGCTTCATCGGTAAACTGCTCGTAGACCGCGTAGCCGCGCTCTTCGTCGCGTAGTTTGAAAAACTGGTAGGCGAGTGTGCCGGGCTCGTTCGCACGGACTTTTTCGGTCAGCTCTTTGGCAAGGCGAACAAAGTCTTCTTCCTTACCCTCTTTAACCGTCATCTTCGCTAGAAACGTCATCATGGCCTGTCCCTCCCTCCAAGGCGTCCCGCATGGTAGCATCGCGTCCGAAAAAGAAACAAGCATGCTTGTTTTTTTACTGAGACGGAGTTGGCTGTGAGCAATTATGTTGATTTGGCGGCACTGGACGAGTT
>CAZQZX010000299.1:0-6955 GCA_964597885.1 uncultured Planctomycetota bacterium
CGACGGCAAACAGCCTCGGCTCACCGGCCACGGAGGTCCCGCACAGGCACAGCACACACAGGGTTACGATCCCCATCAGAATGCTTCGTCTCATCCCAACCGTCCTTTCTGTTGTGTCCGTCAGGCCCGGTGCCCGACGCGCGTGACGCGCGCCGGGCTCGAAAGACCCTCGGGCATTTCATGGATCGAGCAGCCGCTGGCCTCGGCGGACGAGGCGAAGGGCCTGCTCGTGCAATTCGGCATGGTCCTCGAGCCCCTCACGGCGAAGGACTCGGATCGCGCGCTTCGATCGGTCGCGCAGGGTCTCGCTCGGCGGCTCGACGGGCGGGTCTTCCCCGGAACCGCGCTCCAGATCCTTCGCGCGGGCCACGAGCTCGAGCAGCGACGGCGAGAAGAGCATCAGCGGGAGCTCAGCACGCCAGTGCGCGGCCGTCTGCGCGACGAACGCGTTGAGCATTTGGCCCGTAGCGACCTCAAACTCCCCGCCCTCCGGCAGCGCGAAGAGGTAGCGCCAGTAGGGGTAGAGCATCTGCCCGACCGGGAGGTCGAGCACGGCAGGCGAAGCCACAAGCCCATTCGGATCGAGCGTCGGGATCGGCTTCGTCGGCCCGAGCCCCGTCTCGAACAGATCCGCGCTCGAAGCGTACGCCTTCCCCCAGAACCACCGCTCGAGCTCGCGCTCCCGTCGGTCGACGAGCGCCTGCAATCGCCCGGGGAGATCATCCCAGACGTTCGCGCGGAGCGTCTGCATCGCGCCGTGCTGGATGTAGAAGCACACGAACGGGTTATGGAAGACGTTCCGGGCGTTCTTCCAGCGGTTTTTTGCCTTCCCGATCTCGTCGACCTGATACGACACGCCAGCCGCGTCGACCGCCCATCCGGGGAGCTCGCGATCGAGTTCCGGGTCTGGGTCGCGGTCGCTCGTGAGGCCGTAGAACCATCCGGCGGCGTTCCGGGTCGCCTCGAGTCCCAATCGGATGTCGGCACTCCCCGGGCCGAGCTCCCGCAGGTATCCGACGTAGACCGCGACATTCGCGAGCGAGCGTGTGACGCCCCGCACGTTCGCGAAGTCCTTCTCGACGAAGCGCGTGAGGTCGTCGTAGAGCGTGCGCTTGCCCTGGCCGGCGATGACTTCGTGGGCGAGGAGCTGGTCATCCTGGCGCCCATCCCGGATGGCGATGTCGAGGAAGAGCCGCGCGCCTTCGAGGTATCGGTGCTCGGGGTCGCGCGCCACCTCTCGGATCGTCCGCATCCACGCCCGGGCAAACTCGAGCGCGTTCTTCGCGAGCGCGTCGTTCCCCGCCTTCCGGAAGAGGAGATGGCGGACGCACGCCTTCGCGATCTGATCGTGGTTGTTCGAGCCACCGCCCGAGGTTGGTCCCGGGAAGCTCGTCGGGATGCGCATCGGCTCGGTGAGTGCGGCATCCAGGCGTTCATACCGGTGCTCAGCGTCGGCGACGCGATCGAAGACGAACTCGCGGAGTTCGGCGAGCGTCACATCAGGGATCTGGGCGAGGGCGCTCAAGGCCGAAGCCTCCGCCGCTCATTGCCGTAGACCCCGACGAGGATCCAGGCCATACAGAGGGCGAGCGCGAAAGCGAAGAAGGTGACTGCGGGCTCGTGCGAGACCGCGAAGGGGGAAGGCGCCACGGGAGACAGTCCTCGACTTCAGGCTGCCCTCCCAGGCGTGCTGAGATGATACCAAACCAACCGCGCGGATCGCGCGTGCAACCAAGAAAAAAGCCCGCCTGCACCCTGCAAGGCACAAGCGGGCCATGAGAACAGGAGACGGTTACTGCATGTCGTAGACTACCGCGTTCGAGAGCGAGCCACCCTTCGACGACGAGGCGCCACCGTTGAGGTGAATCGACTGACCGGTGAACTGCGAGCCACTCGGCATGTTGAACATGTCGACGACGGCGTCGGTCGGACGGACAAAAGTCGGGGCCTTGGACGGGTTCGAACTCGGCGTACCGAAGTAGTTCGTCGAGCCAACGAGGTTCGTCTTGCCCACGTTATTCTCGACTACCACGGCTGATCCTCCGAGAAACGGGAAGCACTGGTTCCCCAAGTCGAAAAGGGCGCTGACGGTGCCGCTGTTCGGCGTGCCAGCATTCATGTGGTAAACGTACTTACCGTTGCCAAATGCCGTCTTCTGCATTCCAGTCGAGATCGGCGCTGCCGTATTGACCTGCACGGTGAAGTTACTGCCTCCTTGAGAAGCATTAACCCAGAGCAAATCCATGTCAGAATCGACATCCTGACACTCATCGACGCCAACCACCTGGGCAACAATAAGCAGTTCGCTCGCTACGTTGTCTATGATAGCGAGGCGAGGCGTCCCGTTCTTGTCGAACTCATCGATCCCATTGATAAACGTCGAAAAGGTCGAGACGTCCCAAACGTTGGCACAAGCGGGATCAGCGCCAGAACATCCGTACTGGCCCACCCGCGTTACCTGGCCCTCGGCAATCGACCCTGTCGCCTGAACGAGCGTTGAGCCCGAACAAGCAGCCGGATCGAACGCGTCACCAATCCCATTCCCAAAAGCACCGCCGCCCGCATTATCTTGATTCGCGTACAAGCAAACGAATGCACCTGAGGCCTGCATGTCAATGCAGGTATACGTATCGCTCACGATCTCCCCGTAACACCCGACCTCACCACCTTGGTGATCGTCGATCACCAGCGGCCCGTAGACCGTTCCTCCAGCCAACGGAACGCTGCTACCCGTTGCGACCCCAGTACCAGTTTCGTACTGATGAATCGCTGCTCCCTGAGTATCAACTGCCCAGTAGACCGTGTCAGTTTTATTGGGAACGGCGATGCCGGTCATCGTCGCGCCGGCGAAGGCCGTGACCCATCCATCCTGCACGATACAATCGCCGTCGGACAGCTCGATCGCATAGGTCATGAGATCGCCCACCCAAACCCGCTCGTATCCGTAGTCGAGTCCGTAGAGCGACTGGAGCGAGATGGTGTTGTTGCAGTCGAGCGCTTCGCGGTTGTACGAGCCCCCGCCAGGCAACTTCACCGGAGAGTCGAGAAGGTCCACCTGGGGGTTACGTTGCGCGACAGACTCCTGCGTGCCGCCTGCAAGTATAAAGCTGATCGCGACCGCCGTAAGCAGTCCTCTAGCCGTGATCAATCTGCTCATTCTTCTTGCCTCCTTCTGCGACAGTCATACACTGAAGCGGGCCGATGAGCATGGGATCAGCCTTTCAGGCCGAATGCCGCCCATGCCCATCGCGCCCATCTAACCGATTTCGCTGTGTGCGCAAGGAATCCAAGCCGTGTTCCTCACGCTTCCGAGACGCTAACGCATGGCGGACCTCCTTCCTGAGTATTGGGCAAGCAGGTTGATTCCTCGATCGCGTTCTTCCACCACTCCCTACAGGCAGAGGATGTCCCGAGTTCGATAGGTAGCCACCGACGGATCGCGTCAAGTTCGACCCCATTGACGCTCCTGCCGTACGGATCCAAAGGAGAACCTGGACCCAAAGGGACTGGGGTGGTGCAAGGTTCGGCGATGCACCGCGAGACGGAGGGTGCCGGTTACCGATCGCCTCGAGGGAATGCGGAGTCGGTCGCGCTGCTCCGACAGCGCGAGACGTCCTTTCTCTATGACCTCTATCCTTGCCCGACTATAAAGAAGAATGCGACCGCAGGTCAATCCAAAACCGAACGCGACCTAGTGCATTCCGCTCTCAGTAGATGCCTCGAGATATTTCCCCGCCTCGATCCCCAACGTGGGCAGTTCGTTGCGCGATCACGCACGCGTTCGCCACGCAAGAGGATTCACATCCAACGCGGCAGAAGAAGGCGACTTGGTTCTCGACAAACTCGCGGGAAAACGGACCCGCCCGACCTGGGAGGGCGACGGGCGGGCCCTGTGGTGGGGAGTTCCTCAGCCAGTGGGTGCAAGCAGGTCTGGCTCGGTTGTTCCTAAGTGTCTGATCGCCGGCGCAGCGCGATGAAAGCGGCAACACATATTCCTGTGAAGGCTACTGCCCATCCTAGGTCTGACATTGCCGGAACCTGCGACCCCTTTGGTGTGATCGAGATGCTCACGCACTCCTCATTGTGGCCGTCCGCGCACGGCACCCGCACTCTCTTTCGCCCCTGGCAGTCTCCTTTGACCGCCACGATTGACCAGGAGCAACGCGTACCCACCGCTTGGCCTGTGCACGAAAAAACGTCGGGAGTCAGCTCGCCTTTCTCGTCTGTGGAGCCGAGACAGTTCATGCTAACGTCTCTAGGAAAGGGTGTGCACGATCCAACGGGACCTTCGTAGAAAACGGCTGCGCCTTCAACGGGCTGACCGTCTTTTGAGACCTTGAACGTGAACGTCACCGATCCAGCGAAGCAGGAGGACGAGGAGGAGCCTAAGAGCGCTCCACTCATCAGAAGCAGCAAGATCTTCGTCATCGCGCGGCCTCCCTCGCAATACTCCTCACACAAGTCCACTCTACCCCGACGACTACAGAAGTGCCGAGCAGACTCGCGGCTACCTCATGTCGTAGATAATCGCGTTCGACAGCGAGCCGCCCTTCGCGGACGACGCGCCGCCGTTCACATGGATCGAATGACCAGTGAACTCCGATCCGCTCGGCATGTTGAAGGTGTCTACGACTGCGTCGGTCGGGCGAACGAACGTCGGGGCTCTCGCGGGTGGCGGCTCTTGGTTCCCGAAGTAACTCGACTGTCCCACAAGGTGCGTCTTGCCGAGGTTGTTCTGAACGACTACCGGCGAGCCACCGACAAACGGAAAGCACTGGTCTCCCAAATCGAAGAGCGGGCTCACCGTACCTGAGCTTGGCGAGCCGGCATTCAAGTGGAAGATGTACTTGCCGTTTCCGAGCGGTGTCCGCTGCATCGCGGAAGAGATCGGCGCGTGCGTGTCAATGCCTACGGTGAAGAAAGCGCCACCCTGGGAAGCATTGAGCCAGAACGTGTCCATGTTTGCGTCACTGTCTTGACAGTCTGCGACGCCAACCGGTTTCTTCAGGATAAAGACGTTCCCGCCAGCGGCGTCTACCATTATGAGTCCAGCTTCGCCCCCGCATTCAAACTCGTCGATGTCATTCGTAAACGTCGAGAAGGGCGATACATCCCACTGGTTCGCGCACGCCGTATCCCTAATGCCGCAAGAGTACTGGCCAACACGAGTCACCTGCCCCTCGTCCGGCCATCCCGTCGCTTGCACGAGTGTCGCCCCGGAACATGTCGATGTATCAAAGGCATCCCCGATCGAGTTGCCGAAAGCGCCCATACCTCCATCGTTCGCGTTCCCATACTGGCACACGAACGCTCCACTGTCGTTCATGTCAACACAGGTGTATCGGTCGTTCACGATATCGTTGTAACAGCCGATCTGCCCCGCTTGATGATCATCAATTACCAATGGGCCGTACATGAGACCGCCCATCATAGGGACTTCCGATCCCATCGGAGTTCCAAGGCCCATCGCGAACTCTTCGATCACAGCGCCCTGACTGTCGACTGCCCAATAGGTCAAAGGCCGGTCTCCGTTCGGAACCGCGATTCCCGTCATGGATACGGCTGCCAGCTGCGTAGTCCAAGTAGACGTGATATTGCATGCACTATCCAACTTCCAAGTGCGAAAAGCTCCGAACAGTTCGTGTACGAGGAAAGAGTTCGTCGGTGCTTGAGGTGCCGTGTCGACGCCGAATAGTGCGGCTGTTCCAGGAAAGGCCACTGAGCATTCGACCACCTCGCCAGCGTTGTAGACCTCGGCATCGACCTTTACTGGAGAATCCAGCATATCAACGAGGGGATTTCGTTGGGCGGCTGCATTGGCCGGCAGCGCGAGCAGAAGGCCTCCCAAAAGGAGTAACTGACATGTCGCAGTAAGGTGTTGCATGTGCCTACCTCCTTGTTGCATCTAATCCGAAGCGCACGATTGCGCGCTCCATTGCTTCCTGACCCATCTTAGCGCCGAACAGTTTCGGGCTGCAAGGCAGCGGTAGTTGCCGGAGGGTTCAACCAGATCGGCCCCTTGCAGTTCACCCAGCACAATCATTCTCCACGACTTATCCCGGCGCTTCGAGGAAGGACCTCAAGAACGGATCGCGCTGCGTACGCCTATCGTGATCACGATGGACGCCACGTAGCCACGCAGCGGAAGTCATGATTCTCCGACATCGCCACTCTCCATCGGCTCGGGGTTGGTTGGACCAGGCGTTCGACCAGTCGCTGCCGGTCCACTGCGAAGTTCGCCACGCCGCGCCACGCTTCCCGAGTCCGATCACGCGGCGCATCACCTGCGGGCAATCCTTGAACGTCTCGCAGTCCTCTTGCAGCTGCCAATAGATCCCGGCCGCGATGATCTTCGCGAGCGCCTCGACCCCGAGCTTGAGCTCGCGCCGCACGCACTCGCCGCCCGGCGACGAGCTCGATCAACCATCCGTATCTGCGCATCTGCCTCCCTCTCTTTCTGGTGAGAAGCACAGCCCCCGCCCGCCCACTACGGCCTCCCCACCACCACAATGGTTGCGGCACGGCGGACGGGGGTGTGCGAACCGCCTCTTACTCGCCTCCCTCGGGCGAGCTTTGTTTGCTACCCGCAGTCCGTTCCGTGCCGATCAGACAGCACCTCTTCAACTTCACGCCTGATCCGCACGGACAGGGCTCGTTGCGTCCGGCCTTGTTCGATCGAAGCTGTTGCGGCGTTGGGGGAATCACCATCTGCCTGAGGTGCTTCAGCCGCTCTCGCCCCTTGCGATCCAGAAGCCCGTGCGCCTTCGCCTTCAGCAGCCCCTGGTACTCGCGATCGTCGACGATCTCGCCCGTGCGCACGTCCATCAGGACCCCGCCCCGCCGCTGCTCGGGCTGTCTTCCTTCTCCGGATCCTCTTCGTCAGCCTTGGTGGCGATGACGGCCTTGACGAACGCGCGCAAGCGCCGCAGCGGAACCGGGTCGCCTTCGAAGCGCG
>CAZQZX010000300.1:0-6946 GCA_964597885.1 uncultured Planctomycetota bacterium
CCCCGTCGTCGTCTTTCTGGGCGGACGGCTTGGCGGACTCGAGCTCCGGCATGAGCGCATCGAGGCTTACGAGCGGCGCCATCTCCGGATACGAGGTGGAGACGCAGGCCGGCAGCCCGAGGAGCAAGAAGGCGACCAGAGGGGCGAGGGTGCGAGTCATCGAGACGGGCCTTTCCATGGGTTTCGTCGAGGCCGCATCGGGGCGCGAACCGGGCCGCCCGATGCGAGGCGGGCCATCGTAGTACCGACGCGCCCCGATGTCATCCCTCCGAACGCTCGACTGTCGCCTTGTCCCCCCGCCCCCGCGCCCCGTACAATCCCCTCCATGAGGCTCGAATCCGCCGCCTACGTGCTTCTCCACCGCGTCGCGAGCGCGGACGGCGAGGTCTGCCGTCTCGAGGATCGGATCCTCGAGCGGCACCGCGCGTCGCTCGGTCTCTCGCAGCGCGCGGCCCGGCGACTCCTGCGCACCGGACGAGAGATCTCCGCCGCCGACCTCGAAGTGTCCGACGAGCAGAAGCGTCGGCTGCTGCGCCTCATGATTCGCGTCGGCCTGAGGGACGAGAACCTCCGCGATGCGGAGATGAAGGTGCTCCGCGGCGTGGCGGGAGAGATGAAGCTCGGCCCGCTGGCGTTCACCGAGCTCGTCGATGAGGTCCACGTCGCGCACGAGTCGGCGCGCGACAAGGTCTACCGGCTGCGACTGGTCGAGCATCGCTTCCACGCGTTCGTTCTGGCGAGCCTCGTCGTGCTGGCAGCTGCCGTCGCGTGGATCGGTCGCGAATCGCTTCGGCGGGACGACCCCGGGGGATCGGGCTCCGCGTTCGCGCCCGGCATGGCTCTCGGCGAGTCGCCCGAAGCCGTCTTCTCGCGCATCCATGAGGACCTTCGCGATTCGATCGTTCTCATCCGGACGACCTACTGGATGGTTCGCGAGGGCTACCCGCCCGAGATGCTCGAGTCGTCGGGGACGGGCTTCTTCGTGTCGCCGCTCGGGCACATCCTCACGAACAAACACGTCGCGCGCCCCTGGCTCTACCACATCGACGCCGCACGATTGCGAGCGCGCAAGTACGAGCGTGACGATGCGAGAACCGACATCGCGGTCTGGCTTGCCGATAGTCGCGTCCTCGACGAGAGCCGCCAGAAGGACTACCAGACCGCGCGGACGCTGGGCCGAGGCGAGGTCACGTTCGTGCGCACCACGCCAAATCGCCTCGACCGGATGATCAAGGTCGACGCACTCGGACGACAGCGCGGCGAGTATCACATCAACGGCGTCGACGACCTCGCGCTACTGCGTGTCGACCTCGGGACGCCGCCTGCTGCCGTCCTGCTCCACGACGACGAAACGGCGCTCGATCCGATGCAGTCGATCATGACGCTCGGGTATCCGAGGACGTTCAGCCTTCTGGAGACGGGGATTGCCGTGCCGGCTCCGTCACGCGGCGTCATCCGCAAGATCGACGGCCGCATCCACGTCGACGCGGCGATCATCGCCGGCAACAGCGGGGGGCCGGGCGTCACGCTCGACGGCCTGGCGGTCGGCATCGTCTCGACAAACCACAAGGACACGAGCCTCGGCAAGCTCATCCCTTCGCGGCACGCCCTCGAGCTGCTTCGGCCCGAGCACGACGAGCTTCTGGCCGCGGCCGGAACCTTCATGGAGGCCGGCCAGGCGCGAGCCGCGCTCGATCTGCTTCATCTGACCGAGCGACTTCGCGGAAGCGAGGCTCCCCCTCGCGGCATCGATCCGCCGGAGCTTCGCAAGCGTCTGCTCGCCGAGCTCGATGATCGAGTCCAGGCCGCGATCACCACCGCAGACGAGGATCGCGCCGGCTCGCTCCTCGACGCCATCGCGCGCGAGTACGGCGCGCACTGGGGCCGCACGGCGCGAAACGAGCGGGCGCGGCTGGCCTCGCGGAGGACGGAGACCAGCGGCGCCCGCTGAGTCTGTTTCTTCTACTGGCCGCGCTTCGGCGCGACGGTGCGCGAGTCGCTCGGCAGCGTGATTCGCGCGAAGAGATCGATCAGGATCATCTCTTCTTTGCCGTCGTCGGTCGGACGTCGAGTGACGATCAGCAGGCGACCTCCATCGGCCACCGTCTTGTCGATCTTGGTCTCGTGGCGCGCCATCACCGGAACCTGGATGGTCACCGCGGACGCGCCGCGGATGAGATCGATCTCGCGCTCGAGGAGCTCATCCAGATGAGAGAGCTCGAGCGAGAGCTGCAGACGAACACCATCGGCGACCGGAGTCGGCTTCACATTGAGGACGAGGCCGTGCTGCAGCGTGCTGACGACCGGATCGGCCACCATCGCATCGCCGCTGCGCTCGACGCGGAACTCGCTGATGTACGCGACCTGCTCGATCTGCGTGAGCTGTCCGCTCTCGCCACCCACGATCGGCATCAGGAAGACCTGCTTCTCGTTCTTCGCCAGCTCGTCCGCCCATCGCGAAGTTGCCGCATCCGGCTTCGAGACCACGATGGCACCGGAATCCGCCGCGGTCCTCGGCCTGAACTCGACGTCCCCGGCGAGCGAAAGCTTGGCCTTGGGATCGAGTGCGATCATCCGGGCCTCGACCAGCACGTGCGGCCGCGTCGACGTGGAGAGGATCCGGGTCTCGGGAGCCGGGTCGGGACGCACCTTCTGCGGCGCGGGGGCTTCATCCGTCACGTCCACCAGCGTCGCCCACTCGTCCGCATCCGGTGCACGCACGGACAGGATGTCTCGAACATCGTGAAAGCGCGGGACGGGCGTTTCGTCGGACGCGCTCGGCGCGGCCTCCGATTCGGGTGAGAGCGTCAGCTCCGGCTCGCTCTTCTCGACCGGTTCCGGCTTCTCGATCGGCAGGCGTTTCTCGACCGGCAACCGCTTCACCGGCGGCTCCTTCAACGTCGCCGGAATCGTTTCGGCCGTCAACGGCGCCAGCTCCGCGGGCGGCGATCCGGCGTCGGCCGGCCCTCCCGCTCCGAGCAGCGCCGTGAGCGAAAATCCCATCAAAGATCGTCGAAATATGGTTCGTATCCGCATTTCATCCTCTCCTGCAAGTGCGGTCTCGTCGTGTGTCGGATCGGGCGCGTGGCCCGGAAGAGTCCCTGTCGCCGCGAGCACCGGAGCCACCAGCACCACGGGTGCGATCACCGTCAGCAGCGCCGCCCCGATCCGACGTCGGTCGGCCCACGCGTTTCCGTGGAGCCGCGTGAGCCGCTCGACGCGACGTCCGAGCGACGAGCGGAACCGACCGCCGTCCGCGTGGGCGAGCACCGCGCTCGGTCGACGCGCGAGACGCGTTCCGAGCAGGAACAGCGATTCGGCGAGATGACCCGGGCCGCCGTCCACGACCGCGCTCGCCTCGTCGGCGGCGCACTCGCACTCGTGACGGTGGTGTCGACGGGCCATGCGCACCATGGGATGCCACCACGTGAGCGCCAGGATGACGTCGCCGACCAGGTGCCAGAACGAATCGGCGAGCGCGACGTGCGCGAGCTCGTGGGCGATCATCGCGTCCTGCTGCGGCCGCGTGAACCCGTCCTCGAAGTCGGACGGCAACGCCACGGTCGGTCGGAGGATGCCGTAGGCCACGGGGCTCGTGAGACGGGGCCAGACGACCACGCGCACCGAACGCCGGATGCCGAGACGATCGGCGAGGGTGCGCACGCGCCTTCGCAGGTCGCCGCTTCGCACGTCGCGGATTCGATGCAACCGGACGGCGAGTCCTCCGCGGAGCCACACGAGGCGCAGCAGCATCACCAGTGTCAGAGAAGCCCAGATCAGCCCGGGGATCCACGTGCCCGCGGCGTCCGCGGAATCTCCAGCTTCGAGAATCTCGGATCCGGACGCGGCGTGCGACGTCATCGCGATCCGCTCGGAAGAAGACATGCCGGCGTCGAGGGTACGCGCGAACGGCGAACCGACGACCGTCCACAAGGCGCCGTCGCTGTCGAAGTCTTTCGCGTCCGATTCGAATCGAGCGGCTTCGATGTCGGTGTTCGTATCCGGAGTGCGAACGTAGCGACGCGCTTCGGCCGCCAGTCCGGTGATCTCGAGAACGAGCAGAAGCCCGCAGCCGACGAGTGCGGCCTGCCACATCGCTCGGCGCGTCCGCGGCGTTCGCGCGAAACGAGCCCCGAACGCGGCGAGTCCGATGACCAGGGCCATCCCGACGCCGAGCCCGAGAACGAGCCCGCCCCAGTAGGAGAGATCCGGCGCGCCGTTCATGCGCCCCCCTGCTTCTTCTTGTGCTCGGCGATGATCCGCGCGAGTCGGCCGAGCTCGTCCTTGCCGACGTCGCGCTGCTCGAGCAGATGTTCGACCATCTCCTCGACGTTGCCGTGGAAGACGCGCTCGACCAGATCCTCGATCATGCTTCCGCGCGCATCCCCCTCCTGCACGAGCGGCTTGTAGATCCCGCGGCGCCCCTCCATGCGTCGCGCGACCAGCCCGCGGACGTCCATCTTCTGGAGCATGGTGGCGATCGTCGTGTAGGCATACTCGCGCGAAAGCGCACCGTGCACATCGCCGACGGTCGCCTCTCCTTCCCGCCAGAGGACTTCCATGATGCGGTACTGCAGATCCCCGAGCCGTAGCGCGGGCTTTTTCTTGGTCACGTGTGGGCCTCCTGAATTACTACCGAGGTAGTATTACCAGGGTAGTAATACGGAGTCAACGCGGCGGGCACAAAAAAAGAGCCGACCGGACCGGGGTCCGATCGGCTCTCGATAGTCACCTGTACGGGAGCGCGCGGGTTCGCGCGTCTCGCCGATCTCAGCCCTTCTTCTGCGGCGTGTGGCCCGAGGAGCCCGCCGGGGCCGTCAGCTTGTTCTGCGCGGCCATCGTGAAGACCTTCGTCAGGTTGAACGTGCGCTTGGCAACGTTCGAACCGAGCGACGACGCCTTCAGCTTGTTGAGGATCGCGGCCTTCTTCTTCTTGAGCGACGCGATCTGCTTCTTGGTCAGCGTGATCTCATCCGAGAACTCGGTGCCCTTGCCGATCGTGAACGAGCCCTGCGGGCCGACCATCTGCTTGCCGGAGCCGACCGAGTTCGCGAGCTCGTTGAGCTGCGTGAGGTACTGCTCGGCACCCGCGAGCTGCGTCGACAGGTTCGAGACCTGCGTCGAGTAGAAGATCGTGTTCTGGTACGCCGGGCCACCTTCGATGCTGCCCTTCGTGACCATGAAGGCGATGAGCGCGTTCAGGTCGACGTGGTTCGTCGCGTGCTGCAGCGAATCCAGGAACTCGTTCCAGACGCGCAGGGCGTTCTTCTGGTCGCCGGCTCGGAGGAGCTCGATCATGCGACGGACGGAGACCTGCTGGTTGCGGGTCAGGCTGTCGAAGAAGCGTCGCGAGACGCCCGCGGTCGAGGCGAGAACTTCGAGCTCGCCCTGCTCACCCTGCTCGGCCGTAAACGTTCCGAGCTTCACGTTCTTGTACTGCGCGTGCACGCCGACGAGATCGCCGGTCTGCGCCATGGCTCCACCACTGATCAACGCGAGCAGAGCGATACCCAAGACGAAATGTTTCATGGCTGAAACTCCTCCAGATCTACCGTGTGGACTGACTGAGCGTTTCCTCGAGGGCGAATCGACGGTTGCTTCGACCCCCGATACCGACGAGTATGAGGCAAGACGCCTCGGAATCGTACGGAAAAAAGCGGCGCGATCCGCGCGTCGCTCTCTACCCTGTACACACGTTTTCTGCCCGATACCGGGACCACTTTTTTAAGTCGCTAAATGCAAACACCTTACAAACACCCAATTTCGCTCGCCCTACGACTCGGCGTCGTGCTTCTGATGGCTACGGCGTGCGGCCAGAATGAGTCCGAGAAGGCCCCGACGGCCCCCGGGACGGCCCAGGGCCTGCCCTCGATCGAGGCCCGCCGGGAGCTCCAGGAGATCCTCGGGGGCGCGCTCCGCGACGCCGAGACGCTGGGCGCCGGAGCCTGGAAGGTGGGCGGATTCTCGGTCGCCCCTTACCCCGCGCCGGACGGCACGACCACGAAGGGGCCCCACGTCGTGCTCGTCCGATTCGGGGACCAGGAGGTCCACTACGTCCCGCTCGATACCGACGGGGACATCGCGGATCTGATCCGCCGCGTCACCGGAAACGTGCCGGAAGGGCTCGCCACCGAGACCAGCCCCGCCGGGAGGGCCTTCTGGCGACGCAAGGCCCTCCCCGACAAGGCGAGCACGCCGGGAGACTGATCCCGTCGCGCCCGCCCGGATTGCGAATGGGAATCAGGGGAAGGTGTACTCGATGACGTTGCTCAGGTTGCACGACGCCGGATCGTGCACCTGGAAGTAGAACGTCTTGCCGCTCTTCCCGCTGCCGATGAAGCCGCTGACGCTCACGTTTCCGCTGCCGTCCGCGGTCCGCGTTCGAAGCACGCGCGCGTTCTTCATGTTGAATCGCAGGCCGTCGCAGCCTTCGACATCGGTGAAGCCGTCCTGCTTGCCGACCGCGAACTCGATCGACGCGCCCGGCTCGGCCCCGCTCACCGTCAGCGTGTTGACGGTGTCGACCGTACCCGGGCTCGGGCCGGCGAGCACCATCTCGACCGAGTCGTGCACACCGTTCTCGTTGGCGTCGCCGAGTCGCGTGAAGTAGACGTCCTGCTCGCCGTTGAACGTGGCCGCGTACGCGAGGTTCATCGCCGCGTTGTCCGAGATGGAGTGATAGTAGTCGCCGAGCTTGCTCTGGTTCGGGTAGCCGAGGAAGTGGTTGAACGCCGGCGTGAACGCAACGCTTGCCGACCACGTGACCCCACCGTCATTCGAGTAGCTGTAGTACGTCTCCGAGAACGTCACGCTCGGATCGTTTCGGGTGTCGTTCCACACCACATCGATCCGTCCGTTCGGAGCCACGGACATCGTGCCGAACCACTGGTACGCCCCGTTGTCCGTCGCGTCGTCGTTGATGCGAATCGGCGCGCTCCACGTCAGA
>CAZQZX010000301.1:0-6936 GCA_964597885.1 uncultured Planctomycetota bacterium
AAGATGAACGCTGGACTCATGGAGGATGACTTGAGAGAACCTTTCTCAGCCAAGGCCGACAACGGTTTCGCACCCACCTCGCTGGAGCGCTCATGCAAACGCGCAGCTCCGAGATTCTCCTCCTTGCCCGCACCGATTTCATCGGCATTTCGAGATTCGCCGGATCCTACTTCGTCCTCGCCGGACTACTCGCCGTCTTCCTCGCGTTGACCCGACTTCCGTTCCACGCGATCGGCGGCCAGCCCTTCGTGGCATGGACGACCAGCTGCGCTCAGATCGCTTCTGGAGTCGTCGTGCTGCTCGCCGCCCTGAGGCTGGAGACGACCGCGCACGCGCACAGGCACCCCGCCGTTCTCGCACGCCTCCACAGCGCCGCCGATGCGATCATCGCGAGAGTTGCCACGCTCTTTGCACTGGGATTCGTGTCTTCCGCTGCCTTCATGCTGTTTCTCAGCGCCGCCGGAAGTACGCAGGCACCCTGGAGTCCCGCGCACTTCCAGGCCTTCGGCCAGTTGGCCGTTTCCTCCCTACTTCTCGCGTCATCATGGGCTTTCCTCGCGGGATGGCTGCCGCCGATCCCGGCCGTCCTGTCCGCGACCTTGCTCGGGTGCCTCGGGCTGGCCTTGCCCGTTCTCCCTGAACGAACCGCCAGGTGGGTCGGATGCTTCATTCCCGATCTCGGCTGCTTGGGAAGCACGAACTGTAGGATCGAGACCCTCGCTGCCTGTGTGGCGCAGGCAACCCTGTTGCTGACGATCACGATCTGGGCCGGGAGAGAACCGACGAACGCTAGAACGGCCTGAGCAGAACGAGCCTGAAGCCGCGGGCTCAGGGATGCCGATAAATGTTCATGGCGCGAACGGGCGCCACCAGCAGACTGGCCGGCATCGTGAAGGACGAGGTGGACCGATGAGGCACGGAATCATTGGTGACATTCACGCCAACCTGGACGCGCTCGACGCAGTCCTCAAGACCCTGGACCGCGAGAAGGTTGACCAGGTGCTCTGCATCGGCGACGTTGTGGGCTACGGAGCCGAGCCTGGCCCCTGCCTCCAACGTTTGAGAGCGCGAGGAATCGACTGCGTTGCCGGGAATCACGATTACGCGACTGCGAACCGGCTGGATATCACCTACTTCAACCAAGCCGCGAAGCAGGCGATCGAGTGGACTCGCGCACAGCTCGACGAAGAAGAGATCGGTTACCTCGGCGCCCTGGAGCTCGTACGGTCTTTCGACTCGTTCACGATCGTCCACAGCTCACTTGATGAGCCCGGAGCCTTCGAATACGTGCTCTCTTGGCCCGAGGCTCAGCGCTGCCTCGACCGACTCCCGGAAGGACACGTCTGCTTCATCGGGCATTCCCACGTGCCCGTCACCTTCATCGAGGCGTCCAACTTGCTCCTCACAGCAGATGCCGAGGTCGATCTCCGTAGATGCGGAAAAGCCTTGGTGAACGTTGGGAGCGTCGGGCAACCCCGCGATCAGAACCCGAACGCGTCATGCGTGATCTTCAACGACGAGACGCGGCAGCTCCGACGACTTCGCATCCCCTACGACATCGACAGCGCAGCAAGGAAGATCACCGAAGCAGGCCTACCCAGTTTCCTCGCCGAACGACTCCACGTCGGACGCTAGGCAGCACTCAGGATCGAAGGTATGCGAGTGGCTCGGGCAGCTTCTCGAGGCCGTCTTCCCCGAGCCGGCTTTCGAAGAGAAGCTCCAGATCCCGCAGCGGCCGCTGGTCGCCCCGGAATCGGATCTCCCTCTCGGTAGAATGCGTGCCCAGGGTCATCATGACCTGGATCATCGAGCCCGCATCGCAACTCGCGCTCCCGATGTGCAGAGATACGGGAGTTCCGTGCTCCGTCACAACGCCGACAATCAGCGACGCCGGACGCGCGTGCAGCGACAAGCCCTCCGGCACGGTGAGCCGGCACTCGATGACCTTCGTGTACTTCTCGAGAATCTCACTCGCAACCTCTTTGCCCTGAGAGACATAGAGCAGCGCCATCTCGAACCCGAACCCGAAGAGATGACCGAGAAGCTCGTCCCCGTCCACCAGTCCGCGCAGTCGCTCGGCCGCCGGCTCGTGCCGAATCCCCTCCTCGAGATGATCCAAGAAGTGGGTGGCGTATCGAATCAACTCCAGATGGTGCAATACCATCGAGACATGACCGCGCAGCGAGGCCATCCGTGGCTCCTCCGCCTCCACGGAGGTGCCCTTTACGAGCGTGTCATAGACTCGCTGGACGCCGTGCATGCGAGCTTCCCACCGCCGCACGGAATCTTCACCACAAGTACGCCGCAAGAACTCCCTCGCCGCACCTGGTTCGCTTTCCTTGGGCAGGGCCAAGCCATCAAACTCGTCGGCAAAGTGAAGGAACGATGTGGCAACAACGGCAGCGGAGCCACCCTTCGTCTCCGGGAGCCCATCGTCGACGGTATGCGGTAGGTGCATACGGGGCAGAGGGTTCGTAAAGCTTGCCTCATCGATACGATCCTTCGGAGGCCGAAGGCCGAGGACATCCACCGCTTCACGTTGAACCGCCTCGAAGAGAGTCCAAAGCGTGCTGTGCGAATAGTCCAGCAACGCCTCCGCCCGCTTGTGGTACTCGATGAACTGGTCCCGATCGTCGCGGAGACGGTACCGGGGGTAGCGCGTCAGCACGTGACGAACGAGGTATCCGATGGCAGAGAAGCTCACCAGCGAAAGGACGAGCTCGGTAACGTACGCGTAGGTCCGATTGCTTCGGGCGTCGAAGTCATCGAGGAAGTTCTTGAGCTCGCGCGCTTCTTCCATCAAGCAGCTGTAGAAGCGCTTGAGGGTGGGGTCCGCGCCTTCGGCGCGCATGAAGTTCCAGATCCGAAGCAGGCCCTGGCTCTGGCGCTGGAGGAGTTTGCCGAACTCCTCCTCCGAGATGATCTTCGCCAGGGATTCGTCCAGGGATCGCGTCACGCTGGCTCCATTGGGATGCTTGGATCCACTTCTCGAGCTGCCGGGCAGAACCCTTGCCCCGCTCGGGATCACCGTGCGCCGACTCGCCGCACTCCTCCCGAGCGGGCCGAGGTTACATCCCGCCGGTCGCGGCGGTCAACCCGCCCGGCGGTGGGATCGGCTTGCCGCGCGGAGTTCCTCATGCTACCGTCGCCCCGGGCGGATTGACCAAGGGGCGGGGTCGATTCAATCGCCCCGAATCGGCGGGCGGCGATCGTTCGTCGTCTTCGCACGCTTCCGGAATCGAGCGTCGGGCGGACGCAACATGCTGAAGCGTTATCACCAGCTACTGGTGACCCTCATTTTCCTCGTGGATGTCGTCGTGACCGTCGGGGCCCTCGCGGCCGCGTTCTGGTTCCGATTCCACAGTGGAATCGTCCCCACTCCGAAGGGCGTTCCGCAGCCCGAGCAATACCTGCGCGCGCTCCCCTTGTGCGTTTTGATCTGCACCGCAACCTACGGCTGGCAAAGGCTCTACGTCCCTCGACGTGTGGACCGGATAGCAGCCGAACTTCTGGCCATCGCCAAGGCGACGGCCGTGACGGCCATGCTCATGGCCGCGGCGAGCTTTTTCTACCGCTCGTTCGAGTTCTCGCGAGCGATGCTCCTCTTCTTCTGCGCGTTCAACGTTCTGTTCCTGAGCATCACCCGCGTGAGCCTGCGCTTCGCGTTGCGACAGATACGGAGGATGGGGTGGAACCTCCGGCACGCCGTGATCGTCGGTTGCGGGCGGCTCGGACAGTCCACGGCCGATCGACTCCTCAAGAACCCCTGGACCGGGATCCGCATCGTGGGCTTCTTCGACGACCGGGCCACCCGGGTGGGGAAACAAGTGCTGGGTATCCCGGTCCTCGGCAACATCGATGACGTCTCCCGCATCGTCCAAGAGCGACGCATCGATCACATCTACATCGCGCTCCCGATCGAGGAGTACCCGAAGATCGCGGCGTTCCTCGACACCCTTTCACGGACCACCACCGTCGACATCCGCTTCGTGCCGGACTTCCCGCGATTGGTCTCGCTCAAGCCGCAAGTGGCCGATCTCGACGGGCTTCCGATCATGTCCATCCGCGAGTGTCCCCTGCTCGGGTGGAATCAAGTCTTGAAGCGAGCCGTCGACATCGCGTTCTCCGCCTTCGTTCTGCTCTTGCTGTCGCCTCTCTTCGCTCTGATCGCGACGCTGGTGAAGGCCACCTCGAGGGGGCCGGTCTTCTACGTGCAGGAGCGGATGGGGTACGACGGGCAGATCTTCAAGATCTTCAAGTTCCGAACGATGCGCGACAACGCCGAACGCGAGACCGGCGCCACGTGGGCCACTGAAGACGACCCACGCCGGACTCGAATCGGCTCGCTACTCCGCCGGACGAGCCTCGACGAACTACCTCAGTTTCTCAACGTCCTTCGAGGCGAAATGAGCATCGTCGGCCCGCGCCCCGAGCGACCCGTCTTCATCCAGTCGTTCAAAGAGAACCTGCCCCGGTACATGATGCGCCACAAGATCAAGGCCGGAATCACCGGCTGGGCGCAGGTCAACGGCTGGCGGGGCGACACTTCCCTTCGCAAGCGTCTGCAGTACGACCTCTACTACCTCGAGAACTGGTCGCTCTGGTTCGACTTACGGATCATGCTTCGGACAGTGCGCGTGGTGTTCGACCAGAAGAACGCGTACTGAACCGACTCCCGGTCGTATCCCCCTCCTCCAGTCTTCATCTTCACCCCGCGCGACCCGAGTCGGCCTTGCCTGACGCAACCGGAACCGGACCTTCGCTTCCCCGGTCGGGCGACCATGCTCCCAAGGGCCGCCTCGCTCATTGGTAGCATGCTCCCGATTCGAAAGGTGCTGCTCCCGGAGCCTCCCCTTCGGTGCGCGAACCTTCGGGCCTTCGTGACACGCCGCCGGACCCCATCCCTACGTGACCCCGTTCGCTACTGCCTCCGGATCCCCCGACCGCACCCATCAAAGATCCGGCCCACCCGGAAACCCACTCCATCGGGCCCTCCGACGCCAAGAAACGACTTCGAACCAATCGGGGGATTTCGGGATGTCAACCAGAATTTGGTCTCGCGCTAAATTCGCGGTGCGATCCGTACGATAATGGAGGACCACCGCAGGGGAATGCTTGAAGGGGTATTCCCGGCGTTTCGGCCCGAATCGGACCAGCCGACCGAAAAGCCCGATCGAGGACCCTCCCGTCCGTCACCGGAAGAATCCGGGGTGGATGCGGATCGCGCTCCGGAGGTATCGAGCCATCGCACGAGAGTCGGCACTAGAAACGTACCTGCAAGAAATCAACGAAGTTGCGCTCCTGAACGCGGATCAGGAGAAGGAGCTGGCGCGCAAGATCCGTCAGGGCGACGCTGCCGCCCGCGAGCGGATGATCCGCGCGAACCTTCGGCTGGTCGTGAGCATCGCGAAGAACTACATCAACCGCGGGCTCGCGTTCATGGACCTCATCGAAGAGGGCAACGTCGGCCTCCTGAAGGCCGTCGAGCGATTCGACCCCGACGAGGAGTGTCGATTCAGCACGTACGCGACCTGGTGGATCAAGCAATCGATCCGCAGGGCGCTCGTCAACACGGTCAAGACGGTCCGCGTTCCCTCCTACATGGTCGAGATCATCGACAAGTGGAAGTCCGTCTCGATGGAGCTCCAGTACAAGCTGGGGCGGCAGCCGAGCGTGGCCGAGGTCGCGATCGAGCTCGACATCTCCCCCGACAGCATCGGCGTCATCAAGCGTGCGATCCGCACGTACAACTCGTCGTCACAATCCACGAGCCTCGACGTCTTGTGGTCCCTCAGCGACGTCCTCGAGGACACGAACGCCAAGAAACCGGATGAGGCCTTGTTCGACTCGTACGACCTCGAGAAGCTCTCGAAGGTCCTCGATCGCATCGACGAGCGCGAGGCGAAGATCCTGAAGATGCGCTACGGGCTGGGCAACACGGAGCCCATGACGCTCAAGGACATCGGCAAGCGCGTCAACCTCACCCGCGAGCGGGTTCGCCAGATCGAGAACGAAGCGCTCCGGAAGCTCCAATCCATCTTCGCTCGCGACGAGAACGGCTACTGATCCGGCGACCCGCACCCTCGCGACTCCAAACGTATTCACCCTAATGGTTTCCGCGAGGCGAGGCCTCGGTTGATCCTCCCCGGACCGGGAATCTACTCTGGTGTGGATTCCCGCGTCTGGAGGACGCCCCGTTGTCGAAAAAGTCGGACCGATCCAGAGCGCGTCTGTTCTTCATGCGCGGGATCGCGTCGCTCCTTCCGACGATCCTCACGATCGTCATCCTGGTGATCTGCTACCGCTTCGTGCGGGACAACATCGCGACCCCGATCAACCAGGGAATCCACCACCTCCTGGTCAATACGGCGGCGGGACGCGATATCCTCGAGCGCTACGGTGGCGTGGAGCTCGACATCCGGGAAATGCGCTACCGCGTGCGCCCCGCCGTCGACTGGAAGTCGTTCCGGAAACCCGATTCCGAACGCGTCGATCGCGAAGAGCTCACCGCGGTCCTCAACCAGGCGATCCACCCGATCCTCGGGTTCATGATCGCGATCCTGTTGATCTTCGTGATCGGCTTCCTTTTCGCGAGTTACCTCGGCCGACGTGTGTTCGCTCGGTTCGAGCTTCTCGTCTCGAAGTTTCCGATCGTCAAGATCATCTACCCCTACGCGAAGCAGCTCGTCGACTTCTTCTTCAAAGAGGAGAAGAAGATGGACTACAGCGCGGTGATTGCCTTCGAGTACCCGCGCAAGGGCATCTGGGCGATCGGCTTCATGACCGGGCACGGGTTGCGGCAGCTCCACGAGCATGCCGGAAGACGGCTCGCGTCGGTCGTCGTTCCGAGCTCGCCGGCCCCGATGACCGGCTATACCGTCTTCGTCCCGGTCGAGGACGTGGTCGCTCTCGACATCGACGTGGAGGAAGCCTTCC
>CAZQZX010000302.1:0-6849 GCA_964597885.1 uncultured Planctomycetota bacterium
CTCGGGCACGGTCTCTGCGATGACCTGCTCGATCTCCTTCGTCTGACGGTCCACGATGTCGAGCCGCGTTCCGACCTCCATCTCGCCGGTCACCCGAACCTCGCCCTCGTCACTCGGCGGCAGGAACTCCGTCCCGATCATGGGAACGAGCAGGAAGCTTCCGGAAAGAAGCAGCAAGGCGCAGCCGAGCGTCAGGAAGCGATGCCTCAGGACGCCGTGCAGGAAATCGCGGTACGAGTCATCCAACCGACGGAATCCCGCAGTGGCCGCGGCCCCGATCCGGTGGAAGACGCCCGAGCCCTCGCGACTCGCCTCGCGCGCGCGCAGCAGCTTCGACGCGAGCATCGGAACGAGGCTCAGCGACACGAAGAGCGAGCACACGAGGCTGAACACGATCACGAAGGCGAGCTCCTGGAACAGGATTCCCGTCACGCCTCGGACGAAGACGAGCGGCAGGAAGATCACGAGCGTGGTGATCGTGCTCGCGACGATCGCCGGGCCGACCTCCGTCGCGCCCGCAACCGCCGCGGTCGCCGGACTCTCGTGCTGCTCGCGGTGCCGGCGGAAGATGTTCTCGAGCACGACGATCGAGCTATCGACCATCATGCCGACGCCGAGCGCGAGCCCTCCGAGCGTCATCAGGTTCAGCGTGAGCCCGCCGAAGTACACGAGCGCGAACGTCGCGATCAGCGAGATCGGAATCGCGAGCGAGATGACGACCGTGCTCCGCAGATTCCGAAGAAAGAACAAGAGGACGAGCACGGCGAGCCCGCCTCCGTACAGCACCGACCGCGCGACGTTCGAGATCGATCGCTCGATGAAGTTGCCCTGATTGATGACCGGCACGACCTCGACCTGCGGGAACGCCGCATTCACGGCGTCGATCTCCTCGAGGATCCGGCTCGCCACCTCGACCGTGTTCGCGTCGGCTTCCTTGCGGATCGCCACGCGGACGCCGAGGTTGCCGTTGACCCGCACATGACGCGTCAGCTTCTCGTGGGTGTCGACGACGTTCGCGATATCGCCGATGGTGACCGGCGCACCGTCGCGAATCGTGACGACGGTATCGCGGATCTGATCGAGGCTCGTGAACTCGGACGGCGCGCGCAGCGTGACCTCGAAGCGCCCCCGCTCGATCTCACCCGCGGGCAGGTCGAGGTTGGCGTCGCGGATCGCGTCCAGCACGCGGTTGAGCGGCAGGTCGAGCGCCTTCACGCGCCCGGGATCCAGCTCGATGCGAACCTCGCGGTTGTACCCGCCCCAGAGGTCGACCTGCGCCACGCCCGGAAGCCTCGCGAAGCGGTAGCGGATCTGTTCCTCGATCAGCGTCGTCATCTCGACCGGATCGAGCTCGCTCGCGATCCCGAGGACGACGACCGGGAAGCTCGCGATGTCGAACTTGCTCACGCGGGGACGCACGACATCATCGGGAAGCTCGTCGATCTCCTGCTCGAGACGAGCCTGCAGCTCGAGCGCCGCCGTGTCGAGGTCGGTCCCCCAGACGAACGCCACCCGCACACTGCTGTTCCCTTCGGAGGAGACCGAGGTCAGCTCCTCGACGCCGGGCACCGTCGCCACGATCTCCTCGATGATCTGCGTGACGAGCCGCTCCATCACGACGGGGCTCGCTCCCTCGAACTCGGTGCGAACGGTGAGCGTGGGGAGCTCGACTTCGGGCAGCAGATCGATCCGCAGGCGAGACAGCGAGACCGCGCCGAGGATGACGATGATCAGCGTGACCATCGTCGTGAACACGGGGCGGTGGACGCTCGCGCGAGGCAGGTTCATTCGACCGCCGTGATCTCGCGTCCCGGCATCTCTGCGTCCTGAGACGATCCGACGGGAAGGCTCCGACCGGCCACCGCCACGCGCGACCCGTCCTCGAGGAGCTGCTGGCCGAGCGTCACGACCGATCCGACGATGCCGTCGCCGCGGACCTCGATGCGCTCCCCGTCGCGGATGCCGCGCTCGACGGGCCGCATCGCCACCGACGTGCCTTCCGCGTCGAGGACGAACAGAACGTCCTGGCCGGCCCGCTTCGCGAGGGCCTCGACGGGGACGATCGTCACGTCGTCCGCGCGATCGAGGAGTACCTCCGCTCGCACGAACATCCCGGGCTTCAGCTCGTGATCCTCGTTCTCGACCGTCAGCTCGACACGCGCCTGTCGAGAGGCGGCGCGAAAGACCGGTGCGACGCGCGCGACCTCGGCGGGAAAGTCCCGGCCCGGGTGCGCGTCCGTTCGGAGCGTCGCCGACTGCCCGAGCTCGAGTCGTGCGTAGTCTCGTTCACTCACGAAGATGATGGCGTTCAGCGGCTCGAGCTCCACGATCGAGAGCAGCGGAGAGTTCGCCGATACCGTCTCGCCCTCGTCGACGAAGCGTGCCGCCACGACGCGCGTATCGTCATTCCCGCGCCACCCCGCGACCACCTGCGTGTAACCGAGACGGATGCGAGCGGCCTCGAGAGCCGCCTCCGCGCGCGTCACCCGCGCCTTGGCGACCTCGAGCGCGGCCCGCTTGGCAAGATGGTCGGCGCGAAAGGTATCGAGCTCGGTCTCCGACGCGATGTTGCTTCCGTAGAGCACCTCGGCCCGCTCGAGTGCGCGGCCGGCAATCTCGAGGCTGCTCTCCGCTTCCGACTGGGTCGCGTGGGCCACCGCGACCTCGGCTTCGGCCTGGGTGACGGCATGCTGGAACTCGTCGTCGTCGAGCCGCGCGACGATCTGGTTGCGTACGACATCGTCGGCAAGGTCCACCATCAGCTCGACGACGCGGCCGCTCACCTTGGGCGCCACGACGAATTCCGCCGGGGCCTCGAGCGTACCGCTGAACGAACGCCTCAGCACGATATCCCCGCGCTCCACCGGCGCGATCTCGACCGGAACCGGTCCGCGCTCGGTTCGAGCCCCTCCGCCCGCCTCGGTCGCTTCGAGACGCTCCTTGATCGCGTAGGCGAGAGCGCCACCCACGGCGATGACGAGGAGGAGTGCGAGAAGATTGCGCAGAAGCTTCATAGCCCCCGAGAATAGGAAACCTCGCGCCCGCTTGGAATGGTCACCCACCCCAAGCCGTGCGCAAGAGGCGCTTCTGGAACGCCTAAGCGCGATTTGACCCGGAAACGCCGCGATTCTCCCCGGAACCGAAACCGCGTGTCCGGCAGCCCTTGATCCCTCGCTGCCGACACGCGATGATTCCCTTCATGGAGCCCCGGGTGATCTTCCACGTCGACATGGACGCGTTCTTCGCGTCGATCGAGCAGCTCGATCGGCCCGAGCTCCGCGGACGGCCCGTGCTCGTCGGGCATGACGGCCCCCGGGGAGTGGTCGCGGCCGCCTCGTACGAGGCCCGCGAGTTCGGCTGCCGCTCCGCACAGCCGATGGCCGTCGCACGACGCCTGTGCCCGCACGCCGCGATCGTGCCCGGCCGAGGCCGTCGGTACCACGAGATCTCGCGCCGCGTCTTCTCGATCTTCCATGAGTACAGTCCGCTCGTGGAGCCCATCAGCCTCGACGAAGCGTTCCTCGATCTCACGGGCACGCGGGAGCTGTTCGGTGACCCCGTCGAGGTCGCGGAGGAGATCCGCCGCCGCATCCGCGAGCGTACCGAGCTCACGGCGTCCGTCGGTGTCGCGCCGAACAAGTTCCTCGCCAAGCTCGCGTCCGACGAGAACAAGCCGGACGGGCTCACGGTCATCGGGAAGCGCGAGATCGAAGAGTGGCTGCCGGCACTGCCCATCCGCAAGATGTGGGGAATCGGCAAGGCCACCGAGGCTCGCCTTTCGACAGCGGGGATCCGCCTGATCGGAGACCTGCGGCGACTCGGTCCGAAGAGTCTGGCCTCGGTGCTCGGCTCGGAGGCGGAGCGATTCCACCGACTCTCCCTCGGCCTCGACGATCGACCGGTCGTTCCGTCCCGACCGCCGAAAAGTATCGGGCACGAGCAGACCTTCGAGCGGGATCTCCCGCGGCCAGAAGATGTCCATCGCGTCCTTCTCCGCCTGGTGGAGAAGACGGCTCGTCGACTGCGGAAGGCCGGCCTGCGCACGCGCGGACTCACGCTCAAGATCCGCTTCGGCAACTACGAGACGATCACGCGCTCGTCAACGTGGAACGACGCCATCGACACCACGGAAGAGCTGTGGAAGAACGCGAAGGGCGTCTTCGACACGTGGGCGACTCCATCCTTCCGACCGGTCCGCCTCATCGGGATCTCGGCCAACCACCTCCAGGGGGCCAGCGCTCAGCTCGGTCTCTTCCAGGACCGGGAGCGCCGCCGGCAGTCCGCGGTCGACCGCGCGACCGACGAGATCCAGGAGAAGTTCGGCTCCGCCGCGATCCGGCGCGGGATGCCCTGATCCGGGCCCGAGTTGCCCAATGGGGCCCGGCCTCTGGCGCAGCGCCAGCGGAAATGGCAACATGACCGCCCTCAGGGCCGAGGAGAATCGGCACACCCCCCGGAAACCGGTAAGGACGATCCAAGACATGCGTTTGGCTTCACTTCTGGTCCGCTGCATCATCTGCACCAGCATCCTGCTGTACTCCTCGCTCGCCTCGGCTCAGGAAAGCGGCGACCCGCCTGCGGACGACACCCCGCAAATCAAGTCCGCAACGCCCGAAGAGACAGAGCCCGCCGCGAAGGAAGAGGCGCCCGAGACCGCGGCGCCCGCCCCGAGCCCAGCTCCCGCGAAGCCGTCTCCATGGCAGCCGCCCAATCCCGCCCTCGACGGATTCGACTGGATCCAGCTGACCTCGGGCGAGTGGCTCAAGGGTGAAGTGAAGATCATGCAGGACGAAGTCCTCGACTTCGACAGCGACGAGCTCGACGACCTGAGCTTCGACTGGAGCGACATCGATGTTCTGCGGTGCCCCAAAGACACCACGATCGCGTTCGATGACGATGCGACCGCGACCGGCTCGGTCGTCATGCACGACGGGATCATCACGGTTCGAGGCGACGACGGCAGCGTCGTCTCCCGCAACCGTGACCGCGTGTTCGCGGTCCTTCCGGGCGACATGACCGAGCGCAACTTCTGGTCCGGAAAGCTCAGCTTCGGCTACACGGCTCGAAGCGGAAACACCGACCAAACGGACATCACCGGAAACGCCTCGATCCGCCGGCGCGATGCGGACACTCGATATCTGTTTCAGTACAGCGGTATCCTCAGCGAAGTCGACGACGACGAGATCGCCAAGAACCATCGCATCGATACGCGCTTCGATGTCTTCCTGACGCGACGACTCTACGTCACCGTGCCCAGCTTGAGCTGGGTGAAGGACAAGTTCCAGAATATCGACCATCGACTCACGCCCGGTGTGCTCGTCGGTTATCATCTGGTCGACAAGCCGAAGTTCGACCTCGAAGTCGCGGGCGGTGCCGGTTACCAGTACACGAAGTTCGAGTCGACGCCGGCCGGCGAAGACGACAGCGACGGAACGGGGGCCGGCCTTGCGAAGATCGAGCTCGACTGGGACATCACGAGCGCGGTGGAGCTCGAAGGAGCCTACACGCTCTACCTCATCATGCCGGACACCGAGGAGAGCCAGCAGAACCTCAGCGCGACGCTTTCCGTCGACCTGTGGCGCGATCTCGAGCTCGACGTGTCGTTCGTGTGGGACCGTGTCGGAAGCCCCGAGCGAGGCTCCGACGGCGAACGTCCGGACCCGGACGACGTTCGCGTCACGGTAGGCTTCGGATGGGAGTTCTGATGACGTGACGGTAACGGCCGTACTGGGATCGGAGCTCGGACTCGAGGAACAAGTCCTCTGGGCCAAGCGTTTCGCCGAATCCCGCAACGAGCCGTTGCTCCTCGTGCGGACCGTTCGAAAGAAGGGCGCACCGCAGACCGGCGTCGAAATCGACCTTGCCGACTCCGACGCTTCGGAAGCGGACGACCTCACGAAGGAGCTCCGCGCACTCATCGAAGCCTCCCCGGACTTGCGATACGGGCAGGCGGATTCGGAGGCGTCCGAAACACCCGCGGACGCTCCGGACGAAGTTCCCCCGAACGACGACGCCATTCCCGTGCGCCTTCGCGAGATTCACATCGACGGCGACCCCCTCCGGATCCTGCTCAGCGAGATCAGCCATTCGGACACGACGCTGCTACTCCGCGTCCACAGGGACGTCGATACGACTTCCGCCGAAGCGGAGGTTCGGCGGCAGATGTTCAAGCGCGCCCCGTGCGAGCTCGTCCTGGTCCGCGTCGGATCGCTCGAAGGATCACCATGCTCGCGGATCCTCGTCGCCGTCGGCCGGGGCCCGCACGGGCGTATGGCCGCGCGGCTCGCGCGCGATCTCGCCCGTACGCTCGATGCGAGCGTGACCGCGATGCGCGTCAACCCGGACATCGGAGACGATGCCCGACTCGTCGGTGCCCGGACGCTCGACCGACTTCTCGATCGCACGATCGGCAAGGACACCGACATCGAGCTCCAGCGTCACGTGGAGGTCTCGAACAAGGCGCACGTCGGCGTGACTCGCGCCGCCGAGGACGGCGAGCACGACGTCGTGATCGTCGGCGCCTCGAAGCTCGGCGCGCTCGGGCAAAAGCTGCTCGGCACCGTCGGCGGCAAGCTGTTCAAGGGTCTTCCGCAATCGACCGTCCTCATCACGCGCGCCGCCAACCCGCTCGCGAGCCGGTTCGGGCACACCGTCGAGGACTACCTCCAGCGCGAGGTTCCGCAGCTCGACCGCGAGAGCCGCATCGCGCTCGTCGAGCGTCTCCAGTCGAGCTCGCAATTCAACTTCGACTTCTTCATGCTGATGGCGCTGTCGACGCTGATCGCCGCCATCGGCCTCATCCAGAGCTCGGCCGCCGTGGTGATCGGCGCGATGCTCGTGGCCCCGCTC
>CAZQZX010000303.1:0-6837 GCA_964597885.1 uncultured Planctomycetota bacterium
CGGAGGTCGTGCCTGCCGCGTCCATCGCGGCGGCCCGCGGCTGGAAAGAGCTCGGGCGCACCGCGGTCCAGGAAACCCCGCACGTCTTTTACCGGCACTCGCCCTGGGCCGGGCTCTCACATCGCGACATGCGAACGACCGAAGAGCACGTGCTCGCGGTCGCCAAGGGGCTCGACATCCGTCCACCGCGGCGTCTCCTGTATCTGGTCGTGAGCCCGGAGTGGCTGCGCGAGCAGACCGGGACCGCCCGTCGCAGCGAGTCGATCCCGCGGCCGGGCCTCTCGGTGATCGAGGATTGGGGCGAGCATCCCGGCGATCGCACGGGAAGCCAGGGGAGCCGTGCGAGCGGGGAGAACACCCTGTTCGACGGCGTGGTGCTCTCGGTGTCCGCGACGGACCTCCACGAGATCACCCACTGCGTGAGCGGCCTCTTGCTCTCGCCCGAAACGTACCTGTTCCGTTGCCCGCTCACCTTCGAGGGCCTTGCCGTCGCGTGGGACGGTCGTCCTCGGGAGCGTGCCAACGAGCGCGTGAAGGAGCTCTGGCCGAGTGAGGGGCCGCTTCTGCCGACCGATCTGATCGACAGCTTCCCCGATGCGCCGGCGGGCCGAGTCGACCTCGCGTACAACGTGAGCGGCTCGTTCGTGCGCTATCTACTCCAGCGACGCGGGCGCGAGGACTTCCGCGAGGTCTTCCGCGCACGCAAGGACGCGTTCCGCTCGACCTTCGAGCGCGTCTACGGTGAACCGGTCGAATCGTTCCAGAGCCGCTGGCTCGCCGAGCTCGGCCTCGACTCTTCTTCCCTGGAGGTGACCGATGAATGATTCCGCCACGGCGAGCCAGGAGCGCGACTACCAGCGTAAGGCCCTCGAGGCCGCGATCCGCATCGGGCTCGTCTTCCTGCTGACGCTCTTCTGCTTCAACATCATCCAGCCGTTCATCCTGCTCACGCTCTGGGGTGCGATCCTGGCCGTGGCCGTGCATCCGTTCTTCTTGAAGTGGCGGGACGCCCTCGGGGGACGCTCGAAGCTCGCTGCCACGTCGATGACTCTGCTGGCGCTTTCGATTGTCGTGGTTCCGAGCGTGCTGCTGTCGGGTAGCGCGGTCGAGAGCTGGGAGAACGTCGCGCGCCGGATGCAGGAGGGGACGCTCGAAGTTCCGCCGCCGCCGGCCGACGTCAAGGACTGGCCGCTCATCGGCGAGCGAGTGCACGAGGCGTGGAGCCAGGCGTCGACGAACCTGAGCGAGGCGGCCTCGAAGTACAAGGAACAGCTGAAGGGGATGGCGAAGTGGCTGCTGGGGCGCGCGGCCGGCGTGGGGGGCGCGCTCCTTCAGTGCGTCGTCGCGATCATCATCGCCGGGATCCTGCTGGTGTCGGCGAAGAGCGGTACGGCGGCGATCGAGCGCATACTCGAGCGACTGGTCGGCCAGCCCGGGGCGCGCAACCTGGTGACCCTTTCCGGTGCGACCATCCGGAGCGTGGCCCAGGGCGTACTCGGTGTGGCGGTCATCCAGGCTGTGGCCGCGGCACTCGGCATGCTCTTGGTCGGCGTCCCGTATGCCGGCTTGTGGACGCTCATGGTGCTCTTCCTCGCGATCATCCAGGTCCCGACGATTCTGGTGCTGGGGCCGATCATGGTCTGGGCCTTCGGCGCGGTATCGACGGTGCCCGCGGTCGCGTTCACGGTCTGGTCGCTCCTCGTCGGCGTCAGCGACTCGTTCCTGAAGCCGATCCTCCTCGGGCGCGGGCTCGACGTGCCGATGCTCGTGATCCTGCTCGGCGCGATCGGAGGCATGATCCGGTACGGCATCATCGGGCTCTTCGTCGGCGCCGTGGTTCTGGCGGTCGGCTACAAGCTGCTGCTCGCATGGCTCGGCAAGGAGATTCGCGAAGAGACGCCGGCGTCCTGACCGGGCGGCGCGCGCGGGGTCACGGTGGAAAAAGTTTGCGCCGCGAATCCCGAGGCGCGCGGCTGCTAATCGCCTGGGCCCGTAGCGACTCTCCGCGGCGCGGCTTGCGTTCGCGATCCCGTGCCCTTCCGTCTTCGCCGAAACGAGCATCACCCTCGACGGGTTTCGATCGTCACCTCTCTGGAACGCGAGGCTCTCCGAGCGTCGCGGTATCGGCTTCGGTCAAGAGTCAGTGCCGAGAGGGAATCGATGAGAACGTTGGAGGCGGGTCTGCTCGAAGAGGTGCACGAGCTCCTCGACAGCGAGCTGACGCAGTCACGGCGCGAGATGCTCAACGACGGCGATCCGGCCAGCGCCCACCGGCGGGTCCGGATTGCATTGAACGATGTGCTCGGCCGGCTCACCGGGCTCGATGAAGCGATCGGAGCCGACGCGAATCGTCGAACGGCCACGGCCTGGCGCGAGCGATTCCGTCGTCGCGCCTACGAGTGGATCAGCCTCGGCGATCTGTGCTACTGGGCGCTCGCCAAGCCGTACAACTACGCGGGCGACTATCGCGTCATCGAGCTCATCCACGATCATGACGACGAGGTCTCGTCGTTCGGGAAGATCCTCGACAACTGCTTCTACGAGACCGAAGGGCCGCAAGCCGTGCCGACGCGGCGCCGCTTCGTGAGCGAGCGGGTGACGCAGCACGTGCGGGAGCTGGATCGCCCGGTCACGATCGCCAACATCGGATGCGGGGCCGCGCGCGAAGCGCAGGATGTCGTGCGGGCGGGGCTGCCGGCCGGCTCGACGCACATCCTGATCGATACCGAGCCTGACGCGCTCGAGGTGGCCACCACCCGACTCGGGCCGGAGGCGAGCTTCGAGATCCGACACGAGAACGTCCTGCATTACATTCGATCGCCGCACGACGATCTCGTTCCGTTCCTGGGGCGGCAGGTCGACGTCCTCTACAGCGTGGGGGTCATGGATTACATCCCCGAAAGGCTGTTTCGGGCGCTGTTGCCGAAGCTCTTTCGCACGCTCAAGCCGGGCGGGCTCTGCATCATCGGCAACTTCGATCCGTCAAACGAGAGTCGCGCCTTCATGGAGTGGTTCCTCGACTGGAATCTCGAGTATCGAACGCGGGATCAACTGCTCGGCGCACTGACCGAGATGTGCCCCGAGGCGGAAGACGTGCAGTGTGTGGATGGCGGAACGCGAGTGAATCACTTCCTCACGTTCCGGCGGGAGTCGTAAGGAGGGTTGAAGGGATGGATAAGACGAAGATGGAGGCCGCCGATGCCGCGAGGGATCACCGATCGCACGGTGGGGGTGTGCAGACGGAGGTGCGTCCGGGTCGAGGAACGTCGGAGCGACGTCGCATGAGCAGCACATCAGACGGTCTCGTGGTTGGGATCGTCGGAGGCCGCGATGACAGTCGCCTCACCGAGGCCGTCGATGGATTCGTCTATTCCGCGATGATCGCGTTCTTCCTGTATCCGTTCTGGCTCCTTCTCGACTGGTCGAACGGCGCGGATCTGGCCACGTGCGCGATGATCCGGATGGGAGTGATGATGCTTCTCGGCGGGTTCATCTTCGCGAGTCAGTCGAGTCTGAGCAAGGCGAGACTCGTCGGGCTTGGCATTGCGTCCAATCTCACCATCGGGGCCGGTGTCATCGCGCTGACCGTGGTTGTCCAGCCCGGGTTCGACAGCAACTACCACGCGGGGCTGATCATGGTCTTCATGATCATCGGGATTCTCTCGCGCGTGCGTCCGATCCTGGTCACGGTGCAGATCGGTATCCTGCTCGGCCTCTATCTGGTGACGGCCCTCGTTTCCACGCAAGGAGCGCCGTCCGAGGAGGCGGTCGGCAATCTGCTCTTCGTCTGCGGCGCGGGCGCGATCAGCATCTACGGTGCGGATCAGGTCTGGCGGCTGCGCACGAAGATGGATGGGCCCCACGAGCACGCACCGATCCATTGGGGGCGCCTCGCGCAAAAGGCCTGGCCGATGTTCGTTGCGCTGGCGGCTTGGGTGCTGCGACTGCTCGAGATGGTTACCTGAAACTGACGACTAGCGCGGCTCGTACCGGATCGTTCCTTCGGGGCCGTTGTAGCTGCCGTCGGGCAGGCCCGTCGGAACGCGGAAACGCGGGTCTTCGAGTACGGCGACGATCGCGGGGTCGCCTCGGCGGACGTCGTCGGGCGTCGCGAGTCGCCACTCATGCCGGATCTCGTCGGCGCGCCCCGGGAAGCTCTGGCCGCCGAGCAGCGAGGTGAGCGCCCAGTAGAGGTACTCCGCAATCTGGCAGCCGTAGTCGCACGTCTCGTCGTCGTACGTGTACCAGGCGTCGGCGGGGTAGCGATCGGGGATGTCCTCGAAGTGGCCTCCGCGGGCGAGGTCCATGGCTTCGGCGATCGCGCTCCCGGGCCGCTCGCCGAACGTTTCCGGGTAGGCGTTCGCGTAGCCGACGTGGGTGACGAGGTGCAGCACCTCTTCGAGCGTCGCGTCGAACACGCCTCGCGCGGCACCGCCCGGGTGGGTCTCGGTCTCCCACTGGGCCTGGAGGCTCTCGAGCTCGGTCCCCGGCGGCAAGAGCGTCCCGGGGTCGGCGCGCCCCATCTCGTCCTCGTCGTGGAAGAGAACCATCGCGGCGTTCTCGTCGCGCAGGGCTCGCACGACCGCGGGATCGTCGGGCTCGCCGTCCTCGTCGTTATCGAGATACTGCGCGAGGACGGCCGCGACGTGCCGGACGGTGCCGGAGGAGGTGGAGGCCGTCGCGTAGATCTCGACTCCGAAGACGCTCGCGACGGGGCGTGCCGTGAGGGAGGGACGGTCCTCGTGCGCGGAGCACGAAGCGAGGCCGACCGTGAGCAGGCCTGCGAGCCATGCGCGGGTTTTCATGGTCCTGGCTCCGGGGGATTCGGGTAGCGTTCGGAAGTCGTACACCTCCAAGAATCGGCACGCAACCACGCCTCGTTCCCGGTGCCACCCCGGCGTCCTTCTCGGGGAGATTGCGGCATCCCTCAAAAAAAATGTGGGGCCTAAACGCGGCTGCAAGGCCAAGGGGCCGATCGCGCTTCCAGATATGAGAGGGTGCAGAACGCGATCTGGAGGCGGTTTTGCGCGTTGACGGGATCGTCAGGCGTCCCTAGGATCGACGGCCGCTACGAGAGGTACCGCGTCATCTTCGTGCTTGTGCTGCCGGTCGTGATTTCGTTGGGGGAAGCGAATTCGATGCGCCGAACCACACTCTGCGGTATTGCTGCATTCCTGCTCCTCGTTGTCATCCTACCCGAGAACGCCCTCGGACAGTATCGGGGCGCCGCGACGCCCAAGCCCCTGTCGGCCTCTCAGCAAGCGGCCGTCAATACGGCCCTTGCCGGGCTCGAGAGCGCTTTCCCGAACCTTCCCGGCCCCGATGTTTCCTGGCCGGACATCACCGTCGACAACATCCAATCCGACACGCGGATGGGAATGGTGAGCTCGGAAGCCGGGCGGGTGGGTGTCAACATGAGTTACTTGGAGTCTTTGGGAGTGGGACTTCCGGAGGGTATCTTTGTGGTGCTTTTCCACGAGATTCTCCATCTCGCGGACGGCCTTACATCGGCGGATGGGTGTGCGTATCACTGCGCCCACATGACCAACTTCTACCGAACGATGGACCTGATCTGCGAGTGCAAGGGCAATGGCAACGCGACGTTTACGCCGGTGTACTGCTTCCCGTCGGTTTGCCTGCTGTTGTGCCAGATCGTGGATAACTTCTGGAACCCGGACGGTACCCGCGTCAACCAGCCGTGGCGAGATTGCCTTGCCAGTGGCGAGTGCGCGGCAGGAACGCCCGAGCCGTTCTCCGGGAACTATCCAGCTCCACTTTGTTGTACGGATATCTGTGATTGAGCTCGATAGAAAACTCAGCTCGATCGATGTTTCGTCTGCTGCTTCGGGCGATCGTTGGTGTTGACTGACAGGGCAGAGGAGTCGCGATGAAGAGAGCGATCGCTGCGTCCCTTGGCATGGCGTTGCTTCTTTCCGGTCTGGCCGCGTGGCATTGGGTCCAACCGGTGCTGGCGAAGCTCGGCCCTCCTGCGCTTCCGCAGGCGCTCTACATGCCGCCTTCCGGAGGGCGCGTCGTGGTGGACACCCCGCTGGCGAAGTGTCACTACGATTTCGATTCCGAGAAGCGAGAGATCGAGATCCAGAGGCGCGAGCGCGCGAATCCGGGCGCGGCGTGGTCCTCGACGAAGCAGGAGCTGACGACGTCGTACGACATCGCGTGGGTCGTCGGGCGGGCGGACGCCCAGTCGCGACTCGACGTTCTCTATGTCGCGGGAACCTACGATACCGGGACGACGACCATCGAGAAGTTTCGCTTCGACTACGGGCTGACCGCGGTTCCGAAGGTGACCCGTGCGGTTCTGTATCAAGGAACGACGCTCGGTATCTTCTCATGCGTGGAGCTGAACGGGGCCGGGACGCAGCTCTTTGCCGTGACGCATGGCTCCACACCGAAAGTCTATCGCGTCTCGACGACCGGCGTGTCGGCACCGACGGTCGTGGCGAGTCCGGCGACGATCCCCGAGCTCGGCACCGCGGCCGTGTGGACGATCAAGCGTCGCGTTCACGTGTCGGAAGGGCCGAAGTACCTGCTGACCGACGATCGGCTCCATGCTCTCAATGACATGCCGACGAACGACTACGTGATCGCGCTGAACGACCCTGATGATGACGGCGTCATCGATTCGCACCTGGCGTACACGGCGAGCGACTGGGACGGCGCCGGAATGGACGAGTTCACCAACTGGGTCCAGTAGCCGGTTCTTCGGGTCCGAGCGACGGGCCGGCATCATGGCCCGGCATGACGGGCGGTTTTGTATAAAACCGGCGCCATGGCCGATCCTGCCGAGAGAGCCCTCCTGTTCGTGTTCGCACACCC
>CAZQZX010000304.1:0-6683 GCA_964597885.1 uncultured Planctomycetota bacterium
TCGAATTTCGCCCGGCACATCGCTCGTGACGGCTACTGGACCCGGTCCCGCCGGCGAGACGACGATCCCGAAGCGCTCCTGAATCTCAGGGGAGATTTCGATCTCCTCCTCTTCGCCCTCGGCATGCTCACCACCAGCGTGGCCGTCCTCGGCATGATCTGCCTCTCGGCTCTCGCTCCCGTGCGACTCCTCGCCGGCGTGTCCGGACTCGGCCGGTGACGCGGTCGTCGTAATGAGGTCACCGCAGGCGACGACTCCGACGATCAGCGCGGCACCGATTGCGATCGCCCACAGACGAGTCTTGGCGGCCTGTGCAACTGATTCTTCATCCTTGTGAATTCGATTCTCTCGCATCATCGATTCTCTCCCGTAGCCGCGTTGGCATTCGAGCCCAAGGGTGTTCCGGTGATTCGCTCGACCTCGGTTTCCGCGAGGCGGTAGGCCCGCAGTGCACTGATCTCGCGCAAACGAAACTCAAAGAGACGGCGCTGTGCTTGAAGCACGTCGACATTTCGGAAGAGACCGCGCTGATAGCCTTCCCGAACGCCGCGATACGCCTCCTCCGCGCTCGGCAGGATCGAGTCTCGGAGCTCGCTCACTTCCTCGAACCGAGCGAACCACTCCTGGTAGGCCTGCTCGAGCTGGGCCGACAGCTGAACCTCGGCTTCTCGGTACTGGTGTCGGGCCCGAAGAAGGTTCGCACGTGCCGCTGCTCGGCTGCCTTGGTTCCGATCGAAGACGGGAATGGGTATCGAGACACCAGCAACAAGCGCCGTCTCGCCGACTCCCTGCGCTCGTCGGACGCCCGCTCCGACCGTCACGTCGGGGATGCGCCGCGCACGCTCGAGTTCCCGGACGGCGTCCAGTCGATCGACCTCTCGTTCCCAGCGGCCAAGCATTGGATTGCGCGGCAGCAGCGCGCGCACCGCCGCCGTCTCTGGTGGGACCACTACGGCGCCAAGATCACCCGTGGCGGCTTCGAATCGAGGACGATCATCACCCCAGGTCGCAGCGAGAGCGGCACGTGAAGCGTCGAGAGCGCGTCGCGCGACTTTGAGATCGACTCGAAGCGCCGCGACTTCGAGGTCTGCGCGTGTCTTCTCGACCGCAGGAGCTGCTCCCGAATCAACGAGCTTCGAGACGGAAGCCAAGGCGTCTTCTGCGAGGTCGACGAGTTGCTCGTTGAGGGAAACGGTCTGTTGGGCGGCAAGTACGTTCGCGAATGCCTGAGCGACTGACGCGTACACTTCGAGTCGCGCGCTCTCATACTCCCACGCTCCGACCTCGGTAGCGAGATCGGCCGCGCGGCGACTCTTTAGGCGCTTCCCCGCTGTAGGGATCCGTTGAGCCAGCTGGAGCGTCGTCTCGCTGTCCCCGAATCCGGAGAGGGAGCCCGAACCTGCAAAATCTTCGACCGATAGGTCTACGACCGGATTGGGAAAGAGACCCGCCTGAAGCGCCTGACCCTGACGCGACCGAACTTCCCACGCGAACCCCGCCAATCGCGGACTTCGCTCGAGCGCCAGCGTCAGGGCGTCACTCAGACTGAGTTGTTCGACGGTCTGCGCTTCGACTTGGCGCAACATCGGGGACCGCTCCTCGACAAGCCGTCGATCCGCCGGGGGCGCCGCATAGGCGCGAAGGTCTCGGCCGAGCGGACGTCTGTCTACCGAGTCGTCGACCGGCGGGAGACTCGCGCAAGCCATCGCGAGCATTGCAAGCGCGGCGCCAGCAAGGGGTACGTACGACAACGACAGCAATCGGGTCCGACTACGCACTACAGCCTCCGGGACGAGGACGAGGACAGGGCGATGCTGCGCCGTCCAACCAGCAAGTGGTCTCCTCGCGTGCAGAGCGCGCAGGAGAACCTTTCACGTGGGCGATTGGCTCATGCCGAGTCAGTAGTTCAGCGCGTGCATTCCCGCTTCGTGCGGACAGGCTGTCGCTTCGATCAACGCGGACGCGTCGCTGATCGAACGTGGACGTCCCCGAAGTGCATTGCGCTCCGGACTCTGTCCGTGGGGACCGAGCCGCGCTACGCGCCGGCTTCGGCTCTGATTTCGTATTTGCCGCTGCACACGCCACGGAGAAGGCGCTCGGCGCCCCCGCCCGTTGGCGGCGATCGAGAGAGAAAGTGCTCATCGTCGTTCCAACACCAAGAGAATGTGTGAATAGAGTGCGCCTTCGTCGTGTGGGACAGACCGAGGTCGTGCCACGACGCGATTGCGCGAAGCTCAGAACATTCGCGGTGCTGGATCAGATGATGAGAACGGTCGTACGGTGTGTGCGCAGGTGGAGAGAGAGACGCTCGTTGCGTGCCCGAGCGTCCGAGCGCGGCACGGAGGCAGCGTCGATGGCGAGTGAAGCATCGAACGTCGCAGCCAAATCCTGGACGGCACCTAGGTCGTCGTCCGATTTGGAAACGAACTCCGCCTCTGAGTGAAGGAGACGGTCCTCGCACCCCTCGGAATCCGCAGGCGTGAAGGCTTTCGCGTGAACGACCCCACCGGCCGATGTCCCGGGCTGGCAAGCGGCCTCCGTGGCATGCGGCACCTCGATTGCGACGTGATCGTTTGAGCCGACGCACAGCACCGCACCACCGGCGAACGCCACATCTGCGAGCAGATGGACGAGCGCGGCTACGAGAAGCAGCCGATGTTTTGCGCGTCGTTTCATTGCAACCAACCTGCCCCGTCCTGTCGGCAGATAGGTCAGCTCGCTTGAGGGGGCAAGACCCAATGAGTCATTCTTCGAGTGATTCTCGCTGTGTGCCGCCTCAGTTGCCGGTGGATTCGGTTCTCGACGAACTGAGGTTCTTCATCGCGGCATCATTATTTCCCAGTCCCATGAGGACCGCACACTGTGTCCCGTGGCGGAGCAGGCGTTCACTTCGACCGCGGCGTGGGTTGGCGCGACGCTGCAATCCATCAGATGAGCTTGTCCCGATTTCGCAAACCTGCGTGGCGCCCCGACTCAAGGCGAGACTGAACCTTCGCGTCTGAGCGCCCAATCGCCGTTGATCGATCGAACCTCAGATCCCAGAAAGCCTATAATGTAATGTCAGGAAGGACGAGTTCTGAGATTGAACACCGTCCAGGGATCCGTTTACGGCCACTAGCACCAAACAAGGGATTGAGAGAGGGAGAATGAGCAAACTCGCGACTACGATCGGAACAGTCCTCGTGGCTGGCGCAGCTGCCGCTCATCCCGAGCACGCTTCCGGCCGAGACTTCCCCTTGGTCCACATTCTGACAGACCCATTTCACGTTGCTTGGACTGCGGCAGGCGTTCTTTTCTTTTGGGTGGGCCGACGGTTTCTCCTTCGCCCATAACGGCGCTCGCGGCAACGCGCGCCGCGCCGGCGGCACGCCTGAAGAACTCAAACCGCGATTCGATGGGCATTCCGGAGACGGGGACGAGAGAACTCGTCGGTCTCCTTCCTAGAAAGAACTCCCTTTCGCGACCCGAATTCGCGTCGAGACAACATTCTGGACGACGTGACGTGGGATCGAGAATGGCCCCAGGCGTCTGAACTTGAATGGTTGGACTCCCGTACATGCCTGGTCTCGACGCTCGCGATCAGGCGATCTCGGGGCTCCAACTAGTAGCGGGGCTCACCCCGCCGACGCTGGGTGGAAGAGTCGACGACGAACTGTCGCAATTTTCGTGTATCGGACCTCAGGCAGAACTTTCTCAAGCATCGGATCTATTCGTACATTGTGGACTAAGAGGATCCTAATCTTCGTCGACGAGTTGAGGAGTGGGCGATCGTCGCAAGCCGCCGTCCGGTCTCCACGTACGCCCGTGCCGCCGGGCGTCGGGAGATTTGTCGAGAATACGCTCAAGATCGCACTCGATCCGCGCCCCCACGTGGTGGCCGCGGCGTTCACCTATGGGCGCGAGGACGTGATTCCCGACATGTTCAAGCGCGTAATCGCCCGACTGAGTGGCTCGTCCGGCCGACGCGGTGAGACGGAGTCCCTCGTGAACGGCACTGCGTCCCCAAATTCGACGCTCCTGTATTACCTCGAACGCCATGTCCAGTGTGACGGCGAAGAGCACGGACCGCTGGCACAGAAGCTCGTTTCGAAACTCTGCGGAGACGACGCGAATCTTTGGAACGAGGCAGAGCTCGCTGCGCGGTCAAGTCTCGCGGCGCGAGTCGCGCTGTGGGATTCAGTCGCAAGCTCGATCGAGCGACGACGCGACACCAAGCCGACGAGGGCTACACCTGCCGGGCCGAGTGTAATCGAGGCGCCCCGCTATCGATGACGCTGCGGGCGAGAAGGAGCCGCTGCTACGAGATGGCGCCGATCGACTCCGGCTCGAGGAATTCGATTCGGCCCGCGATCTGCGACGGTGCCAGTCCGAACGTACGACGAAAGGTCCGCGTGAAATGGGCACCGTCGGCGAAGCCAGCCTCGAGAGCGGCGCCACTCAAGGACGCGCCTCGGGCGAGCGCTTTGCACGCTCTGTAGAGGCGGAGCCAGACGATGTAGCTCTGCGTGCTGATCCCAACCTGCTCGCGGAACAGGTGACGAAAGCGACTCGGGGACAGGCCCACTTCTCGCGCGAGCTCGCTCGGCGAGCCGAAGGTCGACGCCTCGTCTCGAAGCAATCTGATCGCCAACCCTACGCGCGCGTCGGACGGCGATCGCGAGAGCGCTGAGATCCCGGCGCTTTGCAGCACTCGGATCATCGCCTCGCGGAGATTGATTTCCGTGGACGGCCGATTCGGGAATTCGTGAAGCGTCGCGCGCACGGCATCGGCGCAGTCAAGAGCGGAGATCTCTCGGTCGGTGGTCCGCAGCCAACGTCGCCCCTCGTCGCTCTCGGGCTCGAGATAGATCAACAGCACGGGGCATCCCGACGCGTCGAGCTGGTGCGCGACATCGGGCGGGACCAGCGCGGCGTCGAACTCTCGCCACGCTTGCCCTGGTGCTCGCATTCGCACCGGACCATTGATCCCCACACTCGCCTGAAGAGCATGGTGCGAATGCGGCGTGGTGTCGCTCGCGGGTCCCAGGTACGCCGCTCGGCCCACCGAGATCACGGTCCGGCCCAGCCAGGGCTCGAGGCCCGCGGTGTATGACCGACCTGCCGTCAATAGGCTCTAACTCCTCGAAAGATTGGAGATTTTTTACGATCCGAGCGCGACCACATCGTTCAAGACGGCTCGCAGCGCGTGCTGCACTCTGTTGTCGGAGGATCCGCTATGAGCACCAGCACCCACCGGACCACGTGCAAAATCGGAGCGTGCGAACCCTTCTGCGGTGTCGAGATCGACGTCCAGGGAAACCGTCTGGTCGGTCTTCGTCCGAACCCGGCGCACCCAATCTCGCAAGGCTACCTCTGCATCAAGGGAACTCACGTTCCTGACTATGTGAATCACCCCGAGCGATTGCTGCACCCGATGGCTCGTGGTCCGAGGGGTCTGGAGCCCATCGACTGGCCCGACGCGACCCATCAGATCGGCACACGGTTGCGAGAAATCCGCGAGCGACACGGAGCGAGTGCGATCGCGACGTACTGGGGAAACGCGGCCGATAGCGTCTCCATTACGCTTGCAAACACCCTCTGCCACGCCTTCGGATCCGCCAACTCATTCAATGTTCTCTCGCTCGAGTATACCGACCGGGGCGCGGTCGCCGAGCGCGTGCTCGGAAACGAGAACCTGATCCTGCAACCCGATGCCGACCGGGCGCAGTTCGCGCTGCTTCTTGGTACGAATCCGTTGGTCACGCAGGGAATGACGCTACTACAGCGACGGCCACACATCGGAGCGGCGCTCGGCGGAATCCGCAAGCGAGGCGGTCGCATCGTCGTCGTTGACCCCCGACGAACGGAAACCGTCCGCGTAGCCGACAAACACCTCGCGATTCGGCCGGGCACGGATCTTTTTCTGCTGGTCGCGATGATCCGGCACATCCTCGAGCGTGGGCTCTACGACCGGGCCAGCGTGGATTCGCACGCCAATGGCCTCGACGCCTGGCGTGACGCGGCCGCAACGGTGGACCCCGACTGGGTAGCCGAGACGACCAGCATCCCCAGGGACACCACGGAGCGAATTGCAGAGGAGTTCGCTCGGGCAGACGGCGCATTCGCCACGACACGCGTCGGGGTGCAGACGAGCTTGAATACCACGCTCACCGAGTGGGCGGTGCTGACCCTCAACACGATCACAGGAAACGTCGACCGGCCCGGCGGCGTGTATTTCAATCCGGGCGCATTCGACGTGCCTTCGCTGATCGAACAGTTCAGCAAGCGAAGGAATCCGGCACGTTCTCGCGTCGGTGGCTACCCGCAGATATTCGGTGGCCCGCCCGCTGCGGTTTTCGCAGACGATGTGCTGTCGGACGATGAAGACCGCATTCGCGCATTGATCGTGATAGCGGGTAACCCGGTGATCACTTTCCCGCATACGCGGAGGGTCGAAGAGGCCTTGCGTAGACTCGATCTTCTCGTGTGCGTAGACATCTTCCCTTCGGATACCTGCGCGTTCGCCGACTACGCTCTGCCCGCGGCGACGCCTTACGAGAAGGGAGGCCTCCACTTTCTGACGTCCAATTTCGAACCGCATCCGTATATGGAATGGAAGCCGAAACTGATCGAACCCAGGGGGGAGGCCCGCACCGAATGGGAGATCGTGAAGGACATTTCTCGGGCCGCTGGCGTCCCGTTCT
>CAZQZX010000305.1:0-6436 GCA_964597885.1 uncultured Planctomycetota bacterium
CACGATCGCTGTGCTCGAGTCGAGCCAGGACCACAAGGCGGCCTTCGACGGCGACCAGGGGCCGAACACCGGCGGGATGGGCGCCTACTCGCCGGCTCCCGTCGTGACCCCGCGCGTCCTGCAGACGGTGGAGTCCGAGGTGCTCGTTCCGTTCGTCCACGGGATGAGCCGCGAGGGCCGGCCGTATCGCGGCGTGATCTACGCCGGGCTCATGATGACGCCGTCCGGGCCGCGCGTGCTCGAGTTCAACGCGCGTTTTGGCGATCCCGAGTGTCAGGCGCTCCTGATGCGACTCGACTGCGACTTCCTCGCGCTGCTCGAAGCCTGCGTCGACGGCACGCTCGAGGACGCGGATCTCGGCTGGGACCCGCGCCCGGCGCTGTGCGTCGTGCTGGCCTCGGGGGGCTACCCCGGGACCTACGAGAGCCGCAAGCCGATTCGCGGCCTCGACACGGTGGCGGAGGACGACGATCTCCAGGTCTTCCACGCCGGGACCACGCGCGAGGGCGACACCGTCTTCACGGCGGGGGGGCGCGTGCTGGGCGTCACCGCGCTCGGCGATACGCTCGCGGCAGCGCGGGACCACGCCTACGCGGCCGTGGACGAGATCTCGTTCGAGCGGGTTCACGCCCGGCGGGACATCGGTCACCGCGCGATCCCGGCCGACGCGCCCCGTACGTGAGCCAGGGGCCGGTAGCGTCCTCGGATTGCTAGACTCGAACAGCGCCAAAAACCCCGAACCTCGGCGGTACGCGCGACGTATCTCCCCGGCCGCACCCGTTCGAAATCCTCAGGAGAGACTCATGCGTCGATATCCGTTCGTCCTGATCCTCGTGATGTCTTCGATTCTGACCGCGGCGGTCTGCCTGCGGTCGGCGGCGGCGGAGTCCCCCGAGCCGGCACCCGCCGCGACGAAGGCTCCCAAGGCCGGCCTCACCGGCGAGCTGAAGTCGAAGACGAAGTCCGCGATCGACCGCGGAACGCGTTTCCTCCGCGGCAAGCAGACGCCCGAGGGCCGCTGGCAGATGATGGGCCGCGACGAGCCGGGGCTGACGGCGCTCGCGCTCACGGCGTTCTTCAACTCGCCGCGAGGGTATACGTCCGAGGACGGGCCGTTCATCCGCAAGCCCCTCGAGTACATCGCCTCGCTCGCCCGCGAGGATGGCGGTATCTACGATCGCGGCCTCGCCAACTACGTGACGTGCGTGGCGGTGATGGCGCTCGAAGCTTCGGGTGAAGAGAAATACAAGCCGCTCCTCGAACGCGCTCGCTTGTTCCTGGTCACGCTGCAGGCGGACGAGGGCGAGGGCTACGCGCCGTCCGACAAATTCTACGGCGGTGCGGGTTACGGCAGCGACGAGCGCCCGGACCTCTCGAACATGAGTCTCTGGATGGAGGGGATGCGCGCGACCGGCGCATCGTCGAAGGACGAAGCCGTCCAGAAGGCGATGAAGTTCCTCAACCGCTGCCAGAACCACAGCGAGACCAATACCGAGGAGTGGAAGAATCCCAAGACCGGAGAGCGCTTCGTCTCCGGGAACGACGGCGGTGCGGCGTACTTCCCCGGCATGAGCTACGCGGGCTACGACAAGCTTTCCGACGGTCGCCTGGCTCCGCGCTCCTACGGCAGCATGACCTACGCGCTTCTCAAGTGCTACCTGTTCGCGGGCGTCAAGAAAGACGACCCGCGCATGAAGGCGGCGATCGGCTGGGTGCAGAAGAACTTCGGATTCGAGGAGAACCCGGGGTTCGACACCGCCAAGGACAAGGACGCCGGCTACCAGGGGCTCTACTACTTCTTCTACACGGCGGCGCTGGCGCTCGACGCGTACGGCGAAGAGAGCCTCGTCGACGGCGAGGGGATCCCGAGGAAGTGGCGCGAGGAGCTCGCAAAGCAAGTCCTGTCGCTGCAGCGTGAAGACGGCTCGTGGGTGAATGACAGAAACGATCGCTGGTGGGAGGGCGAAGCGATGATCGCGACCTGCTACGCGCTTCTCACCCTCGAGATCTGCTACGGCGGTTGAGCCCGGGCCGGCGTGATCTCGGCGCGGTGACGATCGCCGCCTCGCCGGTAGTCGTGCTCCTTGCGATCGAGGCGCTCGCCATCGGCTGGCCGGGCGGTGCGTCGTCGAGCGCGGCGGGGGCTCGCGCGGCCGATGCGTTCGCCTGGTGCTTCGCCGAGGCGGTGTTCCTGACCTTCTGGGCGCCCGCGGTGGCCCTTCGCTGCCAGGCCCGCCTGTGTGAAGGGACGGGGCTCCGAAACGGCATCGCTCTACCGTTCGGGCTCGCTGGGGCGGTCATCGCTCTCCATGCGCTGGTGCTCGTGCTCGCGGGCGTGCCGGCATCGAAGGCGTTGCTCGTCCAGGCGATCCTGCTCGCCTACGGGGCGGCGCTCTTCGGTGTGGTGGGGCTGGCCGGGCGAGGGGGGGGCCGGACGAGTCCTGCGATCGCGGCCGTTGCGGTGACCGGTCTCGCGCTCGCGGTCACGTTCTCCCCGCTCTGGCTGAATCCGTTCCTGGAGCACCCGACCCTGGATGAGCATCGCCCCGCGATCGTCCGGGGGGCGCTCGGCTCGAGCCCGCTGGCCAACGTCGCCGGCGTTCTCGAGCACGACTGGCTGCGCGAGGACCTCATGTACCGAACGAGCGTGGTCGGACCCTACTACCCGTTCGCCTACCCGAAGCCCTCGGGGTTCCTCGCGGTCGCGGTGGCGCTCACAGCCCTCGGCGCCTTCGGGATGGTGCGAATCGGCACTCGATCCGCCGAGCGGGCGCCCTGAGACGGCGGCCTCCTTCCTTGACAGATGCCCCGCAAGTTCATAAGAATATGGCTGTTAGGTGTTTGGGTGTCATAGTCCATGCCGGATATGGAGACGGGTAGAATGAGCGCCTCGAGCGAAGACACGACCAAGATCTACCTCGAGATTCCCAAGGACCTGATCCAGGAGCCGATCATCCACACGCTCGGCTCCCGCTTCGGCGTGGTCCCGAACATCCTGTCCGGGGTCATCACCGAGACCGTGGCGCGTATCGCGCTCGAAGTCTCGGGGGATCCGGCCGAAGTCGACAAGGCGGTGAGCTACCTCGGCGAGCTGGGCGTCGCGGTCGAGCCCGTCCCCGACGACGAGGAATGAGACCGCCCGAGTCCGCCTCGCGCGCTGCAACGCCGCGGTTCCTCGGCCTGACCGAGGCGGAAGCCTCGCTCGATGCCGCGCGCTACGTCGTGCTCCCTGTGGCCTACGAGGCGACGGTGAGCTGGGTCGCGGGCACGGCGAAGGGCCCCCGAGCTCTCCTCGAGGCCTCCGAGAACCTGGAGCTCTACGACGAGGAGCTTCGCGCCGAGACCTACCGAGCCGGTATCGCGACCCTCGATGAAGTCCGATCCGAGGCGCCTCCCGAGGAGTTCCTCCCCGAGCTCTACGAGGAATGCCTGGGCGCCGGTGCGGGCGACCGCGTGGTGGGGATGGTCGGCGGCGAGCATTCCATCACGTTCCCGGCGGTGAAGGCCTGCTACGAGCGCTATCCGGATCTCACGGTGCTGCAGCTGGACGCGCATGCGGATCTGCGCGACACGTACGACGGGACTCCGGACAGCCACGCCTGCGTGATGCGCCGCGTGAACGAGATCGTCCCGATCGTGCAGGTCGGCATCCGCAGCCTGTCGGCCGAGGAGGCGCCGGTCATCGATTCCGGAGCCGGGCCGGGAGGCGCGATCCAGACCCACTTCCTGCACGACGGCTGGCCCGACGATCTGGCCGATCGCGTGTCGGCGGGGCTATCGAAGAACGTCTACATCACGTTCGATCTCGACGTCCTCGATCCGGCGATCCTGCCCGCCACGGGAACGCCCGAGCCCGGCGGCCTCGACTGGTACCGCGCGGTGGGGCTGCTGCGGAAGATCTTCGAACGCCACCACGTCGTGGGCTTCGACATCGTGGAGCTCGCGCCGCGTCCGGGGGAGCATGCGAGCGACTTCCTCGCCGCGAAGCTTCTCTACCGGATGATCGGCTACCATGCGCGCGCGGCCGGCCTCGTCTAGGCCGACCTCGCGGCTGCTACTCGAACGTCGTCTCGTTGTTGCCCCACCACTCGAACCAGCGCTTGATCGAGTTCTGGCGCATCTTCACCATGCGCCCGGTGCCTTCCTCGGTGGGGATGAAGCTGATCTCGTTGTCCTCGTCCAGGCGCGCGATCTCGGACAGTGTCCGGTGCACGATGTTCGCCATCTGGATGTGATCCTCGTTGTCCATCGAGAGACCCACGAACCGGTTCAGGAGGCGCGGAACGGCCGGCTTGCGGATCGAGATCAGCTCGTCGCGCGCGTTGTCCGAGGCCCGGATGTCATCGAGCTGCACGAGGGCGACGATCAGCTCGTCGATCTCGGCGCGCTGGTCCTCGGACGTCGTTTCGAGATGGCCGAGGTTACGCACTTCGTAGCGGCTGCGCTCGCGTCGGCGCTTTTCTTCCTTCGCGGCGGCCTCGGCGGCGGCGTCCTTGCCTTCGTCGATCTTGCCCTGTTCGGCGAGAACGGCGGCGACCGCCTCGGCGTTGGTGACCGTCTGGTCCTCCTGCGAGGCCGTCTCGACGATCGGCTCCGACTCGATCTCGCGGATGGCCTCGTCGATGCGCTTCTTCCGCGAGTTTCCGCTCATGACGATGAAGAGCACGAGCGCGACGACGCCGAGACCGACCGACGCCAGGATGACGGGGGTCGCCGAGCTCTTCTTGCGGACGTAGCGGGTTCGGCGCTCCTCGGCCGGCTCGCGGCTCGCTCGGGACTTGGACGAGGCGCCCCGGCTGCTGCTGCCGCTGCTGCCACGGGTACCGGAAGAGGAGGTTCGGGCCGGTCGGCCCGCGGACTGTCTTCGACCTCTGGAGCTCACGATCGCCTCCGCGAAAGGGTGGTTCGAGCGCGCGGGAACGAGCGCGCGAGATGTCGGAAACCCGCCATCGCGGCAATCTTAGGCAGGCGCTCTCCGGGCGTCAAGCGGAATCGAGCCCGGTCAGATAGGCCTCGACGAGCCGGGGCAGCGCATCGACCGCATAGCCGCCCTCGAGCGTGGTGACGGGGCGACGGTTCGTGTGATCGCGTGCGATCTCCGCCATCAGAGCCCCGATCCGCACGAAGTCTTCCTCGGCGACGCGGAACTGGGCCAGCGGATCGCCTTCGTACACGTCGAATCCCGCGGATACCAGGAGGAGATCCGGCTTGAAGTCCGCGATCGCGGGGACCGCCGATTCGCGAAGGGCCGCGAGGAGCTCGTCCCCGGTCGTCCCGGACGGGAGCGGGAGGTTGACGACGGTGCCCTTGCCGTCGCCCTTGCCCCGATCGGTCGCGGCTCCCGTCCCGGGGTAGAACGGCCACTGGTGCGACGAGACGAACAGCACGTCGGGCGCCGATTCGAACATGGCCTCGGTCCCGTTGCCGTGGTGGACGTCGAAGTCGAGGATGGCGACCCGGTCGAGCCCGCGGGCTCCCGTGGCGTGGCGCGCCCCGACGGCGACGCTGTTGAAGAGGCAAAAGCCCATCGCCCGTGCCGCCAGAGCGTGGTGCCCGGGCGGTCGGACCGCGCAGAACACGGTCGCGTCCTCGTCGAGGGCGAGATCGACGCCCGTGATGACGGCACCGGCGGCCCGTACGGCGGCCTCGTACGACTCCGCGCACGCGAACGTGTCGGCGTCGAGATGACCGCCTCCGGCGCGCGTGAAGGCCTCGACGTACTCGATGTACTCCATCTCGTGGACGGTCGAGAGCTGTTCGGGAGTGGCGGCGGTCGGCGGGGTCACGCGGATCTCGAGCGGGCCGTCCTCGCGCGTGAGGTGCTCGGGGAGGCCGCGAATGCGATCCGGGCATTCCGGGTGCGATCCGGTCTCGTGCCGGAGGAAGATCGGATCGTGGACGAGCGTGATCATGCGCGGAATCTACGGGAGGCCGAGGGGCGGGTCAAGGGCTCTTCCGGGCCGGCGTCCCCGCTGCGGCGGGCGGGCCGTGTTTGTTAGGATCGCGACGGGCGGTGAGCCTCTTCCCATCCATCGTTCTTCGCCGCGTCCGTCGTCCCGCCGGAGTCCACATCGTGTCCGAAGCCAAGCCCTTTCGCCTCGTCTCGGAGTTTGAGCCGCAGGGCGACCAGCCCGCCGCCATCGCGAAGCTCGTCGAGGGGATCGAGGCCGGCACGCGCGATCAGGTGCTCCTCGGCGTCACGGGCTCGGGCAAGACCTTCACCATGGCGCAGATCATCGCGCGGACGGGACGCCCGTCGCTGATCATGGCGCCGAACAAGACGCTCGCGGCGCAGCTGTACTCCGAGTTCCGGGCGCTGTTCCCCGAGAACGCCGTCGAGTACTTCGTCAGCTACTACGACTACTACCAGCCCGAGGCGTACATCCCGGGCCGTGATCTCTACATCGAGAAGGACGCCTCGATCAACGAGCAGATC
>CAZQZX010000306.1:0-6434 GCA_964597885.1 uncultured Planctomycetota bacterium
GGTCGACGAGGCCATCGCGCGCAAAGCGCAGCGCTCCGGCATCCGAACGGGGAGCGTGCCCTACGGCGTCGGCGCCGGGTACGCCGGTCAGACCAACATCCTCTTTCCGAGCACGTTCGTCGTGCAGGACTCCGAAATCCGTTTCGACATGATCGGGCGACTCATCGAAGAGGAAGCCCTGTCCGCTGTTACGGAAGCCCTCCGATGATCCCCGCCGATCGTCGGAACAAATGTCGCGAGTCCGCCATCCAAACGAAGGAAGGATTGGAAAAAGGAGCGTGTCGAAGGGTCGACCCTCGGCGCCTCCGGACCCGTCCCGGGACGGGTCATCCCTGAAGCTACTGATGAGGGAGCCGGAGGGGTCGGGGGCTACCCCATCCTCGAGCCTCCGGCTTCCGAATCTCACTCGTCGCCCCCTGCCGGCGCCGCCCCCCTGACCCCACCGAACCTCGATGGCCTTCCCCCGATGAATCTCGAAGAGCTCGACTACGCCCAGACCCGATTCGGTGAGCTCATCCTTCGCCGACGAAAGTCCCCTTCGCTCGACGGCGAGGAGGTCTACGAGGTTCTGCTCGACGGGGAGTACCTCATGTCGAGCCGCGTTCACGCAAGCGAAGTGGCCCTCGCGAAGCTCGGCCTCGAGGCGGCCGTCGTCTCGGACGGTCCGGTTCTCGTCGGCGGCCTCGGGCTAGGACATACCGCGGCCGCCGCGCTCGATCGCGAGGACGTGCGACAGCTCGTCGTCGTCGAGGCGCTGCCCCAGGTCCTCGCATGGCACCGGGAGCGACGCGTCCCCCTTGGCGATCGATTGATGGAAGATCCGCGCTGTCGCCTGGTGCACGATGATTTCTTCGAGCTCATCGCCCGCGAGCCGGAAGCCGACGCCCCTCTCTACCGTTCGATCCTCGTCGACATCGACCACTCGCCCGGATCGCTCCTGCACTCCGACCACGCTTCCTTCTACGATCCCTCGCGCCTCGAGCAGATGGCCCGGCATCTCGCTCCGGGGGGAAGCTTCGCGCTGTGGTCGGCCGACGAGCTCGAGGACCCGTTCGTCGACTCGCTCGGGCGCGCGCTGAACGCGACGCCGAAGGTGCACCTCATCGAATTCGAGAACCCGCACACGGCCGACGACGACCGCAACTGGATCGCCGTCATTCCACGCGGATGACGTCACCGTAACGACCGTCGGCTACGGCCGGGTAACTCGTTCGGCGTCACGCCCCTCCATCCGGCTCATCCCCTCGAATCCTTCGAAACCGCCGCTACGACGGCGTCTGTGACCATCCCCGCTTCCCCGGTCCGACGTGGTACGGGCTTTGCGATCTCCATGGCGAACACTCGTGACGGTTCACGAGGCTCGGGGAAAGAAATACGAGAGGCCAGGTCCACGGTGCGGGCTTCCCTCTGGGAATCCCGGGAAAGGAGGTCGCATGTCGACCTTGAAGACTCGTCTCTCGATAGCGTGCGGCGCCCTGCTCGCCGTGACACTCCTCGCGGCCACGGCCGTCGGCCACGGCGGCACGTATCGTGGACCCGGAGGCCAAGTGCCTCCGAGCGGTCGCACTCCCCAGGACCCGACTCCCCCGCCGACTCAGAACCCCGGCACGAGCGGCGGTCCGGGCCCGGCCCCGACAACGCCCGGGACCACGCCGACTCCGACTCCCGGCATCACCGGCGGTCGTCCCCTCGGCGATCCGCGCTCGGCTCCGGCGCCGAACGGCACCGGTCGCGCGACCGGTGTGACGCCGGCGCTGCGCAAGAGGACCTCGACGCTCGGTTACGAGCGATGGGAGTTCTGGTGGGCGCACAACCAGGATCGCTTCCTCCGGATCAAAGAGAAGCTGCGCGCACTCGACGAGACCGTCACGCTCAGCGCGGACTGGGTCCTCGGCACGCATGACCGGAGCCAGTCCCGATTCGCCGATCGCCCCACGCCCCGCGCGATCGAGAGCCGGCTGATCCCCGCGCTCATCGAACGGCTCGACGATTCCTTCTTCGACGTCCGCGCCGCAGCGGTGATCGCGCTCGGCAAGACCGGGCAGGCCTCGGTCTACCCGCATCTCGTCGAGATGCTCGACGATACGCACCGTCAGGTCAGCGAGTCGGCCGCGCTCGCGATCGGCATCCTCGGACAGGATGTCGGCAGCGACGTCCTGCGAGAGCTCGTGCTCGATACGAGCGCCGGAAAGAAGCTCGTGCGGCGACCCGCCGGTGTGCCCAAGCGCACGCGCGCGTTCGCGGCGATCGGCCTCGGTCTGATCGGCAACCCCGCGTCGGTCCCGACGCTTCGTACCGCGATCGCCGAGCGGTCCGCCGCGCAGGACGTCCGCGTTTGCTCGATCCTCGCGCTCGGGCTCCTCGGAACCGACGCCGCTGAAGCCGCCGACGACCTGATCGCGCTGGCCCGCGATCCGCGCTCCGACGACCTCGTGCGGGCCCACGCCACGACCACGCTCGGGCGCCTCGGCAATCCGTCGGTGCTCCCGGTCCTCCGAAGATTCCTCCGCGACTCGAGCCTGCAGGTGCGCCGATCCGCCATCCTCGCCCTCGGTGAGCTCGCGGAGCCGACCGACGAGACTTCCGTCCGCTACCTGATCAACGAGGTCCGCAAGGGCAGCGACCCGCAGTCGCGCGTGTGGGCGTGCATCGCGCTCGCCGAGATCGGCGGCCCCCTCGCCGAGAAGCTCCTCAAGGACACGGCCGTCAACCGCAGCGGCTTCCTGCAGTCGTACGGCGCGCTCGGCCTCGCGATCCTCGCTCGCGACGCAGGCGACCCGGCGCTCGCATCGAAGTACCTCGTCGAGGGACTCGCGAAGACTCGCCAGGCGAGCACCCGAGGCGCGTTCTGCATCGCGCTCGGCATCCTCGGGGATCGGGATGCGGCCCCGCATTTGCGTCCGCTGCTCCGCCACGCGGATCCCGGCCTCCGGGGACATGCGGCCATCGCCCTCGGGATGATGAACGCGACCGATACGATCGCGTCGATCCGGGACCTCGTCGACGTCGAGGCTCGCGACCCCGAGCTCCAGCGCGCCAGCGCCACGGCTCTCGGACTGATGGGCGATCGGCAGGTGATCCCCGTTCTGTCGAAGGTCCTTCGCAGGGCCCGCGCCGAGTACGTCAAGAGCTCGGCGGCGACCGCCCTCGGCACGATCGGCGATCACACCGCCATCGATCTGCTCGTCGAGGTGGCCGGCGACAAGTCGGGAACCGCCGACCTCGCTCGCGCCCATGCCACCGTGGCCCTCGGCCTCGTCGGCGAACAGCGGGATCTGCCGGTGCTCAGCCGCGTTTCCGCCAACCTCAATTATCGCGCGCTGCTCGAATCGCTCCAGGAGCTGCTCTCGATCAGCTGATCCCACAACACGACAACGGGCCCGCTATTCGGCCGGATCGGGCCCCGGGCGACCGCCGCGGCGCAACCGTCGCGGCGGTCGTCGCTTCCCTCCCCCACGACTTCCGTGCTCCCACCACTTTAGATAGACTCCTTCACCGATCTGAGGGTCCCTCGGATCGCCGAGCCTCCCGCCGGTCCGGCCGAGTCAGCGCGGTGCCGGCCGCAAGCGGAAGCCACGCAAGCGCAAGCCAACGGGAGGGCGGACTCCCGAAGCGAACGAATCGCTCCCATTAGGGAGAATCCACGGAGGTGACATGGCGTCGAGACTGCGTGCCAGCCGGGACAACCGCTGGCCCGTGATCGTCGGCCTCGGCGGGATCGACGCCGGCGGCCGCTGGGGAGGACCGAACGCTCCGGCGTTCCGGTCCATGGTCCACGACAAAGAAGACTTCCCGGCCGATCTCGTCGTCGAGCATCTCCGTCTGCGCGAGCGCTGCAAGAAGACCGGTGCCGATTCGTACCTCGATCTGTCGGACGAATCGACGTGCACCGCCGCCGATCTCGCGAGCCGCCACATGGCGGACGTCAAAGCCAACCTGTTCGTCCGGCGCGTCCCGTTCGACGCGGACGCCGTGCCGGCGCTTCGAAAGGTGCAAGCGCGCAAGCTGGTCGTCGAGCGCGACAGCCTTCCGAGCCCCCTCCCGGACGGGTGGGAGATCGAGGACGGCCCCGGGGACGATGAAGTCTCGGTGCGATTCACGACCGGCAACGACATGTACGCGTGGGGAACGCGCGGCAGCCTGGTCTCGACGTCGGCCGGGATCCCCTCCGGATTCCAGCCGTACCCGGAGAACGCTCCCGGGCCGGCGAAGCGCCGGGTCGCCCGCAACCTGTGGCTCGGGCTCTGGGCGCTGAACGACGCGATGAAGTCGACGGGGCTCGAGTTCGCCGACGTCGCGAGCCGGGTGCCCGAAGATCAGATCGGCATCTACTTCGCCTCCGCGATGGGTCAGGTCGGCCCGCGCGGATTCTACGGATACGTTCGCTCGCACATCTTCGGCGATCGCCCGCAGTCCACGCAGATTCCGTTCAGCCTCGTGAACACGCCCGGTGCTTTCGCCGCGGCGTACTCGACCGGAAGCGTGGGTCATATCTCGAGCGATGTCGGGGCGTGCGCGACGTTCATGCTGAACCTGCACAACGCGCTCCGAGACATGGAAGCCGGCAAGCGACGCTTCGCGATCGTCGGAGCGTGCGACGCCGCCGTGTATCCGTGGACCATCACGGGATACGACGTGATGAACGCGCTCGCGCGAGACGAAGCACTCCCGACCGGCCCCGACGGGCTTCCGATCCACAGCCTCGCGAGCCGACCGTTCGGCCAGGGGCGACTCGGATTCGTCATCGGTGAAGGTGCGTTCGTGATGCTCCTCGTCGACCGGGCGCTCGCCGCCGAGCTCGGACTGCCCGCGCGCGGGCTCGTCTGCGATGTCGCATGTCACTCGGACGGCTGGAAGAAGTCGATCTCGGGGCCGGGCATCGGCGACTACCCGGCGCTCCACGGAGTCCTCTCGACGGTGGTCCGCGACTTCGGTCTGGATCGTCTGCGCAACAAGAGCTTCGTCTCCGCTCACGGCTCGAGCACGCCGCAGAACGGTATCACCGAAGCCGCGCTGTATCGGCAGTACGCCGACTGCTTCGGGATCCCGCACTGGCGCATCACCGCGGGCAAGAGCTTCATGGGTCACTCGATGGGGGCCGCCGGCGGCGTGCAGTCGCTCGGCAACGTGTACGCTCTCGAACAAGGCGTCATCCCGCGCATCCGCAACCTCGACGTCGTCGGCGTCGACCCGGAGCTCGACGCCCCGAACCTCGACTTCCTCGTCGAGAACCACCGGTTCGACCGAGGCGAGTTCGAGCTTTCGATCGCGGTCTCCAAGGGATTCGGTGGCTTCAATATCGCCGAGGCCTTCGCCGGTCCCGATCTCGCGCAGTCGTACGTCCAGGAAAAGCTCTCTTCCGACGAGATCAAGCGCTGGAAGGACGGGATCGAGAAGCGCGCCGAGAAAGCCTCCGAGAACCAGGAGAGCTACCTCGGGGGCGAGCACATGATCCACTACGACAGCAGCCGCCCCATCACGACGGACAGTGTCAACGTCTCCGGACGCTCGGCGCTCGAGATCGAAGAGTACGAGCCCTTCGCGTTCGACAACGGGACCGACGAATCGGGTGGCGGCCTGTTCGACGAAGGCGAGCCGTCGAAGTAATTCGGCTACGGGTCGAACCGCGCGTTACATGTTCCGCCGGTACTGCCCGCCGACCTCGTAGAGCGCACGCGTGATCTGACCGAGCGACAGCGTCTCGACCGCGCGCAGGAGCTCCCCGAAGATGTTCTCGCCGCGGATCGCGGCCTGCTTCAGCGAGGCGATCGCGGCCTCGGAGCGATCCGTGTGGCGTCCCTGGAAGTCCTGGAGCCTCGAGAGCTGGTCTTCCTTCTCCTCCTCGCTCGAACGAATCAGCTCGAGCGTCGTCTCCTCGCTCTCGACTCCCGGCACGGTGAACGTGTTCACGCCGATCAGCGGCAGCTCGCCGGTGTGCTTGAGGTTCTCGTAGTAGAGGCTCTCCTCCTGGATCTTGCTGCGCTGGTACATGCGCTCCATCGCACCGAGCACCCCGCCACGCTCCGAAATGCGCTCGAATTCGAGCAGCACGGCTTCTTCGACGAGATCGGTGAGCTCATCGATCAGGAACGAGCCCTGGTTCGGGTTCTCGTTCTTCGCGACGCCGAACTCGTGATTCACGATCAGCTGGATCGCGACGGCGCGACGCACCGACTCTTCGGTCGGCGTCGTGATCGCCTCGTCGTAGGCGTTCGTGTGCAGGCTGTTGCAGTTGTCGTAGATCGCGAGGAGCGCCTGCAGCGTCGTTCGGATATCGTTGAAGGCGATCTCCTGCGCGTGCAGCGAACGGCCGGACGTCTGGATGTGATACTTGAGCTTCTGGCTCTTCTCCGACGCGCCGTACTTCTCGCGCATCGCCACGGCCCAGATGTGCCGCGCGACGCGCCCCATGACCGAGTACTCGGCATCGAGCC
>CAZQZX010000307.1:0-6389 GCA_964597885.1 uncultured Planctomycetota bacterium
CGTGGAGCGCCGGGCCGCTCCCGTCGTCGAAGACCGCCATGACGTTCGAGCTGCATCCGGACGTCGCGCCGATGCATGCGTCGAGCACGATCTTCCTGACGCTCATCGGCTTCTACGACAACCTCTCGTTCCACCGCGTCATCGGGGGGTTCATGGCGCAGGGCGGATGCCCGCACGGTACCGGTACGGGTGGTCCGGGTTATCGCTACGACGGCGAGTTCAGCCCGTCGCTCCGTCACACGCAGCGAGGGCTTCTCAGCATGGCGAACGCGGGCCCCGGCACCGACGGAAGCCAGTTCTTCATCACGTTCACGGCGACGCCGCACCTCGACGACAACCACACGATCTTCGGAACGATCGTCGACGGTGAAGCCACGCTCGACGCCCTCGAAGGCTGTGGATCGAGCTCGGGTCGAACGACCGAAGAGCTGATGATCCTGAAGGCGACGATCGGAGTCGAGTAGCGATCACGCCCGAGCGGCTCACCCCCGTACCGCAGCGATCGCGTCGATCTCGATCTGCAGGCCGAAGTGCAGGTCGCGCGTCGGGACGATCGCGCGGGCCGGGCGGTGCTCGCCGAAGAACCGGGCGTACACCTCGTTCACGCTGCCCCAGTGGGCGATGTCCGAGACGTAGACGGTCACCTTCAGCACGTGATCGCGGTCGCTTCCGGCGGCACGCAGGATCGCGTCGAGATTCGCGAGCGTGCGCTCGGTCTGCTCTTCGATCGGCCCGGTGATCTTCTCGCCCGACGCCGGATCGATCGGCAGTTGCCCTGAGACGTAGACGAGCCCGTCGTGGACCAGGGCCTGCGAGTAGTGTCCGCCTGCCGCCGGCGCTTCGTCGGTGGTGATGCTCTTCATGAGGGTCGTGTCCTTTCGTCTGAGTCGTCGCCGGCTCAGCGCGGCTCGATACGCGTGGCCAGCTCGAGCAGCAGCTCGTCGGCTCCGCGGGGCGCGATCAGCGAGAGTCCGACCGGCGCGTCTTCCGCGATGCCGGCGGGAATGGTCACCTGCGGAAGACCCGTCAGCGAGGCGCCGCTCGTGAGCGAGAGCGTTCGCGTGCGCGTTTCTTCGTCCTCGGAGTCGCGATCGCGATCTCGCCTCGGAGCGACCGTCGGCGTGGTCGGCAAGAGCAAGACGGCGTCGTCGCCGAGGAGCGTCTCGAACCGTTCTTCGATGCGGCGGCGGTCGTCCTCGGCCGAGGCGTGCTCGTCGCTTCCGATCGTGCGGCACCACTCCATGCGGCGCGCGATGCCCGGCGTGAACGCGGGCTCTTGCTCGGTGATCCACTCGCCGTGTGACCGCCAGATCTCATAGCCCTGGACGTGGCGGAAGACGTCGAGCCACAGCTCGAGACCGTCGGGTGCCATGGTCGCGCCTTCGGAGTGGAGGCCGAGCGCCACTTCGACGACGCGGATGCGGGCCTGGATGGTCAGGACGACGTCGGGGTCGGCTTGCTCGAAGGCGTCCGTCGCGATGAGGAGTCGCTTCGGTGTCACGTCGACCGTGGCGTCGTCGAGGAGCACCTTGCCGACGCGCCGCAGCATGTCGCCCGAGCGCGCGAACCATCCCACGGTGTCGAGCGTCGGGGCGAGCGGCAGGCAGCCGTCCATGGAGACGCGGCCGTGGGTCGGACGGAATCCGAAGATGCCGCAGTACGCCGCCGGCACGCGTACCGAGCCCCCGGTGTCGGTGCCGATCGCGAAGTTGACGATGCGCGAGGCCGTGACCGAGGCCGATCCCGCCGAGGAGCCGCCAGGGACGCGATCGGGCGCGCGCGGGTTGACCGGCGTCCCGTAGGCGGGATTCTCGCCGGTCAGGCCGAAGGCGAACTGATCGCAGACGGTCTTGCCCGAAAGGATGGCCCCCGCGGCCTGCAGGCGTCGAACCGCCGCTGCGGTGGATCGGGCCGGTGCGTGCATCGCGTCCCACTGCGGATGCCCGAATCCGGTGATCATCTCCTCGACGTCGAAGACATCCTTCGCCGCGAAGGTGCGGTAGTACAGCAGCGGGGAGACGGTCATGGAGCGTGGTCTGGGGCCCGATTCTCGAGATTTCGCTTCCGGAGCCTCGCCCACACGGCCGCTCCGACACGCTTCAGTATCGCGTATCGAATCGCCGGTAGGAAGTCGTCACCCGGATCTACGTGCGGGCGGCGAACGAGAACCGCTTGCACTGCGAGAAGAACGACATCGGGTTCTCGTAGACGACCTTCCGGATCCGGTCCTCGGCGTGGCCGCGCGCCCGCATCTCGACGATGAAGTCCTGGACCGCGAGCGGGTTGCTCGGGCCCCAGTCGCCGGCCGAGTTCACCGTGATCCGGTCCCGGCCGTACATCTCGATGATGTCGGTGGCCCGCGACGGGGTGCACTTGGTGATCGGGTAGAGGGTCATCCCGCACCAGAAGCCGGCGTCGAGGACGTGGCGCACGGTGTGCTCCTCGACGTGGTCGACGAGGACGCGGTCGGGATTCGCGTTGTGGGCCTTCAGCATGTCGAGGATCATGCGGGTACCCTGGTGCTTGTCCTCGAGGTGCGGAGTGTGGATGAGCACGAGCTCGTCGCGCTCGATCGCCATCGCGAGCTGCTCCTCGAAGATGAGGCACTCGTTGGGCGTGTTCTTGTTGAGTCCGATCTCGCCGACGCCAAGCACGTTCGGGTGATCGAGGAAGTCCGGCAGAATCGCGATCACGTCACGCGCGAGCGAAACGTCTTCGGCTTCCTTCGCGTTGATGCACATCCAGCAGTAGTGCTGGATGCCGTAGCCGGCGGCGCGCTTCGGCTCGACCTCGGTGAGGTGTCGGAAGTAATCGCGGAAGCCTTCGGCCGATCCGCGGTCGTAGCCGGCCCAGAACGCGGGCTCGGAGATGGCCACGCATCCGCCGCGCGCGAGGTTCTCGTAGTCGTCCGTCGTGCGCGACACCATGTGGTTGTGCGGATCGATGTAGTCCAAGGCCGTCTCCTGTTCCGAAGGGCGGGGGTGTTCGCTACCGCTTGCTCATCCAGTCGGGGTCGTACTCGCGCGAGAACGCGAGCTGCACGCGCTCGGCGCGACCGGCATCGTTCTCGCTCAGGATGTCGATCGCCCGCCGGAGCTGCGCGAGGCGGGTGTCGGCGTCGTCCGGAGCACCGGCCCGGTCGAGCCGATCCATGGCGGCCGCGAGATCGAGAACCCGGCAGCGCATCTCCAGGAAATGGCGTTCGGTCAGCTCTTCGCGGGTCATCGGGACGTCTTTGCTCACGGCAGGCCTCGCAGCAAAAGTAAGCTGGGTCTACCTCGATAGATAGCAACACCCTTCGCCGGTATCAAGGTCGAGCTCGGATCCGCCGTCCGAGAACCGTCGAATAGGCCGAGGGAACGCTCGTTGTGCGCGGCCGGACGAAGCCACCCACGACCTCGAGACCGACCGGAGAGACCGATGAACCTCATGAGACACCTTGTCGTCGGCGCCTGGATCCTCGCCCTCGCGAGTTTTTCCCTCGCGGGGCCGGCGGGAGCCGCGTCCGGCGCGTCGACCTTCTCGCACGACGCCTTCGACAAGATCCTGAAGCGCTACGTGAGCGAGGACGGCTGGGTCGACTACGAGGGGCTGAAGCGCGGGGGAGCGGCCGACCTGCGGGCCTACCTGGCATCGCTCGAGGACGTCGACGTCAGCGCGCTCGGCACGAAAGAGCAGATCGCCTTCTGGATCAACGCCTACAACGCCGTCTGCATCCAGCTGCTCCTCGACAAGAAGCTCCCGGGCGAGGTTCCGCGCCGGTCGTTCCTGGGCGTCGGCACGAACCTCTTCAAGATCGAGAAGTACCGCGTGGCCGGGAAGGTTCGCTCTCTCGACAACATCGAGCACGGCAACCTGCGCAAGCGGTTCACCGACAATCGGATCCACGCGGCCGTGGTCTGCGGGGCGTCCTCGTGCCCGCGGCTCCGTCCCGAGGCCTTCACGGGCGAGCGACTCGATACGCAGCTCGATGAAGAGTGCCGCCGATGGATCAACGTCGGCCTCACCAAGAAGGGCAAGCGCAAGAACGAGCTCGACCGGGGCCGGAAGGTGTTCCGCGCGTCGAAGATCTTCTCCTGGTACAAGGACGACTTCGGCGGCTCGAACAAGGGCGTGCTGAATTTCATCGGGCGCTACGCCGACCCCGAGACGAAGGCGTTCCTCGAGCGCGAGAAGGTGAGCGTGACGTTCGTCGACTACGACTGGTCGCTGAACAAGCGCTAGAGGGCGACCCTACGCCGCAGGGCCGGGCTTCTCGCCGCCGTCGACCGCGTCCCCGATGCGATCGAGGAGCTCCCGCGCCTCGATGTGACTCGCGTCGAGATCGATGGTCTTGTGGAGCCACTCGCGTGCCTCGTCGTGGCGTTCGGCTTCGACGAGGAACTCGCCATAGTGGAACGCCGGCTCGGGATCGACGGGATCGATCTCGATCGCCTCGAGGAAACGATTCTCGGCCTCGTCGAAGCGGTCGATCTCCATGTAGAACTCGCCGAGGCACGTGTACGGGAGCGGATCGTGCGGCGCCCGATCGCACGCGCGCACGTAGGCCTGTTCGGCCTCGTCCTCTTCGAACTCGCTCCACGCGACGATGGCGAGGTAGAGGTGCGTCCAGAAGTCGCCGTCGTCGAGCTCGGCGGCGCGCGAGAGCTGACGCCTCGCCGCGCCGTTGTTCTTGCGCGCGAACTCGACCCATCCGAGCTCGCGGTACGCCTCGGCGAAGCTCGGGTCGATCTCGATCGCCTTCTTGAACATGCGCGAGGCGAGCTCGACGTTCTCCTTGAGCTTGTACTCGATGCCGAGGTTGTAGTACGTGTCCTCGTAGGAGTACTCGGGCACGATGTTGCGGAGGCGCAGCGCGTGCCGGTAGCACTCGATCGCCTCGTCGTTTCGATGGAGCGAGCTCAGCACGACACCGAGCTGGATGTGATTCTCGGGTGCGTTCGGCTGCAGGCGCACGCTCTTGCGGAACGCGGCTTCGGCGTCGTCGTATCGGCGCAGCTCGTAGTAGGCGCGGCCGATTCCGTTGTGCGCGGTCGCGGATCGCTCGTCGAGTCGGATCGCGCTCGCGAAGGAAACGATCGACGCCTCGAAAGCGCCCGAGTCGAGCTGGACGTTCGCGAGAAGCAGCCACGTCGTGGGGTTGCCCGTGTCGAGCTGGAGCGCACGCTTGAGGTAGTGCAGAGCACGCCCGTAGCGGCCGTCTTCCTGCGCCTCGCTGGCTTTGTTGTAGAGCTCCTCGATCGTTTCCATCGAGTGTCCTCGTGTGAGGGTTCGAGCGAGAAACGTCCTCTTCTTCGGCTTCCTTCGCGGAGGATTGTAGCAGCTGATCGGGCCGCGGTCTCGTCCCCGGTTTTCGGGCTCGAGGGGCGTGCCGGCCGGTGGATCCGGCCGGCGGATCAGACCGGCGCGGACTCGTCGCGATGCGCGTACTTCGCGTGGGCCGGCACCGGCTTCAGGTCCCACACCATGCCGAGCTTGGACATCGTCCAGAGGGTGTAGTACGTGAGGTCGACTTCCCACCAGAAGAAGCCCTGGCGAGTGGACGCGCAGTAGTGATGGTGGTTGTTGTGCCAGCCTTCGCCGAGCGTGAGGATCGCGCAGACGAAGTTGTTGTTGATCGTGTCGCGGGTGCGATAGCGCGGCCGGCCGAACACGTGCGCGAGACTGTTGATCGTGTACGTCGCGTGCGAGACGGCGACGGTCGAGATGAAGAAGCCCCACACCAGAAGCTGCCAGCCGTTCGTGCCGAGTCCGGGAGCGACCGCTTCGAGAAGCGCACCGAGGCCGAACAGGCCGACGGCGAGCGCGATCGGCACGACGAGATCGAAGCGATCGAGCCAGCGGAGCTCTCCGTACTTGGCGAAGTCCTTGATGACGGCTTCGTCGGTCGCGAAGTTCCCCTTGGCCATGAACCACAGCATGTGGCTCCACAGGAATCCTTCACGCGTCGGCGAGTGCACGTCGCCGTCTCGGTCCGAGTGGCGGTGGTGCTCTACTAAGCGCTTACTTTGGCGCTCGCAGTAGTTTCGGTAAATATCAAACATGTGCTCATCACGAGTTTCAAGAGGATCATCCAATGCTGGGTATCCCACTCGGATGCGGTTTTGTTCTCGACCAAAATGCACCGGGCAGTGAAATAGGGTTTCGTATAGCTTAGCGTGTGCTGGCGCAGGATACGCAAGCTCAATGAAGTCGTAGTTCAAAGCCGTGGGCGTCATTAGAAGCCCAATCTTCCAAGCCAAGGCCAGATATTCTTCCATAAAGAAGCGAAAAGTAATTCCTATGAGCATTTAAATTTACCAGCCAAATTTGCAATAACTACTGGAGCATATTTTTCCATACTAATTGGAATACTCGTTATTACCACCGTATTCAGAACATTAGTCTTT
>CAZQZX010000308.1:0-6118 GCA_964597885.1 uncultured Planctomycetota bacterium
GCTGCTGCTATCACGGCTGGCGCTTCGGGGGCGACGGCAAGTGCGCCTACATACCTGCCCACCCGGACATGACGCCGCCGGAAGATTTCTGCATCCCTTCGGCACCGTCAGAGGAATCCGGCGAACTGGTCTGGACCAGCCTAGGTACGCCGGACGGGCCGCCACCCGAGCCGCTCCCGCCACCGGATCCGCCACTTCCGCCGGAAGATCCGCCACTACCGCTCGAAGACTGGGGATTCGGCTTGGGCTCGCGTCCTTCGCTTCCCGAGCCGGGCTCTTTTTGATCGCTCATGAGTTCCTCTGTCGGCCGATCCGGAACCGCCGCCCTTCATCGATCTGCGGGGAGCGGCCGCGAGCGTTCGCGGCCGTAGGCTCCCCGAGGGCGATGCCGGCTCCACGGGTTTCGGCACAAGTGGATCGCGGCACAGTATAGAGCGCCGTCAGCCCCGCAGCCAGCGAATCAGCTCCATGAGCTTCGGCGGCTGCCCGGTGCGGAGGATCCCGATGCGGAAGATCCGGCCCGAAAGCCAGAGCATTCCGGCCGCCGAAACGATCATCAGGATGAGGGTTCCGACGAGGTCGAACATCGGAGGATCGGCCGCCGCGCGGTTCATCATGATGAAGGGCGTGTACAGCGGGATCCACGAGAGGAACGTCGCGAGGGTCCCGTTCGGATCCCTCGGGATGAACATCATCGTGAAGAGCGGAACCATCATGACGACCATCACGGGGCCCATGAAGTTCTGCGCGTCCTTGATCGTGTTGCACAGGCTTCCGATCGAGAGGAAGATCCCCGCGTAGAACAGGTACCCGAGCAGGAAGTACACGGCGAACGACGGAAGCAAGTTGGATGTCTTCAGCACGTCGAAGATCTGCGCGAAGAACTCCATCTCGGGACTCTTGTAGAACGAGTGCACCGCGAAGAGCGACAGGATCCATACGCCGGTCATCGTCATGCCGATGGCGGCGATCCCGAGTAACTTGCCCATCATGAGCTCGCCGGGTGTCACCGAGGATAAGAGGACCTCGATGATGCGGTTCGATTTCTCCTCGATGGTGTTGTTGAGGAGCATCTGCGTCACCGTCATGATGGCGATGAACAGCAGGTACACGAACCCGACCGGCGCCCACTGGCGGATCTGGTCCGCGACGCTCACCTCTTCCTTGCCCTTTTTCTTCTTGGGGTTCTTGGAGGTGAACTCGACGCGGGTCTTCTCGACCTCCTTGACCGTCTCGGGCTTCACGCCGCGATCGGCGTAGGCCCGGCGGCGGATCTCGGTGTTCAGGGCGCTGCGAATCTCGTTGCGCAGGTCGTTGTCGGCGAGGTTGGCGGACCAGTACTCGACGGCGCCGGTCTGGCCCATGTTCGCGATCGGCATCGACACCTGCACGATCTTCGGGTTCTCGGGGATTACGAGCGCGGCGAAGAGTGACTTTTTGCTCCCGTCGATCTCGATCTGCTCCGACCCGACCAGGTAGGGCTTCAGGGCTTCGATGATCTCTTCGGGCGGGGCCTCTTCGGAGATCCCGTCGGGAAGGCCGATGGCCTGGAAGCGCGCCTTGGGCTCTTCGAACTCGGGGGCATCATCCTTCAGGAACATCGATCGACTGGTGACCCACGCATTCCAGCCGGCTTCGGAGGAAAGAGCGTCGATCTGCCCGAGGTCCTCGAGCACCTGCCCGACCATCTCCTCGGCCATCTTCTCCTGGTCGAACATGCCCGACGCGTCCATCTCGATCGCGGGCATGTTCTCGAGGTCGATCTTGTTGTCCGACATCGGGAACTTGGCCTGATCCATGTTCTTGGCCATGTACTTCTCGAATTCCTCGAGCTTCTTTCGCGTCTGGTAGCGCACCAGCGTGCGATCGAGGATCTCGCCGTAGTCGCCCGACTGGTCGACCATGACGAAGTAGCGCGTGGGGGTCGCCTTCTTGAGGATCTTCGGCACCTGGATGCCGAGGACGATGAAGAACGGCAGGATCAACAGGCCGATCCAGAAGCCCTTGGTCTTGGCGTTCTCGGCGTATTCGCGAAGCGCGACGAGCAGGGCGTATTTCATCGGACGGCGGCCTCCCTCGCTTCCGGGCCGACCAGGGTCACGAACACGTCGTGCAGCGACGGCTCGGTATGGTCGAACTGGCTCAGGCGAATCTTGTTCTGGAAGCAGGCTTCGAGGATCGCCTGCGAGTCGGAGCCGTCCTTCACCTGGAGCTCCCACTTGTTCGGGTCGTCGGCTCCGATCTCGGGTCGCGCGATCTTGACGACGTCCGGGATCGACTCGAGCGGCGAGATGTCGTCCGTCGTCTCGATCATGACGCGGCGGGGCACCTGGCGCCTCGCCTCGGGGATCGTGCCGTCGAAGATCTTCTTGCCCTTCGAGACGAGAAGGATCCGGTCGCAGATGCGCTCGGCGTGCTGCATGACGTGCGTCGAGAAGAGGATCGTCTTCTTGCGCTCGGCCATGTCGCGGATGACTTCTTCGAGCACTTCCTGGTTCACGGGATCGAGCCCGGAGAACGGCTCGTCGAGGATGACGAACTCGGGGTCGTGCGCGATCGACGCCAGCACCTGGACCTTCTGGCCCATGCCCTTGCTGAGGGCCTCGGTGCGCGCTTCGGCGAATCCCTTCAGGCCGTACCGCTCGAGAAGGGCGAACGCCTGCTTCTTGGCGGTCTTGCGGTCCATGCCCTTCAGCGTCGCGAAGTAGGCGATGACCGACCAGGCCTTCATCTTCTTGTAGAGGCCCTTTTCCTCGGGGAGGTAGCCGATGCGGTCGCGCACCTGCAGGGCCGAGGGGGCGCCGAGGATCGAGACCGATCCCTCGGTCGGCTTGATGATCTCGAGGATGATGCGGATGGTGGTGGTCTTCCCGGATCCGTTCGGACCGAGGAATCCGTAGATGCAGCCCTGAGGGATCTCGAGGCTCACATCGTCCACCGCCTTGAAGTCTCCGAACATCTTGGTGATGTTCCGGAGCTCGAGTGCGAGGTCCATAGGCGGCTCTTCTCTCCCGTGATGACGTTCGACTTCCGGCCCTTCGCGGCCCCGAAACCCGCCGGAAGTGTACGTTTTGCGCCCTTCGTAGGCGAAGGGGGCGCTTCCGGCAGCGGGTCGCGGAACATACGCCCGCATACCCCTTCGCTTTCGGCAAAATTCGACTCCTTCCGGAGCCCTCCTGATGTAACCCCCGGACCGGGCGGTCATCCAAGTTCGCGTGAGGCCCGGGAAGGCCGGGTCGAAGAGACGAAACCCGCGCAATCACGCGCGATCGAGACGGAGGCAACCATGCAAGGCACGAGCGGAAGCACCCTGAAGTTCACCGACAGCACCTTCGACCAAGACGTGCTCTCGAGCGACGTCCCGGTCCTGGTCGACTTCTACGCGGACTGGTGTGGCCCCTGTGTGGCGCTCTCGCCCGTCCTCGACGAGCTCGCCGCCGAATACGAGGGGCGCGTTCGGGTCGGGAAGGTCGACGTGGAGGCCAACCCCGAGGTGGCCAATCGCTACGAGGTACGGTCGATCCCGACGCTGCTGTTCGTGAAGAATGGCGAGGTCGTGGAGCGAGTGACGGGCGCCGCGCCGAAGCCGGCTCTCGCCCAGAAGCTCGACGCCCTGCTCGGATGAGGGGGGCTCGGATGACGGGCCCCGATTCCGCGATCGAAACGGATTTGACTCCAAGGTCGCCGCGGCGCGTCCTCGCCCCCTCGAGGACGACCGCGGCCGGCCAGGGGGCCTCGAAAGGCCTTGCCGTGGGCCCCGCGCGGGATCAGGCGTGACGATCGGTGTCGGGGTTCATCCCGCGCTCGATCATCGCGAGGCGCTCGCGGTGAACGTGGTGCATGCGCGTCACGCTGAGAATCGTGTACGAGATGATCCCGATGATGGCCACGATGGCCCAGATCGTCCCGGGGTGATGGATGACGTCGTACCACTCGGTTCCCAGCAGCATCAGCATGTCCTCACACGGTTCGCTTCGATCCGGCGACCACGACCACTCGTGCAGCCCGCATTCTAGCTTCCCTCGAAGGCACCTCGGGCCCGGCCCGCGACCTCGCGGGGCTTCATTCGCGAAACCCCCGCGAAGATTCTCGCTTTTTCCTCCCCGCCGCCCAGACGGAACTGCGGGTCCCGCCGCGCGCCCGGATCGACACCGAAGGGCACCGATGGTTAACTGCCGCTCCGGGCGGCCGTGGCGGCTTCCCGCTGATCCGGTCGGTCCGGTCCGACCCAACCACGAGCCAGCGGAGCGGGAGATGAGCGAGCGAATCGTCGAGTGCGTGCCGAATATCTCGGAGGGGCGGGACCGGGCGCGAATCGACCGGATCGTGGAGGCGGCGGCGTCGGTGGACGGCGTGGAGGTCCTCGACGTCGATCCGGGCCAGGACACCAACCGAACCGTGATCACGTTCGTCGGCGAGCCCGAGGCCGTTGCGGAAGGCGCGGTTCGGCTCGTCGGGCGCGCGGCCGAGCTCATCGACATGTCGGTCCATCAGGGCGCGCACGCGCGGCACGGCGCGACCGACGTCTGCCCGTTCGTTCCCGTGGCCGGCGTCACCATGCAGGACTGCATCGAGCTCGCGGGCGTCGTCGGATCGCGGATCGGTGCAGAGCTCGGGATTCCCGTTTACCTGTACGACCAGGCGGCGCGCGTGCCCGAGCGGCGGTCGCTCGCGGTGGTGCGCGCCGGCGAGTACGAGGCGCTTCCCGAGAAGCTCGCCAAGCCGGAGTGGGCGCCGGACTTCGGTCCCGCCGAGTTCCTGCCGCGGACGGGAGTCGTCACCGTCGGCGCACGCGAGTTCCTGATCGCCTACAACGTCAGTCTCAACACCGTCCATAAAGATCAGGCTTCGGACCTCGCGTTCGAGATTCGGGAGAAGGGGCGGGCCTACCGCATCGATCAGCACGACGGCTACTACCGCAGCGGTCGACTCCTGAAGTACCGACCCTCCGCGAACGAATGGCCGAGCGGGCTCACCGGTGAGGTGTTCCCGAGCCTCGATGCGCTTGCCGCCCACTACAAGGATCACGGCCTCGATCTGCACGAGGAGCTGGCGTTCTTCGGGCGTGATCTCGGGGATCTCGAGGGCAAGAACGTCATGAAGCGCGGCACCTTCAAGGAGTGTCGTGCCGTGGGGTGGGTGATCCCCGAGTACGGTCGGGCGCAGATCTCGATCAACCTCACGAACTTCCGCGTGACTCAGACGCACGACGTCCTCGAGGAATGTCGTCGGCTTGCGGCCGATCGCGGGTTGCTGGTGACGGGCTCGGAAGTCGTGGGCCTGATCCCGTGGGAGGCCCTGAGTGAGACGGCCGACTTCTACCTCGCCAAGCAGGGAAGCTCGCGCGGCGTGCCGGTCGTCGATCGGGTGGAGGCGGCGGTGCAGTCGCTCGGCCTGCGCGACATCGGGGACTTCGACGCCGAGAAGCGCGTCCTCGGAATGCCCTCGACGGACGGGACGCTCGCGTCGATGCGCGTGAACGACTTCGTCGACGAGGTCTCGCGCGTGTCGCCGGCCCCGGGAGGCGGATCGGTCGCGGCGCTGGCCGGTTCACTCGCGGCCGGGCTCACCTCGATGGTGGGCAACCTGACGCACACGAAGCCGTCGCGGCGGGACGATCACGAGACGCTCGAGCGCATCGCCGTCGATGCCCAGCGCGTGAAGGATGACCTGCTGCGCGCCATCGATGCCGACACCGACGCGTTCAACGACGTGCTGACGGCGATGCGCCTTCCGAAGGCGACGCCCGAGGAGGCGAAGGCGCGCGACGAGGCGATCCAGGCCGGCTACAAGACGGCGACCGAGGTTCCGCTGCGCACGGCCGAGCTGTGCCTCGAGACGATCCGGCTCGCGGCCGAGGTGGCGCGCATCGGCCTCGAAGCGTCGCTGACCGATGCGGGTGTTGGCGTGCTGATGGGGCGGGCCGGGCTGCACGGGGCCGTCTACAATGTCAAGATCAACCTCGGCTCGATCACCGACTCGAGCTGGGTCGCGGACATCCGCTCGCGGCTCGGCGCTTTGATCGACGAGGCCGATCGCGTCGAGAAGGAGACACGGCAATTCCTCGATGAGTCCCTCGACGGCTGAGAAACCGGTGTTTCGCCTGCGACAGGTTCGC
>CAZQZX010000308.1:6128-6367 GCA_964597885.1 uncultured Planctomycetota bacterium
ACACCGCGGCGCTCGCGGGCATCGATCTCGATGTCCCCGCCGGGAAGACGGTCGTGCTGCTCGGTCCGAGCGGTTGCGGCAAGTCGACCCTGCTGCGCCTTCTCGTCGGCCTGATCACGCCCGATCACGGCCGCCTCGAGTTCGAGGGGCAACCGCTCTCGCCGGGACGGCTCGCGGCGCAACGCCTGCGCATGGGCTACGTCATCCAGGAGGGCGGCCTCTTCCCGCATCTCACCTGC
>CAZQZX010000309.1:0-6367 GCA_964597885.1 uncultured Planctomycetota bacterium
CCCGACTCCGAGCTTCGCCGACCCGACTGACCGATCGGATGATTGCCCGAAGAACGCAGCGCGACGAGCATCGCCTCGGCCATGTCCGTCGGAATGCCCGCGAGCAGCTCGAACGTGTCGTCGCCGGACGAATCCGCGCCGCCGCTCGAGACCTCCGCGAACACCTCGGACACGGCCTGTTTCAGCGATTGCGGATCATCGGCCCGTCGATAGCTGTGCACGCGCGTCGCCAGCGCGTGATCGGACGTCATGTCGACCCCGATCGCGTCGATGGTGATTCCGCGCGAAAGAATATCCGGAAGGTATCCGTCGACCAGGCTCGGGTCGCTCGCCTCACCGTCGGTCACGACGAGCAGGCGGAACGTCCCGTACCCGAACTGTTCCTCGCGCTGCTTCAGGAGCGCGTCGGCACCGATCTTGAGGTACTTGCCGAGAGGCGTGCGCCCTCCCGGGGCGGGCCGTCGGATCGCGTTCTCGAGCCGCTCGACGTCGACGGTCCCGAGCTCGTACGCCCAGCCGCTCTTCATGTTCCTCGCACTGAAGACGAGAAGACCGACCTGGGTCGACGGAGGAATGGTCTCGATGACGCCGAGCAGCGCTTCCTTCGCCGCATCCATCTTCTTCGTGCCCGTCGACGACATCGGTTCCTTCATCGATCCCGACGCGTCGAGGATGACCACGACATTGTCCGGATAGTCGCCCTGCTCCGCGAAGCTCACGCTCGTGAAGAAGAGGAGCGTGAGCACAGCCAGCGAAGCGCCGACGACGAACGGCGTTTGCCGTCCGGTGCCCCTCGGTGGGCGCTCATGGTCTCTGTGATGTGGGTTCATGTTCCGTCCTCGCTTCTCGGTCCGTGGAATCCGCTCGAAGTCTGAACGGCTCAGAAGTCGAAGTCTCCCGGGCTGACCGCCTCGGCTTCGACCTTGATGATGCGGAACTCGACGCGCATGTTCTGCTTGGCTTCGTCGAGGTTCCGCGGCTTGGCGATCAGCGGCTCGGTGATGCCCGCCCCGACCGGGCGAAACTGCTTTTCGTTGAGCTCGATCTGCTGGCTCGAGGCGTAGGCGATCAGTGCGTCACGCACGGCCTCGGCGCGCGTTCTCGAGAGGTTCAGCGCGGCCTGCATCGTCTCGCGCGGGTTGTACTTCGACCCGTCGAACGATCCGGACTCGATCAGCCGGACGATCTCGGACGTATTCGTGATGTCGAGCGGCGCCCCCTTGAAGAAGTAACGGTAGTTCCCGGGCGACCCCGACTGCTTCAGGATTCCCTTCTCGAGGCCCGCGCGAACCAGCTGCGAGAGCGTCTTGATCGGATCCGAATGCCCGCGCACGACGATCAGCGAGTTGCCGAAGAGGTTCGCCCCCTCGAGCGCGCGCTTGAAGTCCGCGCCGTACCGGCTCGCGGGGAACGTGTTCTGGTTCGGCTCGAAGCTGATCGTGAACGCGTAGATCGTCTGGTCGTCGAGCTCCATCGTCGGATCGAACTCGATGTCGACCTCGGCCGACGCCGACCCGCCGCTCGATTCCCCCGCCGATGTCAGTTTGCCGATCGACGTCAATCGCGCGTAGTCGAAGGACGGCGCCAGGAACGGCCGTCGCGAGCTGGCGTAACGCTGCCCGACCGCCATATCGAGCGCCTTCGCCTGCTTTCGCTCGAAGCCGTTGTCGTTGTTCTGGAGCTCGAAGAAGGCGCGGTTACCCGGAAGACCGACGTAGCGGCAGTCCGCGATGAGCCCGTGCGCGTCGATCTCGAGCGTCGGGATCACGTCCTCGCCGTAGATCTGCTGCGTCATCTTGAGGACCTTCATGTACGCCGCGTCGCCGCCGGCCTCGTAACGAGCGCGCATCGCGAGCATCTCTTCGCTCGCCTTCAGGTATCCGGCGACGAACTTCTCGACCGTCGCACGGTTGCTGTCGAACCAGTCCTTGCGCACGGCGTAGACGTCGGCGATCGAACGCTTCATGTTCGTGGTCGAGACGAGCACGCGAGCGCCCTTCACGGTGCCCTCGGCCCCCGTACCCGTCGCGTCGGGACCGCCCGTGAGCCCGAACATGTCAGGAGTGATGACGCAGCAGGCGTCGATCGACTTATCCTTGCGGAACCGGGCCGCCGGGCCGTTGTCTCCCGTGAGGTCATCGACCCAGATCACGTTGATATCCGACCAGGAAAGTCCCGCCGTACGCAGCACGTCATCGACCATGCCGACGTGCGGGCCTCCGCGCTGCATGACGACCTTCTTGCCCTTGAGCTGATCGAGCGTACGGACGTGGTCACGCGAGACCATGTGGTCGCCGGCGGACCAGGTCATCTGCAGAATGACGACCGGCTGCGTGCGCGGATCGGACCCGAGCACTCCGGAAGCCATGGCGAGCATACGCAGCGTCCCTCGTAGGAACGGCGTCTTCCCCGACATGTAGTCCCGCACCTGACCGACGAAGTCGTCGCCCGCCTTCAGGGAAAGGTCGAGCCCGTGGCCGGCGAAGATCGTTCCGGACTTCGTCTTCAGTCCACCGTTCGCGTGGAACGTCGCGACATCTCCCCCCCAGGTGATGAAGGGAACCGTCAGCGTCCGTCCCGACTGGACCGGGCCGACCTGCGCCGGACCGACCAGCTTCCCGAAGTCCTGCTGCGCCTGGGCAGCCGGAGAGAGAATGAACAGACAGAAAAGAACGAGAGCAACTGGGACATGCCTCATCGGTCGCAGCTCCTTTTGCTTCCCGAGCCACCTCCCCTCGACACGACGAATGCGCCCGTCGGAGCGCGGAAAATTCGCCCTGGAGGACCGGCGGGATCTCCGCTCAGATGTGTGGAATCTATGCCCGGCGTAGAGGATAATTCATTGATCTTGGCGGCACCAACGAAAAGTTAACCGGGCGATCACGCCCGATCCGCGGCCGCCATCCGACGGCAGAGCGGCACGAAGCGGGTGCTCAGGTACTCGTCGATGCGCCACAAATTCCGTCGGCGGTCGGCCTCGAAGAAGACCGAGACGCCGAGCACCAGGAGATCCCGGAAGCCCGCCAGCGGGAGCGTCCCGGAAGGCTCTCGCGACACCTCCTCGTACGCCCGCAGCATCGCCCGATGCATCGACAGCACGTTCAGGGCGAGCCGGCAGTAGGCGTTGACGCGAAGGCTTCCGTCTTCGTGGACGCTCCACTCGAGCCGCGGCGCGTAGTATCCCCGGGCGAGCGCCCTCCACTCCCGGGCCGCCTCTTCCTGGGCCGGCCCGCTCGCTTCCTCCTCGGTAAAGCGATCGAAGACCCGGACGGCGATCCCGAAGTACAGCGACAGATCCTGCAGCATGAGATCGAGCTTCGCGGGGAACGAGCGGAAGAGGCTCGAGCTCGGGAGCAGCTCCTCGCATTCGGGACGCGCCGCGATGAGCTTGAACTCGACGACGTCCGCGACGATCTCCGCAAGCGCGGCCGAGAACACGACCGGGATGCGATCCGCGATCTTGGCGTCGACGAACGCCCGGAACAATGCCGCGTCGAATCCTCCGTCCTTCCCATCGAGGCAGTCGCCGAAGCTCACACGACGGCCGTCCGCGATCGTCGCGGCATCCGAGAGCCCGAGCGGTTTCCCGAACGTGGCCATCTGGCGGTACATCACCTCGAACTGCAGCATCGCCGACTGCCACGCGTGCCCCCACACGTCGTGGACCACGAACTTGTCCACCTCGGACGTCGGCAAGACCGTGACCAGCGTCGTCAGTTCCTCGGATACCGCGATCTCGGACAGGCTCGACCGTTCCGCGATCCGCCGGACCAGATCCGGATCGACCGCGTCACCACGGAAGCATCCGAAGACCGGGAAGTGGGCGAGCTGCGAAACGCGCGACTTCTCGAGGCGCTCCAGGAACGCACTCGCGCGGCGGCGCTCGTCGTCGCCGAGCGTCTCCCACCTCGGGGCGTCGATCTCGGTTTCTCGGTACGGAACACAAAAGAACAGGACGGTCGCGGTCAGGATGAGCTCGACCTCGCCCTCGAGGAACGGCGCCTCCGGATACAGCTCCTGGAACAGCCGAAACACGCGGCTCGAGAGATCCGGCGCCACGCGGTGCAGCCCGAACTCGTCTCGGATGGCCGCGACGACGGCGTGCTTGCGGCGAGCGTCCTCGAGATCGCGATCCACCGAAGCCTCCACCGCCGCGAGCTCGCTCGCGTCGAGATCGAGCGCACGCTCGAGGGCGCCACGGATCCGGCGGGACTGCTCCTCGCTCCCCGTGAAATCGGGCTCGTACCGTCGGAGCGTATCGGACTCGAAGGTGTCGAGATACAGCGTCTCCGACTCGCCGAGCACGGCTGCCCGCAGACGCACGACCATCAGCACCGAACGCGCGAACATCCGCTCCGCGTCTGCATCGGAAAGATCGTCGATCGCCCGCTCCTCGAGAAGCGCACCCGACAGCTCGACCAGCCGATCGTGCAGCTCGCGCAGGCGCGCCGCCTCGTCTTCGCTCGGGGACGCCCCCCGCTCGCGAATCGCGGCCTCGAGCTTCATGAAGGCCTCGAGCTCTTCAAGCACCGGCGCCCAGGCGCCAGGCAGCTCCGGCCGCGAGAAGCTCGCTTCCTCCAGGAACACGTCGATCTCCTTTCGAAACCGGGGTCGTGCGTGGCTTCAGCCTCGGCCCTCGGACCCCGCTCTCAGTCCTGCGATTCGTCCGCGATGCCGGCTCGACCGAGGAGCTTCGGCGTCACGTGCCACGCGAGCACACCGCACCCCGACGTCACCTCCATCCAGCGATCGACCTCGAGCGTCACCCGGGCCATCGCCGCCGTCGGAAAACGGAACTCGCCGCCCGAGACGAGCTCCCCGAGCAGCTCGGACCACGTCGGCTCGTGGCCGGCGATCAGGATCGATTCCACGGCGTCCGCCTGCTCGCGAAGCACCGCGATCACGCTACCCGGGGTCGCCCCGTAGAATTCACGAGCCCTTCGGATCTCCGAGGTCCAGCCACCGGCCTCGGCCGCCAGCTCGACGGTCGTCCGCGCACGCACCGCGGTCGACGTGAGGATGAGCGGAGGCACCTCGTCCACCGCGGCGAGGTACTTCCCCATCCGCGCCGCCGCCCGCTCCCCGCGCGCGTTGAGGGGCCGCTCGTGATCGACCCCGTAGTCGGCGCTCCAGTCCGACTTCGCGTGGCGGAAGAGAATCAGCGTCTTCACTTCCCGAACGCCTCCTCGACGAAGCGCCGGAGGATGTCCTGCGTGCCGGGCGAATCCTGACAGGTGGCTTCGAACTCGGCGAAGGGCATGCGCGCGATGTTCTCCACGTAGGTCGGGTAGGTCCGCAGACGATCGAGGATCGTCTCCCGCGTCAGCTCGGGATGGAACTGCGTGCCGTAGATCGGCGCCCCCTCGATCCGGAAGGCCTGATTCGCGACGCGGTCACTCGAGACGAGCCCGACCGCGCCCGGGGGCAACGAGTCGACGATGTCCTGGTGGCCGCTCTGTCCGAGGAAGCGCTCCCCGAGCGGCGCGAAGATCGGGTCGGCGAGACCCGCCTCCGTCAGCCACAGATCCGTCGTGCCCAGCTCCGCGCGGGAGAGATCGGTCACCACCGTACCGCCGAGGGCGAGCGCCATCGCCTGGAAGCCCCAGCACGACGCGAACGTCGGCTTGCCCTCATCGACCAGCCGCCGCATCGACTCGAGGACGTGCGGCAGCCACGGGCCGCCCTCCACCACGGAGTAGTCGCCGCTGCCGCCGAAAAGCACGGCGTCGGCCGCCTTCCAGTGGCTCGCGTCCGGCGGGGCGTGCACGAAATCGCAGACCTCGATATCGTCGGTCGCGCAGCCTAGAGATTCCGCGAAGCACCGCACCTCATGGGCGGACATCGGGTCTCCGGGCTTGCGCATCTGGAGGAGCAGATAATGGATCCGGTCGCTTCGCATCATCGCCGGATCCTAGCAATTCCGCCCCTGCGGCCGAATGCTAGGCTGTGCCCTTCATCGACATCCGGCCGCCCGCTCCCGGACGGCCTCACCCAGTGGTGCAGGAAGAACCCCCATGCTGACCAGTCGAGAGATCCGCGCTCAGTTCATCGAGCACTTCGCCAAGAAGCACGCGCACACGGCCGTGCCGTCCTCCCCCGTCGTCCCGCTTCACGATCCGACTCTGCTCTTCACGAACGCGGGGATGAACCAGTTCAAGGACGTGTTCCTGGGCACCGGCGAGCGCGAGTACACGCGCGCCGTCGACACCCAGAAGTGCATCCGAGCCGGAGGCAAGCACAACGACCTCGAGGACGTCGGCAAGGACACGTATCACCACACGTTCTTCGAGATGCTCGGCAACTGGTCCTTCGGCGACTACTTCAAGAAGGAAGCGATCGAGTGGGCGTGGGATCTCCTGACGAACGT
>CAZQZX010000310.1:0-6343 GCA_964597885.1 uncultured Planctomycetota bacterium
CGTAGTAATCCTGCACCGCATCGAGCCCTCGGACCACCTCGACGTGGTCGGACGTCCGAAATCCGATCCGCGACATCGCCGCGAGGCTCTCCGAGTGCGTCTCGAACGCGAGCCCTTCGGCGCGCCCGAGACCGTACACGCGAATCTCGAGCGGCCTCGAAGCCGTCTCTCGCGAATCGAGAAGACGAAGCGAGCCCGCGGCAAAGTTCCGAGGGTTCGCGTACTTGTCGCCTCCCGCTTCGGCGATCGAACGATTGAGCGCGTCGAAGTTCGCGGTGGTGACGATCACCTCGCCCCGCACCTCGAGCACCGGCACGATTTCAGACTCGCCCTCGGTGAGCACGAGCGGGACGTTGCGGACGGTGCGCAGATTCTCGGTGATCAGCTCGCCCGTCTCGCCGTCACCTCGCGTCGATCCCACCGTCAGGCGGCCGTTCTCGTAGACGAGCTCGACGGCGGCGCCGTCCATTTTCGGCTCGATGACCAGCTCCGGATCGAGGTCCGGTTCGTCGAGGTAGGACCGCAGGCGCTCGAGCCACTCTTCCATCTCCTCCCGCGAAACGGCGTTCTCGAGGCTCTGCATCGGGATCGAGTGCCGCACGGACTCGAAGCGATCGAGCGGCGGCGCCCCGACTCTCTGCGATGGCGAATCCGGCGTCACCCAATCGGGGTGCTCCGCCTCGATCTCGAGCAGCTCGCGCAGCAGTCGGTCGTACTCGGCGTCCGCGACCTCGGGATCGTCCAGGACGTAATAGCGATGGTTGTGGCGATGGAGCTCGGCCCGCAGCTCGTCCAGCCTTCGTCGGGCATCCGTATCGCTTCGTGCTCCGCTCACGATCGGGCACCCTCCGTCGGGAACAGCAACATCGCGTCACCGTAGCTGAAGAAGCGATAGCCGCGATCGATGGCTTCCCGGTAGGCTCCGAGAATCCGCTCCCGCCCGGCAAAGGCGGCCACGAGCATGAGCAATGTGCTCTCCGGCATGTGGAAGTTCGTCACGAGCGCGTCGATCTCCTCGAACACGTGACCCGGTCGGATGAAGAGATCGGTCTCGCCCTCATAGGCCTGCGGATCCCGATGACTCGGCTTCACGCTCTCCAGGACGCGGCACGTCGTCGTTCCCACCGCGACGACGCGGGATCCGCGCTCACGGGCGGCATGGATCCGTTCGACTTCCGACTGTTCGATGACGTAGCGTTCCCCGAGCATTCGATGCTCCGCGATGTCTTCGGAGCGCACCGGCAGGAACGTTCCCGGTCCGACGTGAAGCGTCACGCGTGCGGTCTCCACGCCGAGATCCTCGAGCGCCGCGAAAACGCTCTCGGAGAAATGCAGGCCCGCGGTGGGCGCGGCGACCGCGCCCGGGTTCTTCGCGAACAGCGTCTGGTAGCGATCGAGGTCCTGAGAGTCGCGATCGTCGCTCGCGATGTCACGATGGATGTACGGAGGAAGCGGGGCGCGGCCGGCCGTCTCGAGGAGCTCGCCCACCTCTTGCCCTTCGATACCGATCGTCCAGGCGCCGCGCTCCCCCTTCTCGACAAGCACGATCTCGGCGCCGCGCTCCCCCGCGAGGAGCCGCTCACCCTGTCGCAGCTTTCGATTCGACTTGAGCATCGCGTGGAACGCACCATTGCCGTCGACGCTACCGAGCAAGAGCAGATCGACGCGCGCTCCCGAAGGGCGACGACAAGCGAGTCGAGCCGGGACGACCTTCGTGTCGTTGACGACGAGCACGTCTCCAGACCGTAGGTGATCCACGATCTGAGGGAACTCGCCGTGGACAGGGGGACCGTCGGGCGGAAGGACCAGGAGTCGCGACGCGTCACGCCGTTCCAGAGGACTCTGGGCCACGAGCTCGCGGGGCAGGTCGTACGCGTAGTCCTGAAGCTTCTCCATGGTTCGCTCGCTAGCGTGCGCGGTCCGAAGGGCCCGCATCGTAGCAAGCCTAGGACTCGGGGTCGAAGTAGCGAGCGACCACCGATCGGAATCGCGCCGGGAAGAGATCGTCGAGCGCGGACGGGGCTCCCTCCGCACGTCGATCGCCTTGCATAGCGTCGAGTGCACGCCGCCGGGTGTCCGGGTTCGGATCGCGGAGCTCGCGAAGCGCGGTGCGGTCGAGCGCCCCTCGTCGGGATCCCGCCGCGCCTGCGCTGCCGCCCGCGTCCCTCGGCTCGGAGGTAGCGCCCTGCGAAGCGTCGGTCGACGAAGGAGTGCGCGGCGGAGCCGCCACTTCGCCGGCATCTCGCTCCGAGCCGCTGTCCTCGCGCGTACGCGAATCCGTGGATCGCGGATCGACCGCGTCAATCGCCGGAGTCTCGGGCCGAGCTTCCTCCGAAGACGATGTCGCGCGTGCCTCGTCAGATGCCTTTCGCGAATCGATGTCCGGCGCAGTGTCCGTCGACGTCGCTCGCGCGTTCGCATCGAGGGACTCAGGAACGGCCTTCCGCTGGGGAAGCAAGCCCACGGCCCCCGCCGCCAGCAGCAAGATCACGGGCACCGCCCAGGACGAGGGCTCGACGCGCACGCGGGGAGCACGGCCCTCGCCCGTCGACGCCGCTCTCTTCGGTGACGCTCCGCCGTCCAGGCACGCCGCCGCGACCATCGCCGCGACGCGACGAGCCTCCGGAGCGGACTCGAGCTCACACCAGGCGGTGAAGGAGCTCTTCGCCTCCAGCCGGTGATCGAGCACGTGAGCGGCATCCTCGCGCGTGACGCGCGCCCCGAATGCGGCAAGGAGTCCGCCGAGCGCAAGAACACCCGCGACGAGAATGGCGAGATCGCCGACCGCCGAATCGACGAAACGGGTGACGACCGCCGAGAAGAGCAGGACCGCCCCGGCCGCGCATCCGCCGATGCCGACACGTCGGATCCGCTCCACTCGGTTGAGGTGTCGCCGGGTACGATCGATGACGGTCTCGATCCGACGGTCGAGCGCGTCGAGCTGCCCGACTTCCGGCCTCATCCCTCGAGCGGCTCCAGCGTGAACAGGAGCGTGATCGGCGTGCCGCGCTCCGGAAGGACGTCCGTCCGCGGCACGTAGGTGTCATCGCGCATGCCGCCGGGGTGCGGATTGTCGAGGATCGAGTTCCCCTGGTAGGAGTGCCAGATCGAGATGAGGTCGCGCGTCGCGTCGGCGACGTAGATGTCCTTGCCGGTCTGCTCGTCGACGGCGAAGCGCGAGCCCAGGTAGACCCATCCCTCCGGGGTCATCGGCTTGCCGGTCTCGCGATCGATCAGGAGATCTTCGGCCCGATGTCGGACCGTCTTCTCGCCCGCCTTCCACTCGACGTACACGTGCACCCGCGGCCCCTTCGGGGGATAGTACAAGAGCGGCTCTTCCGGCGTCCCGTACTCGAGCCCTCCCGGAGCGGCGCCCTCGACCTTGTCGGTGATCTCGAACGGGCGACCCGCCTCGAGACCGATGCTCAGCAGCGCGGCGTTCAGAAGCGACGGCGCGCAATCGACGTAGAGCAGGCTCTCGTGATCGCGTCCTCCCTCGCCCACGGCCAGGAACTCGATCAGGCCCTGCGTCTGGCAGATGGAGCCCTTCGCGAGGACACGACGACCGGCCTCGTCGAGCTCGATCCCGCCCTCGTCGAGCATGCGCTTCAGCTCGCCCAGGTCGCGCGTCGCCATCTCCTGCATCTTCTTCTCGGCGCGCTCCTGAAGCACGCGCGAGATCTGCGTCCCGAGGGTCTCCTGCATCCGCATCATGCGATCGATCGCGTCGTCATGCAGATCGAGCATGTCCTCTTCGGTCTTCTCGAGCTTCTTCGCCAGCTCGTCGAGCCGCTCGCCGAGCGCCCGGCCCTCCTGAGCCTCCTGCTCGCTCTTCTCGAGCCGCGACTCCAGGGACGCGAGACGGGATTCGAGGCGCTCGAGAGCCTCGTTCGCGCGCGCGAGCTCGGCCTGGGAGCCGGAATCCGAGCAGGAGACGAGGAGCAGCAGCGCCAGGGTCGCGACGCAGGAACGGGCGAGGACGGTACAAGGGCGAGCCATTCGGCGTACTCCGTTCAGTGAATTCGGTGTTCCGAGGGTCCGGTCGTGCAGAGCCCCGGAAACGCCGCCGCGGGAACTCGGTTCGATTCTATTCCGCCGAGAGCGTTCGCGCTACGAAAACACCCCCGCCGCATTCGCGACGGGGGTGCTTGGATGGCATTCGGTATGGCGAGGGTCGGCCGATCAGGATTCGGTGCCGGCCTCCTCGAGCTGCGGCGCCTCGGTGGTCGCCTCGAAGTCGAGCTCGCCGTCCTTCACGGAAACGATGATGTAGCTCTTGCCCTCGAACTCGTTCTTGAGGATCGCCTCGGAAAGCGGATCCTCGACGAGCCGCTCGATGGCGCGCTTGATCGGGCGCGCACCGAAGTCGGGGTTGAAGCCCTGATCGATGATGTGATCCTTGGCCTCTTCCGAAAGCGAGAGCTCGAGGCCCTTCTCCCGGACGCGGTCCATGAGGTGCACCATCTCCATGTCGATGACGAGCTTCAGATCCTCGCGGACGAGAGACTTGAAGACGATGACGTCGTCGACTCGGTTGAGGAACTCGGGGCGGAAGCCCTTCTCGAGCTCCTTCGTGAGCATCTGCTTGACCTTCTCGTAGGTGACGTCGTCGCCGCTCTTTCGGAAGCCGAGGAACGACTGGTTCTTCACGACGTCGGCCCCGAGGTTCGAGGTCATGATGACGATGACATTGCGGAAGTCGACGTGCCGCCCGAAGGAGTCCGTGAGCCGGCCTTCCTCCATGATCTGCAGCAGCATGTTGAAGACATCCGGGTGCGCCTTCTCGATCTCGTCCATGAGGACGACGGCGTACGGACGACGTCGAACCTTCTCGGTGAGCTGGCCGCCCTCCTCGAAGCCGACGTATCCGGGAGGCGCACCGACCAGACGGCTGACGTTGTGCTTCTCCATGTACTCGGACATGTCGACCATGATCAGCGCGTCTTCGTCGCCGAACATGAACTTCGCGAGCTGCTTCGCGAGGTGCGTCTTGCCGACGCCGGTCGGGCCGAGGAAGATGAACGAGCCCATCGGTCGGCGCGGATCCTTGAGACCCGATCGCGAGCGACGGACGGCCTTGGCGATCGCGCTGATGGCGGCATCCTGACTCACGACGGTCTCATGGAGAACCTCTTCCATGCGGAGGAGGCGCTCGGCCTCACCCTCGTCGAGTCGGTTGAGCGGGATGCCCGTCATGCGCGAGACCGTCTCGGCGACGACCTCCTCGTCGACCACTCCGTCGACCTCGGTGCTCTTCTCGCGCCATTCCTTCTGGATCGATTCCTTCTTCTTCTTCAGTCGATAGGCGGAATCGCGAAGGTGCGCGGCGCGCTCGAAGTCCTGGTTGGCGACGGACTCGTCTTTTTCCTTCTCGAGGCGGCGGATTTCCTCCTCGATGTCCTTGAGATCGGGCGGCTGCGTCAGCGCCTTCAGACGCACGCGGCTACCCGCCTCGTCGATGACATCGATCGCCTTGTCCGGAAGGAAGCGTCCCGTGATGTACCGCGAGGACAGCTCGACGGCCGCATCGAGCGAGTCGTCGGTAATCTGCACGCGGTGGTGCGCTTCGTACTTGTCGCGGAGACCCTTGAGGATCTCGGTCGCTTCTTCCTTGCTCGGCGGCTCGACGATGATCGTCTGGAATCGACGCTCGAGGGCGCCGTCCTTCTCGATGTACTTGCGGTACTCGTCGAGCGTGGTCGCGCCGATGCACTGCACCTCGCCTCGAGCGAGGGCCGGCTTCAGCACGTTGCTGGCGTCGATCGCGCCCTCGGCGCCACCCGCACCGACGAGCGTGTGAAGCTCATCGATGAAGAGGATGACGTTGCGCGCGCGGCGCACTTCCGTCATGACGGCCTTGATGCGCTCTTCGAACTGACCGCGGTACGTGGTGCCCTTCAGCGGGATGCGAGTCAGCGACTTCCGCGCCGACTTGACCGCCTTGGTGACCGCCGAAGGAACTTCCTTCGCCTTGCCGAAGCCGACACCGACCGCTCCATCGCGGTTGCCGATCACGACCAGGGCCGAGAAGGAGAACCGGCGGCCGCCCTTGACGACCTTGGCGCAGCGGTTGACCTTGACGACGGTCTCTTCGAAGTAGATGGGCTGTTGACTATCCGTCACGGCTCTATCCTTGACCTGGGTCCTCGACCGGCGAGCTTAGAACTTGATGCCGCCCTCGCGGACTGCGTCCGCGAGCGCCTTGACCCGGCCGTGGTATCGATACCAACCGCGGTCGAACACTACTTGGCTGACGCCTTTTTCCTTCATCCGTTCGGCGAGCGCCTTGCCGACCGTCGCGGCCGACTCCGTCTTCGACGAGGACGCGCACTGACTCCGCAGG
>CAZQZX010000311.1:0-6269 GCA_964597885.1 uncultured Planctomycetota bacterium
ACCACTCATTTATGAACTCTAAAGGTGGTAAATTTCTAAAAAAAGGGAAAAAGTCAAAGAACAAAAGGAAGAAGCCGACCACGTTCCCGTTCGACAACAGCTCGACCGGCGGAATCTTCTGGCCGGAGAACCAGACGGTCGGTGACGACCTGACGTTCAGCACCGCGACCGGTACGACGACGAGCTCGAACGTGCCGCTCTTCCCCGAGAACTCGGCGTTCCCGTTCACGGCCGTCGAGGACTTCCTGTTCGGCTACCTCGACGCGTCGCAGCTCTCGGCCGTGCTCGAGCTGATCGACAACGAGACCAACACGCGCCTCGTGTCGAAGCCGGAGATCACGACGCTCAACAACAAGGAAGCCGTGATCACGATCGGAAACGAGGTGCCGATCCCGACGTACACGCGAAACGACGAGACCAACGTCGTGAACATCTCGGGCTACGAGGACCGCTACGTCGGCACGATCCTCTCGGTCACGCCGCGCGTCACCGAGGACAATCTCGTCTCGATGCAGATTCGACCCGAGATCAGCGACATCCTCGAGTTCCGGGGCGACGGCGTCTTCCAGATTCCGGTGACGGCCACGCGTTCGGCTCAGACGAACGTCTCGCTCGAAGACGGCAAGACGCTCGTCATCGGAGGGCTCGTGCGCGAGCGCGAGATCACCCGCGAGACCAAGTTCCCGTTCCTCGGCGACGTTCCGGGGCTCAAGTATCTCTTCTCGTACCGCTCCAAAGAGGTCGAGAAGTCCGATCTGATGATCTTCATCACGCCTCACATCATGGGGCGCGATCGCATGGAGAACACCGGGAAGGTCGAGTTCGAGGGCGAGTGGCTCACGGACATGCAGCTGGCGGCCGTGTCGGCGCTCCGCGGCGGGATCGCGAGCCAGGACGCCCAGGAGCGCCGGATCGCCGTGCAGCGACTCGAGCGGCTGACCGACGAGATGGTGGAGAAGATCGTCAAGCCGGAGCTGCTCCTTCGACGGGCGATGGCGGCCGACGCCGATCCCGAGGTCCGCGCGGCTGCGGCCGGGGGCCTGGCGCGGCGATCGCCCGACGCATATCTGCAGACCCTGCGCGAGCTGGAGCGCACCCGCGATCCGCGAGCGGTCCGAACTCTCGTCCAGATCGGACTTTCCGAGCCGGCGATCCATCTGAGGCTCGCCGCTCTCGAGGGAGCCGCCGCCGTCGATCGCTACGCCACGATCGATCTCTTGAACCGGGAGGCGGCCTCCGGGGCCCGCGAAACGGCCGAGCGCGCCGCCCTCGGATTGTGGTGGATCGGAGACGGTTCCAGTCATCCGATCCTTCTGTTCGATAGTGATCCTGGAGACGACCCCTATCTCGTAGGGGCCATGATGCGTTGTTTCGGTTCCCAGGGGGGCGCCGAGGAGCTCGAGCGGCGGTGGCCGGACGGTGCAGGATCGGCCTACGCGGCCGAGATCCGGCGCTGGGTGCTGTCGCGGCGGACGCTTCCGATCGCGCGCACCCGCCTCGCGGCGACCCTGGAACGAGCCGAGACCGAAGGGGAGGGGCTCGAGCTACTGGGAAGTCTCTACGAGCGCAAGAAGATCGAAGAGGCTCTCGGGATCCTCGACCAGCGCGCACGCGCCTTCGGCCATCTCGTTCGGACCTTCCTGCAGGAGGTCGAGATCGGCAACGGTGCGACGCGACTCGATACCGACGGGAGGCTGCACCTCTCGCGGGACGATCTCGAGAACTGGCCGGTGTTCAGTCTTTCGCACCAGCTCGTGCGATACGCGACGGAGGCGATGCTCGATGCGGCGGGCCGCGAACTGTGCCCGCTCGACTCGACAGCGCTCGCGTACCGCACGCAGTACTGGACGGTGAGGAACCTCCTCGGCATCGACGGAGAGCATCGCCGAGACTACACGGGCTTCATGGATAGTGTCCTCGCGCGTGCCGGAGGACTCGACGGATGAGGAAGAACCCGATGAGTGCACCCTTCATGGCGAAGAAACCACCGAGTCGCGGTCCGCTTCTCGTACTGGGCGTCCTTCTGATGCTCGGACTCCAGGGGTGCGTCTCCCGCATCGTGGGCGACCCCGCGGCCGAGGTGCAGACGATCGACGGCGTCGACACGCCGCGACCGAATGCCGACGCCTCGAGCAGCGAGGAGATCTTCCTGCAGGAGCTGCACTGGATCGTCGAGCACGGCAGCGAGCAAGCGGGCGAGGACGGCAAGGAAAAGCCGCAGGAAGAAACGATCGACACCGGGGCTACGGACGGTTCCGAAGACGAGTCGAGCTCGGATCGCGAGAAGAGTGACGACACCCAGAAGCACGACGAAACGGAGAACCGGAAGAGTGGCTCCGAAGGGAGCCCCGCCGGTGGAGGAGAGGAGAGCGCGCCATGATCATTATCGCCGCCATGACCGAACGTCGCATCATCGGAGATCATGATCACCTGCCCTGGAACATCCCGGAGGAGTTCCAGGCCTTCCAGGACCGCATCCGCGGGGAGACCGTCGTGATCGGTCGCCGTTCCTGGGAGATCTTCGGACCGGAGCTGACGAGCCGACACACGATCGTCGTGACTCGCCAGCCGAACGGGATCCACGGCGCGCATCTCGCGCACTCGATGGACGCCGCGTGCCGTCTCGCCGAGTCGCTCGGCTTCGAGACGTACTGCGCCGGCGGCGAGCAGATCTATTCGGAAGCCATCGAGCTGGCCAACCGCATGTGCCTCTCGCACGTGAAGGGCGAGTTCGACGGGGATCGACGATTCCCCCGATTCGACCCGCAGGAATGGGAGATCGTCCGCGAGGAAGATCGCCCGCGCTACGTCCGGCGGGAGCTACGAAGGATCGCGGGCTGATCCGATGAAGGCGCGCACCGACGAGCGCGGGGTGACCCTCATCGAGCTGGTCATCGTCGCGATGCTGATCGGGGCGCTGGCCGCGGTATCGGCGCCGGTCTTCACGTCGGGAGGCCGCAGCATGTCCGTGTGGTCGGCGGCCCATCGGCTGCGCGCGGACCTGCGATACGCCCAGGAGTACGCGATCACGCATCACACCGATACGGCGGTCGTCTTCGTGCCGCTCTCCCACCAGTGGTCGCTCCTCCAGAACGGGCTCCTCGAAGCCGTACCGAATCCCCACCTCGGAACGGACTGGATCGTGGACCTCGACAGCCTCACCGGAGTCCGGCTCGGCACTCTCGGGCTGTCCACCCCGAACGCCGTCACGTTCCTGTCGACGGGGGAGTGCACGAGCTCCGGCACGATCCAGCTCACGGATCCGACGGGCGGCGGCAGTGCCCAGCTAACCGTCGAGGCGGATACCGGTTTCGTCCGTGTCGACGTCACCGGAACCTGATCGCATCATGAACGAAGTCGCCCCACGTGAGGCGGCGCTCGGTCGACCGGGCGGCCGCCACCGAGAGGATCAGGAAGGATTCGCGCTGATCGTCGCGATCGCGACCCTGGTCGTCGGCTCGATCCTCGTGAGCCTCTTCACGGTGACGACATCGCGGGAGGCGAGGGCGACCGCGGACGGATTCGCCGCGACCCAGGCCTTCTACGTCGCGCAGGCGGGCGTCGACCTGGCGCTGCGCAGCGAGAACCCCGCGACCACGATCTTCGCGGGTGGGAGCGTCACCACGACGATCGTCGACAGCACGATCGTCGCCACCGGCACGTTCCACGATTCGGCCCGCGTGATCCAGGTCGAGATCCCTTCCACGGACGAGGGGGACCTGCTCCTGCACTGGAAATTCGACGAGATGACCGGCGCCATCGCCTCGGACTCGTCGGGTAACAGCAACGACGGCGCGTTCTCGGGAACCCCGGTGTGGGACACGGGGCGGATCGGCGGCGGCCTCCGCTTCAACGGAAACGATCGCGTCACGGACGACGATGCCGAGCTGTATCTGTCCGGTCTCGAGGGCGTCACGGTCGCGATGTGGGTGAAGGCCGACTCGGTCCCCAAGGATCGGGGCTTGTTCGACACCAAGACCTCGGCGAACAGCCGTGACGATCACCTCTCGGCGCGCTACGACCACAAGGGTTGGGGCGGCGGCGGCATCGGGCTCATCAAGTCCGCGGTCGATGCTTCGGGCGGCGACACGCAGATCGAGGGGGCCTCGAACACCCAGACGACCGAGTGGCAGCACGTCACCATCGTCTGGAGCTCGGGCGATCCGCTCCTGCAGTACATCAACGGCGCCGTGGACACGACCGTCTACACGCACGGCATCGTGGCCGGAACCCTGACCGGCATCGACACCTTCATGGTGGGGCGCGGCGTCAAGAACAAGACCTGGCACGGCCTCATCGACGACGTCCGCGTCTACGGGCGGGCGCTCTCCCCGGCCGAGGTCTTCTCGATCTCGCAGCCCTGATGTCTCTTCGGGCGGCCGACTCTCAGTAGCTCGGGCCGAACAGCAGCGCGTTCATCAGGAGCCCGTTCAGCCCGTCGATCGAAGCACGGAACGTCGGGTCCTCGGTGAACGCGATCACGTGGCCGCGACCGAGCGGACGATGGATCAGGAACGGCTTCTGCGCGATCTGGTCGAGCGTCGCGTCCCAGCCGTATCCGCTCGCCACCAGGCGATCGCGCTTCGCGAAAACGCCCACGTTCGTTCCCTGGTTGATCCGGATCGGCGTGTAGATCGCGCGCGCGTCGGCGACGACGTAGGCGTCCCCGTCGTAGCCGTGCGCGAGCCAGTGCTCGTCGTCGAGGTCGACACGGAGCACGGCGCCGGGGATCGACGTCGGCCACTCGGTCTCCGGGCGGATCGCCGCTTCGAGGTCGAACGCCTTCTCCTTCTTGGGGCTCTCGGCCGGCTTCGGCTTCTTCTCCGGCTCGACCGGGAGGAATCCGACCTTCTCGTCGGTCAGCCACCGCGATGCGCTGCCGAGCGCGATCAGCGTCCCGCCACGATTCACCCAGCGGCGCAGGTGCTGTGCGCCTCGTTCTCCGAGGGCCGATCCGTAGCCGCGGGAGCTCGGGAGCACGATCGCGTGGTAGCGCTCGAGGTCGGCGCTGCCCGCGCGTTCGGCCGGCAGGAGCGTCACCGGCATGTCGAAGCGCTGTTCGAGGAGGTACCGCGTCGCACCCGCCGAGTTGCTGCTCGTCGGCGATCCCCACAGGAGCGCGACACGCGGCGCCTTCAGGTAGTGCACGTTGCCGCTACCGAAGTTGACGCCGTCGTCGACCCACGAGGTGTCGGTCGCGTGGATCGTGAGGCCGAGCTCGGTGCCGAGCTCGGTCATGAGGTCGTGGAGATCGGTGTCGAGGGACTCGTTGTCGCGCACCTTCACGATGAGCGTGCCGGGTGCGTACTCCTGCTTGCCGATCGTGAATGAGCGCCCCGCGGTGAGGACGCGCGCTTTCGCCTCGAAGAGGCGGACGAGCGCGCGGACCGCGGCGTGCGAGCCCCAGGGAATCAGGTAGGCGACCTCGGCGCGGCGGTCGCTCTCGACGCCGCCGGGAGTCATCGGCGGCTCGGTGAGTCGCTCGAGCGATCCCTCGAGGCCGGGGTCGATCGGTCCTTCCATCGCGTGGCAGGGCACGTCGAACAGGTAGGGCAGCGACCAGCCCGTCACGTCGTAGAGCTGGTGCCCCCGGTGCTCGGCAATCCGGTCCTTCTGCTTCTCGAAGAAGTCGGGGTCCATGTCGGTGTGGCGGTCGAGGAGTGTCTTCAGCAGGTTCTTCGACGGCTGCGCCGCGAGGATCACGTACGTTCCCGCGGGCACGGTCCGACGGCTGAGCGAATCGGGGTTCGCGTGGCTGCGCAGACGGGAGTGCGAGAGCGGGGCGGTCGTTCGATGCACCTCGATGCCCTGCTTCATCAGAAGCGCGATCATCCCGTCGGTGCGGCCTGGGTCGTCTCCCCGGGGGAGGAGGTAGCCGCGCACGCTGCCGTTTCGGCCCTCGTCGATCGTGAGGGCGCGCAGGCGATGGTAGTCGGTAAGCAATCGCTCGCGGTGGACGGCCGCCGTCTCGCAGGTCGACAGCGACGCGATGAAGTGACGCTGCACGGCGTCGCGGTAGTGCTGCGTTCGCTCGTCGCTTCGCTTGCGCACGAGGCCGCCGGTGCCCGCCATCTCGAAGGTCATTCCGACCGCGCCCTGAAACAGCGGCCAGCTCTCGCCGTAGCCGGGGAAGAACGAATCGAAGACCTCACGGGTGAAGTAGTCGAAGCCCATCCGGTCGAACCAGCGCGCGTTGTTGCGGCCGAAGTCCCCGGTCCACTCGATGAGCGTGCTCTTCATGTTCGGGTTGATGGGCTGCGCGGGCGGCG
>CAZQZX010000312.1:0-6262 GCA_964597885.1 uncultured Planctomycetota bacterium
GACCTCGGTCCCGAGGACCTCGAACCGCTTCACAAGCTTCTTCTCGCTCGACATCGCAACCTCTCCTATTTCGTGACCCCAGCCGGCCGCAGGAAGTCGCGCATCAGCGCGTCCGCCGCCGGGTAGGGCCGATGAATGCGAACCGTGGCGCCGTCGTTGTATTCCGTCTCCTCCTCGAAGACGTCGAACTTCTCACGCTTGCGGCGCACCTCCTTGCCCCGGTCATCAATCACCGGGTCTGGATCAAGCTTCGAAGCGAGCGACCTGACGGCGTACTCCGCCGTGGCCTGCCTCACCTTCAACGGAACGCCCTCGTACTGTGGTCGATGCGACTGCAGGAAGCTCGGGTACGGCCAGCGGAGGGGGTCTCCATGCAGCACCGGAGCGCCAAGCGCCCCGTACCTCGGCGAGCTGTACATCCGAAGATCGCGTGGGAACTCGAGGGGCTGCGGCCCCTGGTCAAGGCCCCCGGACAGGAAGCCTCCCGAGGGGTCGAGCGTCGCCCCCACCGCGATCGCGGTCGTGAAGTTCGCGTAGTTGCCGCTCAATCCATCGGCAAGAGCCGTGATCGTCGCGGTCGCGCCCGATGCGGTCGCGCTCACCTCGAAGCTCTCGATCGTGTCCCCGTGAACCGTCACTCCATCACCGCCCGCGGTGATCGCTACCACGAGGTTCGCCAGCGTGTCTTCGACCGTTGCGCCGATGAGAACGTCGTTCTCCTGGGCCAGCGCTGCGACGAAGCGGTAGGTCTTGACGCCGACGACCAGCGTCTCGGCGTCGGCGGGGTTCTGGGCAAGGGTGAGCGTCCCGTCCGCCTGACGACCGTCGATCAGCGTTCGCAGCCGCGTCCCGCGCAAAAGCTGTCCGAAGCGATTGTCGAGGTACTGCGTGGCCGTGATGCACGCCGGGCCCTGCCGGGTGACCTCCGTCGCCCAGCTGTTCTCGTCCTGGCGCCCGCGCGCCGTCAGATACTCCGTGACGAACGTAGGCGTGACGTAGCTGTTCGCCCCGGGCGTTCCCGCCCCTGTCTCGACGATGAGCGTCATCTATCCGCCCTGCCGATCCACGCGCCGCCGCCGGTTGTGGTAGAGGGCGGCCTGCAACTTCGCGCGAACCGCACGCGACGCCGCGAAGCCGGTCATCTTCTTCGGCTTGTTCCGAGCCGCCTTCATCCGACCACCCTTCCTCCTGGCCCTCTAGTTCGGCTTCGCACCCTGCGTCGAGCCGTTGAACTGCGGACGTCGAGCGCCACGCGCCGGGCGCGCCGCCGCCTTCACCAGCGCCGACTCCCTGTCGGCCTGAGCCTGCCCGCTCGCCCGGACGTATTCCATCCGGCGCTTCATGTCCTCGCGGTGGTCGTACTCGGTCGACTTCGCGAACCGCTGGTACACCTTCTGCTGGTTCCGAAGCTGGGTCATCTCCGCGTCGAGCTCCTGCCGCGCCTGCGCGAGCTTTCCGATCTCGACGCCCAACCGCTCGTACTCGGCTCGCCCCTGCTCTTCGGTGATGACCAGGTGAGTGCGAGGGGACGGGGCCTCGGTCGTCGACTCACCGTCGCCAGAGTCCGAATCCGCACCGTCGGCGGCGTCGCCCTCGTTCGTATCGTCGTCACCCGCGTCCGTGCTTGGATTTCCCCTGGAGAACTTCGGGGCCGCGTCCGTGACCTGCTGGCGCGTGACGTCCTGTCCGGTCAGGTCCTTCAGCACGCTCATGCGCGGCGCGCCGTCGTCCGTCCAGTGCTCATCGTTGTCCACGTCGAGCGCCGCAAGGGCCTCGACAATGCTCACTTCCGCCATCGTCTTCCCCTTCGATCAGATCAGGTCGTCGATATCCGTCGCTGCCGCGAGCGCGGCAGTCGTGACGCCCTGGCGAAAGTGCTCGCCGAACGCCTCTTGGCTCGTGGACGGGGTCATCGTGTGCGCGCCCGTCCCCGCGTCGGTCATGTCGACGGGATTCACCCCATCAAGCGCGTCTCCCCGCGAACGGTGGAGCGTGAGGGTGTTTGCCCCCGTCGAGTTGATCCAGTACAGCGCGCCCGCAACGAGTCCCGCCGGCAGCGTTCCCGCCGATGCCGCCTCGAACGGGCCATCGCCGTCGGCATGCCCGTGAGAGGCGATCGTGACGACATCCGTGCCGGCGTCGACCGTGAAGCCCTGCCCTGTGCCCGTCCCGCCGAGCGTGGTGTTTCGCTCGTCGAGGAAGGCGAGAAGCTTTCGCAGGCGACCGCGGCCGATCCCGCGGTAGCGGCGCCCCCTGACGTGCCTTGGGTGCGTTGTTCGCATCGCGTCCCCCGCTCACAAGAATCCGCGCCCGAGGCCCAATAAGCCCCGGGCGCGTTTGGAAATCGGCTACCCCGCGAGCGACTGAAGCCGCGCGAACTTGATCTGCTTGCGCTCCGGGAAAACCCGGCTCCACGAGGCCGCGTTCGCGAGCTCGCCAGCGCCTGTCCCGTTCGCCGGGCCACCGTCCGGCGGGGTCGCGATGAACGCGTGCCCGACGGGGTGGATGCACCACTCCCAGCGATTGTGGAGAACCGACTGGCCTCCGCCGTTGCCGGCGTCCTCGTGTCGCTGGATGGCCGTCGGTACACGCGGGGATCCGACGCCGAGCTGTACCGCTCCGGCGCCGAAGAGCCACGTGTCGTAGACGTTCTCCGAGACCGGCTGCGTGACCGGCATGCCGTCGTCGACAACGACCTGTCGGCCGAGGTACGTCGGGATCATGATCTCGCCGCGAGCATCCGGGATGAAATCGATCAGGTTCTGCTTCTGAGCCGACGCGTAGATCACCGAGTGCATGAACACGATGCTCACGTCCTCGGCCGAGTCGCCCAGAAGAACCGCCGTGTCGATGAATCGCTCGGGAGAGAACGGGCTCGCCGACTGATCGTTCGTGAGGTCACCGGCCTCGTGCGTATCCGTGCCCGTCGGGGCTGCCGCGTTGTCCGCGAGAACCCCATTGATCGTGGCCACAAAGGCCGCCTGGAGGCGTCTGGCGCGGTATTCCGCGACCCGCGAGGCGATCGCCTCCATCGGGTCGTCACCCGCGAGCGCAGACGTGAGGTCCGCGTCCGACCAGGACTGGTTTCGCGAGAGACGGACGGCCTTCTCGAGGCTCGTGCCGATCTTCTGCGGGTTGGGCGAGGCCGGGCCGCCGTAGTCGCTGTGCGCCGTGTCGGTCGACACGCGATCCGCGTCGTTGTCGAGGTCTCGCCACGACGGAGCGTTGAAAACGAGGCCGCCGCCGGCCAACTCGGCGTCGAGCATCAGGCTTCGAGCCAGGACGCCAGACTGCACGAGTCGGGACTTCTCTTCGGTGAGCTGCTGTACGTATGGAGTGAAGATCTCCGGAGTGACGACATCGGAGATCTGGGTGATCGGGCCTGCCGCCATGAGACTTGGTCCGTGCACAAGATCGTTGAACGAATCCAACGAGCCTTGCCACAGACATTGCTCATTTGGGCGGCGACCGATCTAGCCACAGACTCGATCGATTGGCCCCTGCCGCAGGCGGGGGCGGTTCCGGCCACAGACCCGAACCGCACTTTCACTCTTTCATAAAGAAGCGCAGCGCGCAAGAGGCTTCCTCTCGCGCGCCGCGCTTTTTTCGATCGCTCGGTTAAGCCTTGGACGGGCGCAGCCCCCCGACATCCGTGCCCGCCATCTGCGCGAGCTTCTTCGCCTTCTCTGGGCCGTGCTCTCGGAGGTACTTGCCCTGCTTCGTGACGTTCCAGTCGTCATGCGACCACGGGTTCTCCGCCACGCCCATGTTGCCCGAGCTCCCCGTCAGGCCCGCGCCCTTGCTGGCCGGCAGCCAGCCCGGCTTCACGCGCAGCTTATCCTCGAGCCACATGTCCACCGAAAGCCCGGCAGTCCCCTCGACACCCTCCCTCACGACGTACTTGTCCGAGCCCTCCGGCTTGTGGAGCTCGGCCTGGGCGTACAGCATCACGTCCTCGAAGTGCTCCGGGACGACCTTCTTCACGAGCAGTGGCTGGAGCACGTCTTTCAGCTCGCGTGAGGCCTTCCACTCGCGAAGCTCGGCGATCGTGCTGTTCGCGGTCTCGAGGTCTTCGAGCGCCGTCGCGAGCTCGCGCTTGAGCGGGGCGGTCTCCGATGTCAGGTTGGCGGCGACCAGGCGCTGTACCTCGCGGTCCATCTCGGCCTTGTCGAACTTCCCCTCGGCCGCGGCCTTGAGCGCCGGGATCGAATCGAGCTGCGACATCACGTCGTCGTAGTCGAGCTGTCCCCACTTCTTCTCGAGCGCCGCAGCCCGGTCCACGGCCTGTCGGCGCTTCTCGATCTCCTGCCGCTTCGCCCCCTCCATCGCCTCGAACTCGCTGGGGCGCTTGATTCCGCGGAAGCGCGAGAAGTCGAGCGCGAACGATCCGTCATCCGCCTCGGTGTACAGCTCTCGGTACTCCTTCGGCGGCTCCGCCCCCGCTTCGTACGCCAACTCCAGTGGATCCATCGTGATTCCTCCCTCTAACGGGCCACCCGGCCCTTCTTTTCGTCCTGCCGCCGAGTCCACGCCGCGAACTTCTCGCGGTCGGCGGCGATGCACTGATCGGCGATCGTCTTGCCGTCCAGGTGGTCAATTTCGTGCTGGATGACGCGGGCCAGCCGCCCGCGCGCTTGGAACGCCACGGGCACGAGCTCGCCGTTGGCCTTCGTAGTGCAGCCGATCGTCACCGACTTCGCACGCTTCACGCGGAGCGACAGCCCCGGGAACGAGAGGCAGCCCTCGATCTCCGTCTTCCGCTCGGGGGCCCGGCTGATGATGGTCGGTTCCACGAATGCCCGATACCCTCGCCCTGGCGTATCGGTCACGATGATGAGCCGCATCGGGACACCCAGCTGCGGCGCCGCGAGCCCGTGCGCCCGCATGCCTTCAGCGATCCGCTTCATCTCGCCCTGCACCCGGTAGGCCTCCCGGAGCCAATCATCCGCTTCCGCTCGAAACTGCTCTCGCTCATCCGAGCGCCACGCCTCGGACCCCTTCGTGACAGCGCGGCAAGGCTCGACCGGTTTGAACAGGATCGGGTCTCGCCAGGAGACGAGCGAAAGCGGCTCGTTCGTGATCGACTGCATCATGACGACTCCCCTTCTCTCCTACCGGAACTCCCGCGGATCCAGCCCGGCAGCCTCAAAGGCATCGCCGTGCATCCGCGCCAGATCGCGGAGCGGCATCTCGCGCCCCGCGGGGTTGTTGAACTGCTTCAGGCGAAGCCCGCCATCCCGGAAGAGCTTGGCGCGCGTAGGCCCGAGGTAGTCGTCCTGGAACGCACGCGACTCGTCTCGGAGCCAACTCTCGAACGTGACCTTTCGCGGGCGCACGCCGATCATCTCGCGGATGCGCCTGGCCTTGAACGCGTCGTACTCGCCCTTCGTCCCGCGCGGGAGCGACGCTCGGCTTGTCGCCGGTGGGCTGATCCCCCGCGCTTCGGAGAACTCACGGAGCAGCGTGCGATTCGTGGCCGGAATCACCGCTCGCTCGCCAAGCACCTCGCCGTTCAGCACGGCATTCCGCATCGAGCGGCAACCGGTGTGCAGCGGCGGGATCGGGCCCTCACCGACTTCGTAGAGGCGCCCCTCCGCGTCCGTCTCGCGACAGATCGGCGTCGTGTTCCCATCGAGGACGGCGACGAAGATCTCTTGGATGACGATCTCGGGATTCTCGGCCCAGTACGCCGAGCGAGCCCCGTTCCCGTTGTGGTTCACCGAAGTGCGGACGATCCCGCGAACGTTCTGTCGCGCGCGCTCCGTTACGCCGTCCCGCCCTCGAGCGGTGATGCGCCCGACGACGCGGCGCGCTACCTCCTGCGGTCGCTCGCGAAGCTGGACGCCCCTACGGATCTGGCTCTCGATGCGCCTGAGATCCGCCGCACGCGCTCCAGCCCAGTGGCCCTGAAGCGTGAGTAGGGAGCCCGCGCCGCCATACCGCCGCTCGAGCGCAACCGCGCGGAGCGCCGCCCGCGCCGGCATGCGGGGTTCGATCTCGACCGGCAGTACCGTGCGTAGGATGCGCGTCAGCGTCTCGGGCTCGGCGATGGCAATCGCGACGAACTCCAACCGCCAGAGGCTCTGAACCGCATCCCACGCGTCGCTTCGCATCTCGGCGACTCGATCGATCAGACTGTCGACCCGACGTCGCGCGGCCACCGACGAGTTCGTGGACCGCTCGAGGACATCGACGATCAGCCGCCGAATGTCGCCCTCGGTCGCGTCGAGAAGCCCCCACGAGGCGTTCCGGACCGAGCCCG
>CAZQZX010000313.1:0-6230 GCA_964597885.1 uncultured Planctomycetota bacterium
TACAGAACGCAGCCGAGGGAGTAGATGTCGGACTCGCGTAGCGGCTCGGTGCCGCGGCGCCGACCGGACGCCTGCTCGGGCGAGATGTACTCGGGGCTTCCGACCGTGAAGCCGGTGAGCGTGATCGTCTCGTCGCCTTCCTGGCGGCTGACCCCGAAGTCGCCGACCTTGGCGCGGCGGCGGCCGCCTTCCTCGAACAGCATCACGTTGCCGGGCTTCAGATCGCGGTGGACGATCCCTTGCTCGTGCACGGCGTGCAGGCCGCTCGCGATGTCGATCGCGATCGCGATGGCTTCGTTCGCGTCGAGCGACGGGTCCGGAAGCGAGTCGAGATACGTGCCGAGGTCGCGAGCGCGAACGTCGCCGGCGGCCCAGCCGTCCGCGCGCTCGAGCACGAGGAAATGGTCTCCGCGATCCTCGCCGTGATCGAGATAGCGGACCACGTGCGGATGTTCGACCGACCGCGCCTGGCGGATCTCGGACATGAACCGGCGAAGCGATTCCTCCGATCGCGTGAGCTCGAGCGGAAGCATCTTGAGCGCGACCGGAGCGCCGTTCTCGTCGGTGGCCTCGTAGACGTCCGCCATCCCGCCGGATCCGATGAACTCGCGAATCGTGAAGCGGTCGCCGATCCGATCGCCGGATCCGAGTCGCCGCCGCGAGACGAGGACGTCGCCGCTGATCTCGAAGCGGCGGGGCGTGAGGGCGCCCGGGCTGCGGTCGAGCTTGTCGCGCAGCTTCTCGAACGCGAGGGACGCGTCGCGCGCGGTACGCTCGGACACCGACCGGCCCGAGACGGCGACCGATCGCGCCTTGCCGCGTTCGACCTGCGAAAGCAGGTGCAGCTCGGGGGCCGAGCCCTTGTCGCCTTCTTCGATGAAGCACGGATAGAGCGGCAGCACCTGACTCTGTCCCGCCCGCGAGAGGTACGCGCGGCCGACTTCGAGCTCGGCGTCGGTTCGGATGCGGACCGTCGGGGGCGGCGTCGCGAACCCGCGATACAGCGTCGCGCGGTAGCGGTAGATTCCGGAGTCGCGGCTCTCCAGGGACGTCGGCACGACGATTCGATGGAAGCGAAGCCCCGTCATCTCGGTGAGGACGGCGCCGACCGCTCGCTTCAGGTCGTCGACGAGGTCGGTGCGGTTCTCGTGAACGACCTTGTTACGCAGGCGAACGATCTCGTTCAGGCGCGAGTCGAGCTGGCCTTTCTGGAACAGCGCGGCGAGCTCGGGATCGAAGGGCGTACCGGTCTCGAGCGTGTGGCGGAGGATCTCGAGCCACTTCCCGTCGCTGATCGGGCGTCGGAACGATTCGAGCACGGTCGCCGTTCGCCCGGACCAGTCGGCGGGCCGGGAGAGGAGGTCACGCGTGGCAACGAGCCCGATGTACCGCAAGAGCGAGCCGGCGAGCTCGACCACCGGCGGCGTTCCGGGATCGTCCCCGCGGTCGGCGGCGGCGCGTGCGAACGTCTGCGCGATCGGCGCGGGATACCAGCCCTCGATGAGGGGACGGGCCCGCGACGACTCGTAGACTTCGGATTTGCTTGCTTTGCGGGACTCCATGGATTCCCCGTGGTTGCTCTGCGGTTCGTCGTTCCCCGGTCGGGTCGTCCGAATCCCTCGAGTTGGGCGCGCCATCATTGTAGTGCGAAGTCCCCGATAGATCTACGGTTCTGGCGACTCGATTCGGGCTGCCGGCGGCGGCCGAGAAGTCGGCAAAAAAGGGAGGCCGCCGATGGCTCGGACAGCCTCCCTTGCATGTGCAGACTAGCGGTCTCGACCGACAGTCGAATCGTGACGCGGTCTTACTTGGTGAACTGGCTCGCCGGCGCCGCCTCGAGCTGGTTGACGGCGTTGCGGTACCACTTCGTGAACTGGTCGATGCCCGACTGGATGTCGGCCTTGACCGCACCGACCTTCGACAGCTGGTTGTTCATGCGGGCGCTGAACAGCTGCGTGCGCAGGTTGTTCATGCTGTCCGCGAGCTGGCGCGCCTTGTTCTGGTGCGCGGTGACGAACTGCCACAGGCCGGCTTCCTTGACCTTCGAGCGAAGGGCCAGCTTGATGTTGCTGAGCTCATCGCGATACGCCGAGACGATCTTGGCGCGACGCTGCTCGAGCTGCACGACCTGGAGCTTCGCGTTCTGGAGCTGCTCGGAGTTCTGGTCGAGCTTCTTGTAGTGAGCCGCTTCGAGCGCGATGAGTCGGTCCTTGAGATCCTTCAGCGAGGTCTTGTTGGCTTCCGGAGCCGTCAAACCATCCTGCGCGAGAGCGGCACCCGAGAGAAGAACCAAGCAGAGAGTCGTGATGATCGCGTGTTTCATGGTGTAGCCTCCTTCTTCATACCAATCCGAAACGTGACAGAAAGAACCCAATCTGTGCGCAGAGAATCCCTACGGAGTGTCCCTGCGTTTCCGTTGCTGTCGCGTTACCCCCGGGCGCCTTCAGCTCGCCCATCGGTGTTCACATACCGGGAGCGCCTTCAGTTCGCTCACCGAATGCTGTCTTTCCCCGGGCGCCTTCCGTTCGCCCATCGACGCTTGCATACCGGGGGCGCCTTCAGTTCGCCCACCGACGTTTGCATACCGGGGGCGCCTTCAGTTCGCCCACCGACAGTCTCGTCACTCGGAGACGCCTTCAGCTCGTCTACCGAATGTTGGCTCTTCCCTGGGGCGCCTTCAGTTCGCCCGTCGAGAGAGGGTGCGGGATTCGAAAGCGGTCTTCGTTCTCCCGCGGTGGTTTCGACGTCCGACACCTGAGGAAGGTCTCGGTTTCCCGTCGTCTCCGAACGCCCTCAATACAGCAACGAGGAGGGGCCTGTCCAGTGGTTTTTACGGAAAAGTCCGAATTCGACCGCGCTTCCAAGTGAAAGGGCACCTAGGGACAGGCGGCGTTCCACGACCGACTGGCCAATGGGGGTTCCCATGCATTAGAATCCTGCGGGGTTTGCGGAAGGGGGCGAAAGAGAACGGCACCGCGGAGCATGTCCACCGATGGGAGAGACACGAGACAAGCAACCGAGCTCGGGGAAGTCGAACGACGTCCTCGTCACATCCGACCCTTGGGGACCGCAGACCGAGTGGACGGTCATCCTCGGAGCGGCCGGCAAGGTCGAGGGCTCGGATCTGGAGGGTGTGTGGCGGGAGCTGGTCGAACGATATCGTGAGCCCGTGATGCGCGCGGTGAAGCGACAGCTGCACTACTCGCCCGAAGCGGAAGGCATCGCCAACGAGTTTTTCGCCTATCTCTTCGAGCGCAACGTCCTTCCGAAGATCGACCCGGATCAGGGACGCTTTCGCTGCTACATCCAGCAGGTGCTGCGTCGCTACGTCCTCCACGCGAACCGGACGATGTCTCCGGGCAAGGGAGTCGCGAGCCTCGACGATCTCGACTTCGACGGAGAAGCCGACGCGACCGACGACGGGGCGGAGGGACGCGAAGAGGACGAGTGGGCATCCGCCGTGCTCGCGAATGCGATTGCGCGGCTCGAGAAAGAGCAGGAGCGAAATGCTCGCCTCTTGCTCTCGGCGTACGGGATCCCGCCCCACGAGAAGATCGATCGCAAGGAGCTCCGCGAGGCCGAGGGGCTGACCAAGCAGGCCCTGGACGTCGCGATCTTTCGCGCGCGTCGCGAGCTCGGCCGACTCATCATCGACGAGGTGCGAGGCACGGTCGCGTCGGAAGAAGACTTCGAATCGGAGCTCGACATGATCAAGGATCGCCTTCTGGCTTCGCATCCTGCGCTGCTCGAAGCGTCGGACGACGAAGGCGGCGACGCGTCCTGACATGAGCATCGAGCTACCCGAGCCGTTCCGGTCCGCACTCGACGAAGGGCGCCCGCGCGACGTCGCCGATGCGCCGGCCGAGACGGCGGACGCTCGCTTCGCACGAGGGCTGGCGCGCGAGCAGACCGGAGACGAGGCCGGCGCGCGTTCGGACTTCGAGGCGGCGCTACCCGAGGTCGGGGACGCGGCCCGCGTCGAGCTCGTCCTTCTCGACATCCGCGAGCGCGTCTCGTACGAGGCATCCGTTCGCTCTCTCCGCGAAGCGATCCGGCGGGCGGAGCGTGGCTCGCGCCTTTACGCTCGGGCGCAGCACGTCCTGGGCCTCGTCCACGGGAAGCGCCGCCAGACCGCCGACGCGGTGGACGCGCTGCTCAAGTCCGTCGAAGCCTACCGGGTCCTCGAGGATTCGGTCGCGCGCTCCACGGTGTACGACACGCTCGGCCAGGTCTACGCGGCGCAAGGATTGCTCGACTACGCGCAGAGCTACTTCGGCCTGTCGCTCGTCGGCAAGTCCCTCGCCGGGGATCGCTACGGCACCGCGATCACGCTCGGAAACCTCGGGCGTGTCCATCTTCGCGCGGGACGTTTTGCGGAAGCCGTCGACTGCTTCGAGCTCGATCTGAAGCTGGCCGAAGAGCTCGGAGACGAGCGCGGCTGCGTGCGGATGCTCGAGGATCTGGGGCGGACGTATCTCGCGCGCGGCGACAGCGATGCGGCCTGTCGATTCCTGAAGCGTTCGATCGAACGGGCGGCCGCGGCGGGCTACGTCGACCTGGAGTTCTTCGCCCGCAAGGATCTCGCGCTCGCACATCTCGAGGCGGATCGGGGCGCGGAGGCGAAAGCCGAGCTCGATCTCGCGGAGAAGATTCTTCCCGAAGGGGCCGACCCGTACTTGAGCGCGCTGCTGCTGGCCGCGCGCGGCGACCTCCTGCGCCGAGCGGGAGATCGAAGGTGTCTCGGCTTGCTGAAGAAGGCGGCGCAACAGTTCGAGGAGGCCGACCTTCCGGACGCCAGGATCGAGACGCTACTGCGGCTCGCCGAGGCGTGCGCCGAGCTCACGTCCGATCCGATCCAGGGGCGGCAGTTCGCGGAAGTCTGTCTGCGGGATGCGCTGCGCATCGCCGAGGCCGACGGCTTCTCGCGCTTTCTGCGGCCGATTCGCGAGCAGATGCAGAGGCTCGAAGTCACGCCCGGTCTGACGCTCGAAGAGTCGCGGCTTCCCGAGGGCGAGCACTCGGAAGCGACTCCCGACGGATACACGTTGCTCGGTCGGGTGGGGGAGGGCGGCTTCGGCACCGTTTACCGGGCCTTCGATCCGCTACGCTCGCGGATCGTCGCGATCAAGAGACTGCGATTCGAGCAGCTCTACGATCTGAAGACGCGCAACCGGTACCTGACCTCGGCGAAGATCGAGCTCGAGGCGGCCTCGAAGATCCGACACCCGGGGATCGCCCGCGTGCACGCCATCGGCCGCGATCGCGGAGGCGGCACGTACGTCGTCCAGGATTACGTCGAGGGGCGAGCGTTGCGCCAGGCGATTCCCTCGGACCCGAGCTCCGATTGCGGCGTGGTGCTCGGGACGGTCGGGGCCATCGCGAATGCGCTGAGCGCGCTTCACGACCGCAACGTGTTCCACCGCGATCTGAAGCCCGAGAACGTGATGCTGCGGGGAACCGACGACATGCCGGTGCTGATCGATTTCGGCATCGCGTATGTTCCCCGGCTCGCGGATCAGCAGGCGCAGGCCGAGATCGCCGGCACGCTCGAGTACATGGCCCCCGAGCAGATGCAGGGCAAGTCCGGTCTGGACGGCAAGGCGGATGTCTATTCGCTCGGCGTCATCTTCTACGAGTGGCTGACCGGCGAGCGGCCGCTGCGACGAGCGAACGACGATGTGGCGGACTTCCTGACCGACCTGGTCCGCAAGTCGCCGCCGCCGCTCGAAGACCTTCGGCCGGGACTGCCTGCCGACGTGGTCGACCTCGTCGGCTCGATGCTCGAGAAAAAGGCCTCAGGGAGGCCATCCGCGATCGAGGTGGCCGCGTCGTGTGCGCGCATCGCGGGCACCGTGGCGCAGACCCGGGCCACCCGCACGATCTGACCCGAGAATCGGTGGAAAGCCGGTAAGCGTCGCCGATCGTCCGGCAAGGAGAGTCGTGAACGGACTCTTTTTGCCGGAGGTCGAGAGATGAAGCATCGATTCGTGCCGCTGTTCGTGGTCGCCTTCCTCGCCGGATTCCCCACCGCGGGTGCCATGATCTGGATGGGCATCGATCTGATCCTCGTCTCCGCGCGCCTTCGCGCCGAGCGAGTGGCCGTCGGCGTGCCCGCGCAACCGCGCCGCGCGGGAAGCCCGCTCACCGCCGCACGATACGCGGTCGCTTAGGCGACCGAGCTCCCCGTCGCGAGCTCCCCGTCGCGAGCTCCCCGTCGCGAGCTCCCCGTC
>CAZQZX010000314.1:0-6229 GCA_964597885.1 uncultured Planctomycetota bacterium
TGGACAGCCACGGGCACGGGACGTAGACGGGCGGTCAGGGCGTCGGCGACGGCACGAACGGCCTCAAGACCGGCGTCGCTCCCGACGCCCAGATGATGTGCCTGAAGCCCTGGAGCAGCGGCTCCACCGAGAGCTGGATCTGGGAAGCCATGCAGTACGCCGTCGACAACGGCGCCGACGTGACGACCAGCTCGCTCAGCTACAAGTGGGCGTTCAACCCGAAGCCGAACTACCCGATGTGGCGGACGATGAGCGACGTCGAGCATGCCGCGGGCGTCCTGCACACGAACTCGGTCGGCAACCAGGGTGGAAGCGGCTCGTATCCGATCCCGTACAACATCTCGACGCCCGGCAACTGCCCGGCGCCGTGGCTGCACCCGGATCAGACGCTTCGAGGCGGAATCTCCTCGACGCTCGGTTGTGGAAACGTCGACGCGATTTCGGACGTCATCACGGGAAGCTCGGGTCGCGGCCCGGCAGCCTGGGAAGACATCAAGGCGACGCACCCCGAGTATCCGTACGACATGCCGTTCTTCTACCAGGACTATCCGTACGAGACGATTCCGAACACGATGGGTCTCATCAAGCCGGATATCGCCGCTCCGGGTGCCAACACGGACGCGACGACGATCGGCGGCGGATACGGCGGCTTCGGCGGCACGTCCTCCGCGACGCCGCACACCGCCGGCGTGATCGCGCTCATGCTCTCGGCGAACAACTCGCTCACCCCGGCGGATGTCGCGCGTCTGCTGCAGCTCTCGTCGTTCGAGCGCGGCGATCCCGGCAAGGACAACGAGTACGGCGCCGGTCGTATCGATGCCGTGCGCGCGGTCGACGCCGCCGAGGGACTCCTCGCGCCGACGATCTCCTCGTTCGATAGCACGTCGCTCCCGATGTACGAGCAGACCACGCTCACGATCACCGGTACGAACTTCTTCGCCGGTGCCGAAGTCGAGTTCGACGGCCTCGCGGCGGTGAACATCGTCGTCGTCAACGAGACCACGCTCCAGGTGACCACGCCGATCTTCCCGCGCTGGGATTCCGCGGACGTCACCGTCCGGACCGGGCTCGGCGAGGTCACGCTCTCGGACGCGCTGGAATTCCGAGGCGACCTGTTCCTCAACACCACCTCGCCGCGTATCGGTCAGAACGTGAACTTCGCGCTCAAGGCCGGCCCGACGGCGCGCTGGGGCTACATCATCAACACCGAGCTCTCGAACTGCGTGCTCAAGGGTCTCGCGTTCGAGGTCTGCCTGCAGGGCCGTCTCGCGCTCGACAAGCAGGAGACGACGAACATCATCGGATTCGGCATCATCAACTGGACGATGCCGAACGATCCGAGCCTCGTCGGCGAGACGCTGTACATCCAGGCGGGTGTCGACGGCAACGGAATCGCGCCGGGCAGTGATTGGCGCGTGACCAACGTCGTCTCGGGACCGATCGGCAACTAGTGCGATCGGCAGCCTGCCGCTGGCGGGCTATCGTCGGTCCAGGTCGTCCTCGAGTCGGACCAGCTCGATCTCGGGCTCGCCGGACGCCAGGCCGACGGCGGTAATCGTGAAATCTTCTCCCTGCCGGAGACGGAAGTTTTCGGCGGGGAGAAGCTCCTCCCCCGTCGCCGCATCCAGGATGATGAACTCCTGGGTTCCGTTCTCGACGCGCAGGTAGTCGGTCACGCCCGTGTAGCCGACGGTGCCGAAGATCGCCTCTCCTTCGAGCAGCAGGATGATGCCGCTTTCCACGTCCGCGACGAGATTCGCGAAGCGCAGCCGGGCCGTATCGTCGACGGCGATCTCGTCCGTATCGGCGACCGACGTGCCTTCCCCGTCACCCATTCCGCTCGGCGGCAGGTGCGCGAAGACGGTGGCGTCTCCTCCCGGCGCGAGCGTGACCTCGCCGAGATCGGCTACCTCCGTATCGGTGTCCGGCAGGTTGGCGGTGATGCGGTAGGTTCCCGGCAAGATGGGAATGTACTCCTCGCGATCCGCGAACTTCGACCGGTCGAGCAGGAGCTCCCCGTTGGCGAGGAAGTCGACCTCCTCGATGCCCGCGAGCCCGTGGAACGGGCGAATCTGCGAGGCCGGCTCGAAGAACATGCCGTCGACATCGCGGAGCACCAGCATGCGGATCGTGTCGTCCGCAAGAGTTCCGTCGAGGATCACGCTGTAGTCGCCGCCGCCGGGAAGCGGATAGGCCGTCTGCCCCGTGAGCTTCAGCCCCTCTTCCTCGCGTCGGATCTTCAGGCGAGTGAGCTCGGCCGGCCGATTGTTGCCGTCGGCTGCGTCGAGAAAGCGGATGGACCGGCTTTCGACGCGACCGTCCAGCACGAGCTCGACGCGGTCGACATCGATGCCGCCGTGCGTGATCAATACCCGGAGCCGGTCGTTGTCGGGCTCGCCCTGACGCTGGTTCCACGCGAGCAGCGTGCGCGTGTTGTCGGCCTCGGTACCGATCAGGAGAACCGTCTGCCGGCCGCCTCCCTGGATCGGCTCGGGCTCCCGCGGCCCGGCGATCGCTTCCTCCTCGCCGGCGAGGGTGTAGGCGATGCTTCTCGGTCGGTTCGCGAGAACGATGTACCCGGTGACATCTCCGGGCGGCAGCCCTTCGAAAAAGAGGTTCCCGTCGATGTACACATCCACGGCGCCGGTATCGGGCGAGATATGACCGAACGAGAAGCGGTAGCGGGAGCCGCTACGCGTGTCCTTGCAGGCGAAGCAGACCAGGGCGAGCACGAACAGCAAGGCGACGCCGATCCGCGGACCCGTGAAAGCCCGGGTGTTCATCAAGGCCAATCCCCCGGTCGTGGCTTTAGCCGCGCGGCTCGAGCGCCTGCGCGATGTCGTCGAGAAGGTCGTCCACGTGCTCGATTCCCACGGAGAGCCGGATCAGGTCGTCGCCGAGACCGCGAGGCTCTCGTACCTCGGCGGGGATCGACGCGTGCGTCATCTGTCCCGGGTGCTCGATCAGCGACTCGACCCCGCCGAGCGACTCCGCGAGAGTGAAGACGCGCGTTCGAGCGCAAACGTCCATGGCTTCCTGAAGGCTGCCGTCCAGGTAGAACGAAATCAGCGAGCCGTAGCCGGACATCTGGTTCTTCGCCACTTCATGGTACTCGAACGAGCTCAGCCCCGGGTAGAGCACCTTCTTCACCCGAGGATGCTTCTCGAGGTAGTCCGCGATGGTTCGCGCGTTCTGATCGTGGCGCTCGACGCGAAGCGAAAGCGTCTTGAGCCCGCGAAGCACGATCCAGGAGTCGAACGGTCCCGGGATCGCGCCCATCGCGTTCTGCGCGAACGACAGTTTTTCGTGGATCTCCGGGTTCGCGGTGATCGCGGCCCCGCCGACCACGTCCGAATGGCCGCCGAGGAACTTGGTCGTCGAGTGGATGACCAGGTCGGCGCCGAGCTCGATCGGCCGCTGCAGGAACGGCGACGCGAACGTGTTGTCGACGACGAGCATCAGCCCGTGCCGCTTCGCGATCTCGGCCGCGCCGCGCAGGTCCGTCACCTGCAGAAGCGGATTGGACGGAGTCTCGATCCACAGCATCTTCGTCTCGGGACGAACGGCCGCTTCGATCTGCGAAAGGTCGGCGGTCGTCACGTAGCTGAAGTCGAGTCCGAAGTCCCGGAAGATCTTCTCGAACACGCGGTAGGTACCGCCGTAGACGTCGCCCGACGAGATGACGTGATCGCCCTGCGACAGGAGCGACATGGTCGTCGAGATCGCGGCCATACCGGATGCGAAGGCCATCCCGTGCGTTCCGCCCTCGAGCGCCGCGAGGCATTCTTCGAGCGCCTCGCGCGTGGGGTTCTGCGAGCGTGAGTACTCGTACCCGGTGTGCTCGCCCACCTTCTTCTGCGCGTAGGTCGACGTCTGATAGATCGGCACGACGACGGCGCCGGTCTTCTCTTCGGGCTCCTGTCCCGCGTGGATCGCGAGCGTCTCGAAACGGAACTTCGACAGGTCTCGGGTGCCGGCGTCACCGGCTGACGTGGATTTGCTCAACGGATGCCGTCCATGGTCATGAGGACTGAACGTGAGGCTCGGCGCGAGCCCCTTCGTGAACGTCCGCGCGTGAGCCGTCGGCGACTACTCGCGGAACTTCGTGGACATGTACTCGATGAGGTCGATCTTCGTGACGACGCCCTCGATGGTGCCGTTGTTGTAGACGACAGCCATCTTGCGACCCTCGGTCGTGAAGGCTTCGGAGACGTCGGCAAGCGCCGTATCCGGCGACACCTCGAGAACGCTGCGCATGGCGAGCGACCCGACGGGCTCGACGATACTGTTCGTGCTCGTCATGATGTGCCGCAGCAGGTCGGCTTCGTTCACCACGCCGACGAGATCCTTGCCGTCGACCACGATGAGCTGCGAGATCGCGTGCTTCTTGAGCGTCTCGACCACTTCGAAGACCTTGTCGTCCTTGCTGGCGGTGACGATTTCGCCGGAGGGGCGGTCCGACAGCAGATCGCGCACCGTGCCGAGGCGCTCGCCGGCCTTCGCAAGGAAGCCGTTGTCGCGCATCCACTCGTCGTTGTAGATCTTCGAGAGGTACTTCACGCCGGAGTCCGGAAGGATCACCACCGGGCACTCGTAGCCGGGGTTCGCCTCGAGCCACTTCATGGCCCCGGCGAGCGCGGCGCCGGCCGATCCGCCCGCGAAGATGCCCTCTTCGGTCGTGAGCCGGCGGGCCATCTGGAACGACTCGCGGTCGTCCACGCGGACCATGTCGTCAAAGACGCTGAAGTCCATGGCGCCGGTGATCATGTCTTCGCCAATGCCCTCGACCTTGTAGGCGCGCGGCTCGATCACCTCGCCGCTCTTGAAGTAGTCGAGGAACACCGAGCCTTCCGGGTCGATGCCGACGACCTTGATCGACGGGTTCTGCTCCTTCAGATACTTGCCCGAGCCCGACATCGTACCGCCGGTGCCCACGCCCCCGAGGAGGACGTCGATCTGGCCTTCCGTCTGCCGCCAGATCTCCGGGCCCGTACTGTTGTAGTGGGCCTCGATGTTGTCTTCGTTGTGGTACTGATTCAGGTAGAACGCGCCGGGCGTCTCGCGCACGAGGCGCTTGGCGGTCTCGTAGTACGAGTCCGGCGAATCGGCCGGGACGTTCGTTGGCGTGACGACCACCTTCGCACCGTAAGCCTTCAGCGAGTTCACCTTCTCGGTGGACATCTTGTCGGGCATGGTGAAGGTCGCGCGATATCCCCGCGCTGCCGAGACCATCGCAACGGCCGCCCCCGTGTTTCCGGACGTGTTCTCGATGATCGTCGCCGTGTCGGAAAGGTTCCCTTCCTTGCGGGCCTTCTCAATGATGTGGACCGCCATCCGATCCTTGATCGACAGACCCGGATTCAGGTATTCGACCTTCGCCCAGAGGGGCGTGTCGAGCCCGCTCGGAATTCGGTTGAGACGCACCATCGGCGTGTTGCCGATCGCATCGATGATCGAGTCGTAGCGGCGCAGTTCGGGATTCGATTCGGTCTTCAGCATGTCCTTCACCCGTCGAGGTTTGGATGGGGCGATCTGGCTCGGAAGGAGGCGCTCGCGCGCGTTCGCCGTGCGGGTGGAACCGCGTATCCCCACCCGCGCTCGTACGGTATCAAAGCGCCCTCCGCGCGACAACCGAAGCGGTCGAAATCGCTTGACACCCTCCGTGGCATGGTCTAGTCTCTCGCGTTCGCCTCGGTCCGATCCGAGTGCGAACCCTCGGTGCGCCCGTAGCTCAATTGGATAGAGTAGCGGACTTCGAATCCGACGGTTGCAGGTTCGAGTCCTGCCGGGCGTACCACTCCTTTTTCTTCCGACGATTTCGCGTCGTCGACGTGCCCCGAAGCTTTCGCTCGAAGGCGTTGACACGTTGCCGGAAGGAAGCGAGACTAGCCAGCTTGATTCACGGTCGACCGAGTCGGCCGCTTCGGATCGGGTGCCCCTTTAGCTCAGTTGGTAGAGCAGCTGACTCTTAATCAGCGGGTCGTAGGTTCGAGCCCTACAGGGGGCACCAATTCCTTCCCTCCCTCTCCTTCATCGCATCGCGCTACCGCTGTGCCACGCTACCGCTCCGCCAAGGGACGACCGAGGGCGCGCTTCGGCTGGCGTTTCGCATCGGCGCGGCGTAGACTGATCGGGACACATCGGCGGCACCCGTGCGAGGGTGGCGGAATTGGCAGACGCGCTAGATTTAGGATCTAGTGGGGCAACCCGTGGGGGTTCGAGTCCCCCC
>CAZQZX010000315.1:0-6188 GCA_964597885.1 uncultured Planctomycetota bacterium
CGCCGACGAACTCACGCTCCAGGGGCGTCGCCAGCACGCGGATCTTGCGACCCTCGTTTCGCATCGCCTTCGCGAGGATCGGAATGCCTTCCGCCTTGCCGAGGAGCCCCAGCCCGAGAAGCGCCGCCTTCTGCACGTCGGGGTCTCGATCAGAAACGCCTCGCGCAAAGAACTCGGCGCCTTGCTCGGTCGCCGTCTTCCCGAGCGCGATCCACGACGCAGCCCGCACGTCGGGGTCGGCGTCCCGGATGCCTCGAAGGAGCACGGGCACGATGACGTCGCGTCGCACGGCATCGTCGATCCGTTCGACGACCGGAACGCGATCCTTGATCGTGCCGCCGAGCAGGAAGTCCGCGCTACCCGGAACGAGGGTCGCGCGCTCGCGATTCTGGTAGTTGCGAAGACCGAGGAAGTAGTCCCGGTTGTGCTCCCACCAGAACTCCCAGCGCATGTACCCCTGACCATCGGCGCCGACCGGCGGAACACGTCGCCGCTCCTGAACGCCTCCCACGCCGCCGGTTCCGCCCTGCGTGGTCACAGGCGGTCGCAAGCGTGGGTTCGTGCCGCGGAAGAACTCTCGCAGCTCGTTGTAGGGGCCACGGTACTGCCCGGCGTGAGACCTCGCGTCGGCCGCGAAGAAGGAAAGCAGTACCAATGCGAAGACCGGAACCAGGAACCAGGATGAGGCTCGTTTGGTAGTCATCTGTCGACCTCCATGGGTATTGTAGCAACCAGGGGAGGTCGCAATCAGCGTGCCGGTTTCGAAAAGGTTCTCCGACGCCCGCCCGCGTCGACGGGCGCGATGCACCGCCTCAGTTCGTGGACACCTTCATGTCCTCGCACTCGAGCGTCCACTTGCCGAGCGCCGTCGTCGAATCGTTAATATCGATCGACGTGACCATCTTGATCTTCTTGCCGCCCTCGGCCTCCACATCTTCGTAGTGGAGCAGGATGGATCCGAACTGCGGCGAGTCGACGATGTGCAGGTAGTAGGCACCGCCGTCCTCGCGGAACTTGAGTTGCCACGGACGCTCGCCTTCCTTCACGGCGCACAGCGCCGTCTTGAGCGCGCCTTGATCGAGCACGCGCTGCACCTTGTCCTGCACGAGCGCTTCGTCGAGGACCATGAGCCCGCCGGTGACATAGCGAACCCAATCCATGATCGCGGCGAGTCGAGGTGCCATCGCGGCATGCGCTTCATGAAGATCCTTCACCTCGAGCTTCCACTGGTTCGGAGCCTCGAACGAGGCATGGAAGCGAGCGGATCGATACGGGAAAGCACCGTTCTCGAACGCGTGATGCTTGAACACGAACGACACCTTTTTCAGGCCGGCGCCGGTCGGGCGGTAGACCTTCTCGGCGATCTCGGAGATATCGCGAAGCTCGAACGCGATCGGCTTCTTCTTCGAGTCCGTTGCGCCGGGCGTCTCCTGCTTGGGGGTCGGAGCATCCTGCGCGGCCGCCTGCGCCGTGAAGACGGCGAGACCGAGCACGAGAGCGAACGAACGGACATCCATGGCGATGGCGAACAAGGGACTTCCTCCTGGAAGGGAAACATCGATTCGAAGACGCCATTATAGGACCGGCTCGGCGGCCGCCACAACCCCTGACCCTCATGGGGTTTCACAGCTCTTCGATCCCCCGCAGGGCGGGAGCGTATCCGGGATCGAGCCTCAGGGCCTCCTCGAAGTACTGTCGTGCGACCGAGAGCTGGCCCATCCGGGCGTAGAGCTCCCCCAGCGCCGTGCGCAGGGCCGGGTCGTCAGGAGCCGCCCGAAGGAGACGCTCCCCGTAGGGAACCGCCTCGCGATACCGCCCCTGGTCGGTAAGCCGCAAGACGAGACGATGGCAGGCATCCACGTACTCGGCGAACCCCTGCGGGACCTCCGAGGCCTCGTGCCGCTCGACGAGGATCCGGAGCTGCTGCAGCCCCTCCTCGGTCCGGCCCTCGGCCAGGTGTAGCAAGGCCAGGTCACGTCTTGCCGGCGGGAAGTCCGGCTCGACGACGAGCGCGTGCTCGAGGAGCTGCCGGCAGCGCGCGCGATCCTCCGGCCCGTCCGACAGGCTGTACGCATACGCCCGCAGCGCCCGCGGATTGTCGGGGAACCGTTCGAGCACGTTGCCCCAGAGGGCTTGCGGCGACTTCCAGATGTCGACGTTCACCGCGCTCAGGAAGAAGAATGCGCAGAACGGAACGGCCACGATCGCGATCGAAGCGCGCGGCATTCGCCGTCCGAGATCCGCGGCGAGCCAGCCGAGTAGCCCCGAGGCCGCCACGAGCGAGAGGTACAGAAACCGATCGGCGAACAGGATGTTGATCGGGAACAGAAGGTTCGCGGTCGGGAGCAGCGCCAGCCAGAACCACAGAACGAGGAGCGTGACGTACGGGAAACGGCGCCGGACGAAGAGCGCGGCGAAGATCGAGCCGAGCACGAAGACCGCCGAGACGAGGAACGCCGGATCCGAAACGGAACGCACCAGCGCGACCTGGTAGTCGAAGGTGACCGGCGCAGGCCACCACGGAACGAACGCACGCGCCGCGTACATCGCGAGCGCCTCGACCGCAGTGAGGCGCGTGACCTCGGCCGAGCCGTCCCACCACAGCGTTCGCTGTCCGCTCCCCTCCCCGAGAACCTCGTATCGCAGGAACAGGTACACCAGCCCGACGACGGCCAGGGTCGCCCACGCCCGCCAACGCCGTCCGAGTCCGCGCGCGAACGCTCGAAGGCCGCCCGTGTCCTTTCCGTGGATCGTCACTTCGGCGAGCACCGCGAAGACCGGAATCGCGATCGCGAATTCTTTACCGAAGAGCGCCAGCGAGAACGTCAGCGCAAGGGCCGTGAGACCGAGCACCCCGTCCTTGCGCAGAAGGTAGATCCACAGCGCCGCGAGCGAGAACACGAGACACAATCCGTTGTCGCGGCTCGTCGCCCACGCCACAGCCTCGACCGCGGCAGGATGCGCCGCGAACAGGACGGCCCCGATGAACGCTCCCCCCGCGCTCGGAAGAATGCGCCGCAGCACGAGCAGGACCAGCACGGAAGCCACCGCGTGAAGCACGAGGTTCACGAGGTGATAGCCGAACGGATCCACCCCGAAGATCTGCCGATCGACGGCGAACGAAAGCGTCCGGAGCGGGCGGTAGATCCCCTCCCATCCTCCGCTCGGATCGACGGTGACGGGATCCGTGAAGAAATCGAGGGGATTCCCGATCTGCTCGAGACGAGCGTTGTCCCGGATGAAGCGTGCGTCGTCGTAGACGAAGTCGTGTCCGAGGGTCGGACCGTAGAGCGTGATGGCCACGCCGAGGACGACGAGCACCGGCAGTGCGAGCGAGCGCAGGCCGCTCGGTTTCGAGCGTTCGAGGTCCGCGCTCTCGCTCAACTCGCGGGCTCCCGATGACGGACGCCGCCTCGGGCTTCCTCGAGCACGCCCGATTCCTCGACGGCCGCGAGCACGCTGTCGACGTCGATCTGCTTCATGCAGACCGGCATCCGACAGGAGGACGTCTTCGCGTTCGCGTTCGTGATACACGGACTACAGGGCAGCCCGAGGTAGAACGCCCGCGCATGCGGCCCCAGCGGACCGTAGAGCAGTGGTGTATTCGGCCCGAAGAACCCGAACACCGGAACGCCCATCGCACCCGCGAGGTGCACGGGACCGGTATCGTTCGACAGCAGCACCCGGCAGCGCGACAGCACCGAAGCGAGTCCGCCCGGTGAGGTCCGACCCGCGAGATCGATCACGCGCTCCCGGTGCTCGGCGGGGATCGCATCGCGCACCGAACGCACGAGCGCCCCCTCCGAAGCGACCCCCGTCAGCACGATCGCCACTCGGTCGTCCCGTTCGAGAAGCGCTCGCGCCACCGCCGCGTACGACGAGGTCGGCCATCGCCGACCGGGGAAGTTGTCTCCCGAACCGGCGTGCACGGCGACCAGCCGACAGGAGGCGACGGGGGCCAGGCAAGCGTCGGCCTCGTCGTGGTCACCCGCATCGAGCGGGACCGGCATCGGCTCGTACGGGAACGAGGGCACGCCGCAGGCTCGCGCGATGTCGGAGAAGATCTCGCCCATGTGGCGCTCTTCGCGATACGGCACGCGCACGTGATAGATCTCGCCGCGGAAGCGTCCGGGCATCTTGAAGCCGAGCGTCTGGCGCGCACCGCAAAGGCGCGCGAGGATTCCCGACAGATGGCAGAACTGCTCGAAGTCGAGGACGAGGTCGAACGACTGCCGACGGAGACCGAACAGCATCCGCGGAATCGCGAAGGCCAGACGCCCCCAGGATCCGAGCGGCAGGGTCAGCACTCCGTCGAGGCCGGGATGTCGTTCGGCGAGCGCGCGATTGCCCTCGAGCGTGAGGAGCTGGATGCGCGCGTCGGGATAGGCCTCGCGGATTTGACGGATCACCGGGTACAGCAGGATGATGTTCCCGAGGCCCCAGAGCTTCACGAGCAGGATCGATCGCACCTCGGTGACTTCCGACGGAGATCGGAAGATCCGGGCCAGACGCGTAGCGGCCACCAGGACGCGCGCGAGCACGCCCCCTACCGCACGATCGATCGATTTGGCCGCTTCGAGCCTCACGGAACGTCCTCCTGCCCCGAGATCTCGCTTCGCCTCGTGAAGAACGGGCCCAGTGCAAGCCCGTCCATCTCCTCCGCAAGATAGCTCCGAACGGCATCGGCGGGCGAGCAAACCACCGGCTCGCCCCTGCGGTTGAAGGAAGTGTTCAGCACGACGGGCACGCCGGTCTCGCGCTCGAAGGACTCGATCAGGCGGCGGAACAGCGGGTTCGCCTCGCCGTCGACGGTCTGTACCCGGGCCGATCCGTCGACGTGGACGACCGAGGGGATGGCATCCCGACGCTCCTCCCGAGACTGGAACGAGAGCAGCATGTAGGGCGACGTGCGCGCGTCCTCGAAGTAGTCGCCCGCCCGCTCCGCGAGAATCGCCGGCGCGAACGGCCGGAACGTCTCGCGATGCTTCACGCGCAGGTTGAGATGATCGCGCATCCCCGGGTCGCGCGGATCGGCGAGGATCGATCGATTCCCGAGAGCCCGCGGACCGTACTCCATGCGTCCCTGGAACCATCCGACGATCTGTCCCGCCGCGAGCTCCCGCGCCGTCGCCGAAGCGATGTCGGACTCACGCCGGTACGGCAGCTTCGAGGCCCGCAGCGCCGCCTCGCATTCCGCATCGCCGAACTCCGGGCCCAGGTACGCGTGCTCCATCGCTCGGCTCGGCACCTGTCCCGTGAGGCGATGATGCGTGGCGAGAGCGGCACCGAGGGCGGCGCCGGCGTCTCCGGCAGACGGCTGTACGAAGACCTCGCGGAACGGTCCATGCCGCGCCACATGACCGTTGGCCACGCAATTCAACGCGACACCGCCCACGAGGCACAGGCGATCGAGCCCGGTCCGTTCATGAAGCGTCGTCGCGAGCTCGAGCAGAACCTCTTCCGTGCGACGCTGCACCGCGAAGGCCACGTCGCGATGGTGGTCTTCGAGCTCGCCGTCGGGATCGCGCGGCGGCCCGAACTCGGCGAATCGCTCCCCGTACTTCTCGGGCGCGCCGAGCTGGTACCGGAAGTAGTCGAGGTCGACCACGACGCGCGAGCCGTCCTCCACGCGCAGGATCTTCCGGAACGCCTCGACGAACCGATCCGATCCGTACGGGGCGAGCCCCATCACCTTGCCCTCGTCGGAAAGCGGGCGGAAGCCGAGGTACTGCGTCACCCCCTCCCACACCTTGCCGATGGAGTGCGGGTAGCTCGACCGCGCGACGGGTCGAATGCCGCTCGGATCGCCGGCCGCGAGGAACGTCGTCGTCCACTCTCCCGTCCCGTCGACGGACAGGATCGCCGATTCCTCGAAGCCCGACGGCGCGAAGCTGCTGAACGCGTGCGCGAGATGATGCTCGACGAAGTGGAATCGCCCCCGCAGCCCGAGCTCGCGGCGGAACCGACGCGGCAGGCCGATGAAGTCGCGCCAGATACCCGGCTGCGTCTTCACGTATCCGAGCGACTTCGGGAGATGCCGCAGGAAGTGGAGACCGAAGGGAACGAGGCCCCGCCAGGGATGCCAGTAGAAGGCGACGTGGTCGACGTCGCCCATCGAGATGCCTTCCGCCTCGAGCACGCACCGGATCGCACGAGCCGGGAAGCCGTAGTGGTGCTTGTCGCGCGAG
>CAZQZX010000316.1:0-6163 GCA_964597885.1 uncultured Planctomycetota bacterium
GAGAAGGAGGTCGAGAAGGATGCTTCCGATCTGATCGACCGGATCGTCAAGGACGCCCGCGATCGCGCCGAGGACCAGGCCAACAAGGTCCTCACCCAGGCGATCCAGCGCTGCGCGGCCGACCAGACCGCGCAGACGGTGGTCTCGACGATCGACATCCCGAGCGACGAGATGAAGGGGCGGATCATCGGCCGCGAGGGTCGAAACATCCGGGCCTTCGAGAAGGCGACGGGCATCGACGTCATCGTCGACGATACGCCCGGCGTCGTGGTCGTCTCCGGCTTCAACAGCATTCGACGCGAGATCGCCAGGCAGGCGATGCAGCGCCTGATCATGGACGGCCGAATCCATCCCGCGAGGATCGAGGAAGTCGTCGAGATGATCCGCAAGGACGTCGAGAACATGCTGAAGGAGGAGGGCAAGAAGGCCTGCTTCGAGCTCGACATCCACAACATGCATCCTCGACTCGTCCCGATGATCGGACGGCTGAAGTTTCGTTCGAACCTCGGGCAGAACGTACTCGCGCACTCGATCGAGGTGGCGCGGCTGGCCGGCGTCATGGCCCAGGAGATGAAGCTCGATCCGCAGATCGCCAAGCGTGCGGGCTTGCTGCACGACATCGGGATGGCGGTCGACAGCGAGGTCGAAGGTCATCACGCGGTCATCGGCGCGGACTTCGTGAGGCGTTGCGACGAGAAGAAGGAAGTCGTCAACGCCATCGCCGCTCACCACGGCAACGTGCGGTCCGAGTCGATGTACGCGATCATCGTCCAGGTTGCCAACGAGATCTCGAACTCGCGGCCGGGTGCGCGTGCCGATGCGATCGACCAGTACATCAAGCGGATGGAGCGTCTCGAGGAGATCGCGAACGGTTACCTCGGCGTCGATACCTCGTTCGCGATCCAGGCGGGCCGCGAGATCCGCGTGATCGTCGATACGGGCAAGATGGAAGAACGCCTCTCGGTCAAGGTCGCGCGCGATGTGGCCAAGGAGATCGAGATGCAGATGAACTACCCCGGCGAGATCCGCGTCACGCTCGTCCGCGAGACGAGGGCTGTCGAATACGCGCGCTGATCGGTTAAGATCGGCGTGGCGGACCCGGTTGGTGCCCGACGCGCGAAGGGGGTATCCGACCCGACGGGAGCTCTCGACCCGATCGGGAGACCCGAATCCGGTGAGCCTTTCTGCCGGGAGGCTCGCCCGCGCGGTGGCGACCGTGCACGAGGCATACGATGTCGGAATTCAAGGTCCTGATGATCGGAGACATCGTCGGCCGGCCCGGTCGGCGAGTCGTCGAAGAAAACCTCCCTCGCTTCGTCGAGGAGAACGGCGTCGATTTTTGCGTGGCGAACGTCGAGAACGCCTCGGGAGGGTCGGGGGTGACGCCGCGCATCGCCGAGCGATTGCTCCAGTGCAAGATCGACGCGATGACCACGTTTTTTAATGATACGGCGACCACCGAGATCTACACGTTTCTGAAGAGTGACCATCGGATGGTCCGCCCGGCCAACTATCCCCCGCAGTCGCACGGAAAGGGCTCGACGATCGTCGAGTCCAAGAGCGGCGTCAAGGTCGGGATCCTCAATCTGCAAGGCCGCGTGTTCATGGCGCCGGTGGACTGCCCGTTCCTGATGGCTGACAAGCTGATCGAGGAGCTCCGGCGTGAAGCGGATATCATCCTCGTGGACTTCCACGCCGAGGCGACGTCGGAGAAGATCGCGATGGGGTGGCACCTCGACGGCCGAGCCACGGCCGTGGTCGGCACCCACACGCACATCCAGACGGCGGACAACACCGTTCTTCCCGGCGGCACGGCCTACATCACGGATCTCGGCATGACGGGCCCGTACAACTCGGTGATCGGCCGAGCGACGGATCGCGTCCTCTTCAAGTTCCTCACGAACATGCCGACGCGGTACGATGTGGGCGAGGGACTCGAGAAGATGTGTGGAGTCCTGATCCAGATCGATCTCGAACGCCGCAAGGCGAAATCGATCGAGCGTGTGATGCTGAACGGAGACGGTGGTGTCGACTGATTCGCTGTTCGGGGATCTCTTTCCGGAGGAATCCGAGCCCGCCCGAGCGCCTTCGCCTTCGCGGCGCGGCACCCGGAAGTCGCCCCCGCCTCCGGCGAAGCCCACCGAGCAGCGAAAGACCCCGCCCGCGAGACGTCCCGCGCGAAAGACCGCGCCGGTGGGTCCGGGGGCTGGGGGCAGTCCGAAGGCCGAGGCCGACGTCGCCCGACGAAGGGAGGGCGCCCCTGCGGGCGAGAGCGCGCCACGGCGAGCGGCTGCGGCGCGAACCGATTCTTCGCCGCCGGCGGATCGCACGCCGAAGGTGCTTTCCGTCAGCGAGCTCACGGCGGGGTTGCGTCGGCGTCTCGAAGACGAGTATCCGTCGGTGTGGGTCGAGGGCGAGATCTCGAACTTCAAGCATCACGGCTCGGGGCATATGTACTTCACGCTGAAGGATGCCCAGGCGCAGCTCGCGGTGGTGATGTTCCGCGGTTCGAATCATCGGCTGCGGTTCCGTCCGGGAGACGGTCTCGAAGTCGTGGTGAACGGGAACCTCACCGTCTACGATCGACGGGGCAACTATCAGCTCATCGCGCAGCGCATGGAGCCGCGAGGACTTGGCGCGCTGCAGCTCGCGTTCGAGCAGCTCAAGGCACGCCTTGCCGCGGAAGGGCTCTTCGACGAGTCGCGCAAGCGTCCGCTGCCCCGGCTGCCGCGTCGGATTGCACTGGTGACCTCCGGCAGCGGCGCCGCGGTGCGCGACGTCCTGCGCGTGCTGCGCCGGCGCTTCCCGCCGATCCACGTGACGCTGATCCCCGTGCTCGTCCAGGGACCGGATGCGGCACACGACATCGTCCGCGGGATCCGACTTGCCAACCGATCGACCGACGCCGATCTGCTCATCGTCGGGCGCGGCGGCGGTAGCCTCGAGGATCTGCAGGCGTTCAATACCGAAGCCGTGGCGAGGGCGATCGCGGATTCGAGCATTCCGACGCTCTCGGCCGTCGGGCACGAGGTCGACGTGACGATCGCCGACTTCGTGGCCGATCGACGCGCGGCCACCCCTTCGGCCGCGGCCGAGATCGCGGTGCCCGAGCTGCAGGCGATCGAGCATCGGCTGCGTCGACTCGGCGAGGGGCTCCGGCACGGAGTGCTCCGTCGACTGCGCGAGCAGAAGCTGCGTGCCGATCGCGCCGAGCGTTTGCTCGCCCAGTGTCACCCGGTGTCCTGGCTGCGCCGGCATCAGCAGCGTCTCGACGAGCTCGGCGTGCGACTCGATCGTTCGCTCGAGCGCGTGCGTCACCAGCGGCTGCGATGGCAGGAGCTCGCGAACCGGCTGAGGTCCCCGCGTGAATCGCTCGCGGCGGGCCGCACGCGTCATGCGGAGGTCGATCGTCGACTCCATCGGATCGGACGGGAAGGCGTCGTCCGGGGGCGAGAGCGCATCGAAGCGATCGCGGCCCAGCTCGAAGCCCTGAGCCCGGTGCGCGTGCTGGAAAGGGGATACTCGATCACGACCGGGGAGGGGACGAGCCCGGTCCTGGACGCCTCCAAAGTGACCGAGGGCGACCGCGTGACGACGCGACTCGCTCGGGGCTCGTTCACGAGCCGCGTCGAATCGGTCGAGCCGGAGGAGAAGGAAGGCAGGGACCCCGGAACGCGGGGCGGGAGACTACGGTGAGCGACAAAACGGTGAGCGACAACAAGAAAAGCGACGACGCGAACCCGAAGAACGAACCGACGTTCGAGGATCGGATGGAGGTACTCGAAGAGCTCGTGACGGAGCTCGAGACCGGGAGCCTCCCCCTGGATCAGCAGTTCGAGAAATACCAGAAGGGCATCGAGCTCCTGCGCAGCTGCAATCGTACGCTCGAGCAGATGGAGCAACGGATCGAGGTCCTGGAAAAGGAGGGGCGCGCGGCCCGCGCCCTTGAATTGGATGAAGACGAAGATGCCCGGGAAGGCTGATTCCACCGATAAGCTCGACGCGACGCTCGATCAGTTGCGTGCGCGGGTCGAGGAGGCGCTGGAGCGCTCGTTGCCGGCTCCGCCCGCGATCCCCCAGGTCTTGCGCGATCCGATGACGTACAGCCTCCAGGCCGGCGGCAAGCGGATCCGGCCGGTTCTCGTTCTGCTCGCGTGCCGCGCGTGCGGCGGCGAAGAGGGCGACGCGATGCCCGCGGCGTGTGCGATGGAGATGATCCACACGTACTCGCTCATCCACGACGATCTGCCCGCGATGGACGACGATGATCTGCGCCGCGGGAAGCCGTCGAATCACAAGCAGTTCGGCGAAGCGAGCGCGATCCTCGCCGGCGACGCGCTGCTCACGCACGCCTTCTCGCTGGTCGCGGCCGAGACGCCGCGCCGCGATCGGGCGGCGACGATGGTCGCGGTGCTCGCGGATGCCGCCGGTCCGATGGGAATGGTGGCCGGTCAGGCGCTCGACCTCGACGCGGAGGGACGCACGATCACCGAGGAAGAGCTCGCGACCATTCACCGTCTGAAGACGGCAGCTCTGTTCGCGGCGTCCGGCCGTCTCGGCGCCGAGGCGGCAGGCGCGGATCCCGAGCTCGCCGAGCGACTCGAGGAGTACGGGCGCCAGATCGGCCTCGCGTTCCAGGCGATCGACGATGTACTCGACGAGGAGGGGTCGGCCGCGGCGCTCGGCAAGACGCCCGGCAAGGACAAGGACGTGCAGAAGGCCACGGCGATCACGACCTACGGGCTCGAAGGCGCGCGCGCGAAGGCGCTGCAGTACAGCGGTGCGGCGCTCGAGATCGCGCGATCGCTCGAGGACGGGGCACCCCTCGTCGAGCTCGCGGAACGGCTGTCCACCCGGGTGTCCTGACATGACGCCCGCGCGCAAGAAGCCCAAGAAGACGACGAAGAAGAAGGCTGCCGGCGCGAGCCGCAAGAAGGCCTCGTCGAAGTCTGCGTCGGCGCGCGCGCGAACGGGCAAGGGCAAGAAGACATCCGCGGCGAAGAAGAAGCCGGCGGCGAAGGTCTCCTCGAAGAAGAAGAAGGCCTCGCGTGCTTCCGATCGCCTCCGCGTGCTGGTCGTCGGCAACAGCCGGAAGGAAGGGGTGCGGGACACCGTGCGCCACCTTCAGCCCTGGCTCAAGCGAAGGGCCGACGTCGTCGGCGTGGTGTTCGACGAGAGCGAGGATCTGAGCGGCTTCGAAGCCGACCTCGGCATCATCTTCGGAGGCGACGGTTCGATCCTCTCCACGGTGCGTCGACTCGGCGGGAACCCGCTGCCGATCCTCGGCGTCAACTTCGGCAAGCTCGGGTTCCTGACCGAGCTCAGTCACCCGGGCATCCGATCCGATCTGGAGCGCGCGCTTCGCGGACAGTTCGACGTGAAGGAACTGATGCGGCTCGAGTTCGAGATTCGCAGCGGTCGCCGCGTCACCGGTCGCGGGCTCGCCGTCAACGAGGTCAGTCTCGTGCGTCACGGCACACGCATGATCACGCTCGATCTCGAGTACAACGGCGAGCCGGTCACCGAGTACCACGCCGACGGGCTCATCATCTCGACTCCCGTGGGTTCCACCGCGTACTCGATGGCAGCCGGCGGGCCGATCCTGCACTCGTCGATGGAGGCGATCGCCGTCACACCCATCTGTCCGCACACGCTCAACCTGCGCCCGCTCGTGCTCTCATCCACCGGTGAAGTGACGGTCCGCGTCACCGAAGCCGAGGAGGGCGTCAACGTCATCAACGACGGGCAGGAAGTCGTCGTCGCCTCCAAGGGTGACGAGATCCGCGTGCGTTCGGGGTCGCGATTCCGTCTCGCTCACATGGGCAAGCGCACGTACTTCGAGACCCTGAGCGGCAAGCTGTTCTGGGGCGCGCGGGGAACGGCCGGCGGAACGGCGAGTTGAAGATGCCGTGGACGAGGCGACGCGCCGAGAGGCCGGCTGGGGAATCTCCTTCGCCGGAAGCGCCGCTCTTCGATCCGGCATTCCTCAAGCGGATTCGACGGCTGCGACTGCGGCTGCACTCACCGGCCGCGCCCGGAGGGGATCGCGCGGGCGCGGGAACTCGCCAGGGCGGTTTCCTCGAGTTCCACGGTCACCGCGGGTACGCGCCCGGCGACGATCCGCGCTTCCTCGACTGGAATGCGGCGGCGCGCACCGGTCGCT
>CAZQZX010000317.1:0-6152 GCA_964597885.1 uncultured Planctomycetota bacterium
CGCTCTTCACGAACGTCTGCGCGACGCTCTACGACTTCGCCCGCTACGCGGAAGCGCGGGCGAACTCCCTTCCCGCCCGCGAGCGCGCCAGCGCGGGAGGTGCCGCGTGAGCGACGTCCACCCGAAGAACGCGGACGAGGTGACCTTCGCCCACGTCCTCGAGTCGTGGCCGCAGGCCCCTAAGACCCCCCTTGATTGGTCGGTGGCGATCGGCCGCGTCGAGCAGAGCGAGACCGGCGAGATGACCGTCGACTCGCTCCTCGGGGTGGTCGGAGACCCCGAGTTGATCCTCAAGGGCGTCATCGAAGGCGCCTCGCAGGGCTGGTGGAGGATCTCCCGGGAGTACCCGCCCCGCGGAGGCACCCCTTCCATTCAATGGATCAAGCCCACGTACGAGACCGACGGCCAGATTCGGTTCCGCATGTATGCCGAGGCTCTCGACCGAGCCATGGCCAAGAAGGCCAACCAGGCCGGGGAGATGATCCGATGACCCGCGACGAAAGCATCCAGTTGTTCGTCGAGAAGGCGAACGAGATCGTCGGAAGGATTCCACGCCCGGAAGATTTCTTCGGATCGGACTCGCTTGGTGAATCGGTTGTCGACGGCTCGCTTCGCGACTACGAGCGCGCGATGACCGACATCCGCGCGGAGCTGTCTTCGCTCGCTCTCAACCTTCTCGGCAAGCTGGACGTCGAGGAGAAGAAGGATCGCCGGCCACCGGACCGCGTCTCACCCGAAAGGAGTGGGGTTCCTGGTTGTCGCGGTCCGGTGGCATCTTCGCACACCGATAGCGAGTTCCGATCCCTACTCGATCTCGTCATGTGCTCCGATCCATACCCCTGTGAGGGCCGCGACATCGTTCTCGGAATGATCGAGCGCGAGTCTCGGGCGCGCGGGTTCGATTCCTGGGTCGAGGCGTATCACGAGTTCGTCACGAAAGAGGCCCAGGGCCAGGAGGTCTCGCCATGAAGGCCTCCATCAAACGCCTGGCCATGCTCGTCGCGATCCAGGCCTGCGAAGACGGACGCACGACCGATCCACGGGCCTACGCGAAGCACATCCTCGCGCGCTACGACAACAGCACGCCGGCCGAGCGCATCTCGATGCGGCAGAACATGCGCTCCGTCATCGGGCCGAAGCTCCGGAGCCGAGGAGGATCGCGATGACGGACAAGCGACGACCCAACGACGGCGGCGCAGCGTTCCCCGTGACGAAAGAGGTCCGACACATAGGGTCGAGCGAGGTGCACTTCGGCGACCCCGGCATGACCCTCCGCGATTGGTTCGCGGGGCAAGCGGTCGCCAAGATGTCCGGTGCCAACTTCGCGAGTTTCTCCACATGCGACTCCATCGCAAGCGTCGCCTACAAAATCGCCGACGCCATGATCGACGAGAAGCGGAAGCGGGAAGGCGAGGTGGCGTCATGACAGCCAAACGACGCAGGAGCGACGACGGCCCATTCGTTCCGAGGCCCAAGAGGATGCCGGTCCTCCGCTGGTTTGAGTCGGAACTTCGTTGTGCCGCCGCAATCGAGGCACGGATCAGCAACGTCGGTGCCTACTGCGGTGATGGCGATTGGACGCGCCTCGTCGCGAGTGTCGTCATCACGCTGCCCGACCCCCACGGCCTTCCTGGTGTGTCCACTCTCTACGTCGTGGAGCGTTGGAAGGATGGTCAGGGCGAGAACGATATCCGGGCGATTGGTCGGTTCGAGCAGTTCTTCGAGGCTGTTCTCGCGGCGTACGACGTGGCTGGGGCCGCGGACGAGCTTGCCGCGTCGTCTCGGTGGAACGTGTCTGAGCATGCGAAGAGCGCGGAGACTCCGTCTTTCGCCGAACGCCCAACCCACGCCGAAGCGGCGACCGCCCACGACCGCGCCGTCCAGGATCACTTCGAGGGCGACGACGACTGGCAGTCGAAGGTCGACGCGGCGAACCGTGACCTGGCTCGGTCGAAGGGAGGTGAGTCTTGAAGAAGTCCCTCCTCGATTCGCTTCGGCTCGAACGGGCACTCCGGGGCGAACCCATCGATGGCGTAACCCCCGAGGACCTCGCGCTCATCCGCGGCCGGCTGATGACGCTGCGTACATGCCTTCGAGATCCACGTCTGTCTGAAGCTCAGCGGCGGCAGATCGTCGCCAAGATCGCCGAGCTCGAGGCGGACGAAGCGCTCCTCTCGGGCAGATCGAACGAACACAACGCGAAAGCATGTGACGAATCTCCTTGCAGGAACCCCACAGCCGGGGAACCTGCGGGGCCCGGGGTTTCTGGTTCATTGGTGGTGGACTGCGCCCCGGGCCCCGATTCTCCCTCCACCACCAACCGGTGCGTCTGTCCGCTGCTCACCGCGCCCGGCTTCTGGGCGCCCGAGTGGTGGGTGGTCGCACTCGGCCTCGTCCTGATCGCAAGCGCGGCCTGGATAAACCGGCGCCGGGTCAACCGTGAGCGGAACCTGGCCCAGATCGATCGGCATCTCGGTGGAGGACGAGGCCGATGACGTCCGAGCACCAAGGCCAGCTCGAGTTCGGGGCGAAAGCTCGCCACACCGATCCGGACACGTCGCGCCAGGCGGCTCGCCGGTTCGACAGGTCCGGGAAGGGCTTCTCCCAGCGCCTGCGGATCCTCGCCTACCTGAAGCTCCACGAGGGCGCAACCGCCGGTGAGATCGCTGCGGCACTCGGGATCGAGCGTCACGCACCCTCGCGCCGGCTTCCCGAGCTCGAGACCAAGGGCTTCGTCCGAAAGGGCGATGCGCGGAAGTGCAGTGCGCTCGGGAGTGCGTGCGTCACCTGGTTCGTCACGCCACGCGGCTACGACCTGGAGGCGCCGAGTTCATGAAATCTCGCCGCCGAGCCAAGCCGATCCCCTTCATTTCCCCTGATCGTTACTTCAGCACGGCGCGGCTCGGCGGCCCTTTCACCCAAGGACAAGTCCAATGATCGATATCAGAAAGCACACACACGTCGTGGTCAACCGCAACGGCCAGCCACGGGTTGTCTCGGTGGAGCGCATCGAGCGCTGCCTCGCCGTCTGCGAGGGCGCGTCCGACGAGTTCTTCGACATCTTTACGGGGTGCGGCGGCCTTTCCGACGTCGAAGCGGGCTCCGCCCGCGACCCCCTCGCCGCAGGCATCCACACCGGGAGGACGTTCGCATGACGACGACCACGCCCGAACCCGGGATCTACGAAGGCATCCCGTTCGAGGAGTACTTGGCCTGGGAGGCCGTCAGCAACAGCAAGCTCAGCCTCGCACGGCGCTCGCTTCTGCACTTCCACAGTACGCCTCCCAAGGAAGCGACACCCGCCATGCGGCTCGGTTCGCTTACGCACCACGGCCAGCTCGAGCCGCTGGACATCGCCAAGCGGTATGCGGTGATGCCTGCCTTCGAGAACGAGGTACGAAGGCCGGACGGTTCGGAGTACGCGAACCCTCGGGCCTCGGCCGCCTACAAGAAGCTCGCGGCCGACTTCGAGCTTGAGAACAGCGACAAGGTCATCGTCACCTTGGAGGAGTACGGGCGGATGGTCGGCATGGTCACCGCCATCTCCGAGGACGACGTCGCTCGAGGATTTCTCTGCACGAAGGGACCGGTCGAGGTCTCGATCGTCTGGGACGACCCGAAAACGGGCCTGCGCTGCAAGGGCCGGATCGACAAATGGCAGCGGGACGAGCGTCGGATCGTGGACCTGAAGACCACGACGGACGCGAGCGACTTCCCGCGGACGATGGCGCGCTTCGGCTATCACCGCCAGGGCGCCTTCTACGCCGAGGGGCTTCGGGTCCTGACGGGCCAGCACCACACCTTCGCGATCGTGGTCGCCGAGACGACGGCACCGTTCGGCGTGATGGCCGCGCCGGTCAACGACGAAGCCCTCACCGCCGGGCGCCACGAGTTCCGCGATCTCCTCGACCGGGTCCACCACGCACGCGAGACCGACAGTTGGCCCGGCTACCAGAGCCCCAAGACCTGGAACCTGCCCGAGTGGGCGCTCTCGAGCGATGAGCCTCTCGAGCTCAGCGTCGGCGGGCAGTCCGTGAACCTGTAACGAAAGGAGAAGTCCCCATGGTGTACGCCCCATCTCTTTGGCCTTCGAAGCACCTCACCGAAGCGGATCTGCAGGGCTTCGAGTGCGTGATGACCATCAAGGGGGTCACGCTCGAGAAGATCGAGAACGGCTCGGGTTCGGAACAGAAGGGAGTCGTGTACTTCTACGAGTGCGAACGCGGGATGGTTCTGAACAAAACGAACGGCGAGCGCATCATGCGCTTGCACGGTGACGAGACCGAGTACTGGCGGAACGAGCGGATCGCGCTCTACCCGTCCGAAGCGAACCTCGGCGGACGCGTTGTGAAGTGCATTCGAGTGCGCGAGGCTGCGCCCGATCCGAACGCCCCGACCGGTCTCCCGCCGACCCACATGCAACCGGGCCAGCCGGCGCCGGATCCGCGACACCACCAGCCCTACCCGGTGCAGGGACAGCCGTTCCCGGCGGGCGCGCAGCCGAACGGGCACCCGCCCCTGCAGCACGGACAGCCCATGCCGCACCACGGTGGACCCGCGGTCGCGCCGCATCCCGGGCCGGTGCAGCCGGCACCCCAGCAGCCCTACCCGATGCAAGGCGACCCGCGAGTGAACGGGAACGCCGGTGGCGTCCCCACGCAGCAGACCCACGGTCCCGCCCCCGAAGCCGCGGGTGTCTTGGGGACTTCTCCGCCCGAGTCGGGCGGCGGGACCGATTCCCCCTCACCTCTCGAGAGCTGAGGCAAGGATTCAACGACGAGCTCGCGGCGCGGTCGGGCGGCCGCGTCGCGGGCACCGGTGAACGAACGACGGACCTCGGCGACGGGGAGGGGCGATGCAGTTCGGTGTCTACATCGATCAGGCGGCAGTAGCGCGCGCCGGTCTCGCGGAATCGACCGACGTGACGGATTGGTTCCTGATCGAGTACTTGCGCGGCTGGTGGAAGCACGGGAGGGGACGGACCGTGGAAGAAGGCGGCAAGACGTACTGGTGGGCGAATCTCCAGCACACGCTGGACGAGCTCCCGCTGCTGCCCTTCCGAACGACTTCCGCGCTCTCTCGCAGGATCAGCCAGCTCCGCGATCTCGGGATCCTCAAGACGACGGTACGCAGGCGCATGCTGTTCCTGCGGCCCGGTCCGAAACTCGCCGAGGTCGACGGGCACCGAGGGGCCGCCCTTGACGACCGTCGAACCGATCCGGCGCCTGTGGAAAACTCGGGAACGGGGGCGAAACCCGAACAAGCCCCGGACGCCGATTGCCGGGAATCGTTGCGTGAGCGCAACAACTCTTGCGCCAGCGCAACAGGCACCGTTGCGTCAGCGCAACCAATCAGAGTACCAGGCAATCCCAAGGAAGAGCGCGCCGCGCCGCGGCGCCCGCGCGAAGTTCTCCACAGCCCGAGCCAGAAGCGAAGCGAGGCCCGGCCGGGCGCCCCGCCGATCAGTCCGGTCGAGGACGCCTACCGGTTCGCCGTCCAGGGCATCCGATCCCGGGTCCCCGACTTCGTCGACCTCGAGCCTCGGGAGAAGACGCTCAGCGTCATCCGGACCGTACTGACGAAGCTCGGGACCGCCCGGATGCCCGGCGCGCCGCTCAGCGACCGACTCGATACCGGCCGGCACGAGGTGCGCCGGATCCTCGGTTTCGCCTTCGGCGCCGACGCCGAGCAGGTCGAGCCGGTGCGGTGGCTCGAGCAGAACGGTGGCTGGACGGTCTCGCGGGCCTTCACCGGTCGGTTCTTGACCCAAGTGGCGCAGTGCGCCGCAGGCCGCGCGAAGCGGCCCACACGCGACGTCTACGCCGAACGGACCGCCGAGTACCGACGCGAGGCCGCGGCAGCCGGACCCGCCGTTCCCCCCGATCCCGAGACCAAGGAGCGCATCCGGCGCATCATCGGGCGGAAGCGAATGGCGCCCTCCGCCAGGGCCCCGGCAGCCGCACACGCGGCGCCGCACCCGCGCGGCCCGACCCTGATCCGAACCGCCCGGTCGGGCTGACCACGCAGACCCAAGACGAGGAGTGTCTTCAGGAGATCGAACATGACCACGAAACTGCGCTACCAAGGCAAAGCCCTATCCGTGAACCAGCCCTGGGCGAACCTGATCGCGAGCGGCGAGAAGACGATCGAGA
>CAZQZX010000318.1:0-6138 GCA_964597885.1 uncultured Planctomycetota bacterium
CGCACGACGACGGCGCCCGTGATCGCTTCGTTCCGTGAGCTCGGCATCGACCTCGACGAGGCCCCGATGGGGACGCGAGCGTCCCTCGACGGTGCGGTCGGGGAGTCCGTGACCTACGGGACGTGGATCATGCGTCAGCCCGCGGCCATCCAGAACGAAGCCCTAGGCGTCGGGGTTGCCCGCTTAGTCCGCACGGGACAGGTGGATATCGAGGAGGTGTTCCGGATGCAGCGTCGACGCCTCGGCAAGCCGATCACGCTTCGGGAGATCGAGGAGCGGCTCCTGCCGGCGGCCTAGTCACTACATATTGTGTAAATTGTCGAAAAAAGGGTGTTGACACCCCAAGGAGTTGTGGATATAGTGGGGCTAGACTGGAGATGCCCTAACCGGAGAGGAAGAGGAATCTATGGAATTCGAGGCTTTTCTGACGGGTGGGGAGCACGCTGAGCTTCCCGAGGATCAGCGGAAGTTCTATCGACCGCTGACCGACGACGAAAAGAAGGCGTACAAGCTCGACGAGGGCTTCGTCCCGAACGTGAAGAAGAAGCAGGGCTTCGCGCTCGAGAACGTCGACGGCCTCCGCAACACCGCGAGCAAGCGGAAGACCCTCCTCGAACAGGCGGAGGCGAAGCTGGCCGCGTATCAGCTGGACGGGGGCGAGTACCTTGACCCGGCGGTTGCGAAGGACGCGCTTACCAAGCTCGACGAGATCCGGAACTTCAACCCGGACGAGAAGACCCGCGAAGCGATCAAGGCCGCGGAGGCCGCGCTCCAGGAGAAGTACTCGAAGGAGAACCTTGCCCTCAAGAACAAGTATGAGGCCGAGGTGACCGCGCGGATTGCGGAGCGCAAGGAGGGGCTCTTGCATCGCTGGATCGGTGCCGCGGAGCCGCTCGGCAAGGAAGAGCAGAACCTCATCTATTCCAAGTTCGATCGCGCGCTCCGGCCGGTGCGCCAGGAGGACGGGTCGGTGGACTTCGTCTTCCACGATGAGTTCGGCAACCCGGTCCCTACCGAGCTCCCGGGTAAGGAGGGGATGATGGGCGGCGAAGAGGCGCTCGCGATGTACAAGAAGACCGACGGCGCCAAGTTCTTCAAGCCGGTCGAGGGTGCAACCCCGAAGGGTTCGGGGCGCACGGGGGATGTGAGCACAAGCCCGAGAGGGTGGGGATATAAGCCGGATCAGGATGCGTCGTCGCAGCTTGCGAACGCTTTCGAGACCGGGAGAACGTAGTAAATGGGGGGCCGAACGCGCCCCCAAACATACCTAAAGAGCGGCGTCTAAGCTGGAGCAGGAACCTCCGGCAGGAAACGCGGGCTCGGGGAGGCCAGGAAAGTCGGCGCGAGTCGTCGGTGAGTAAGGCTGAAACGAGAGCCGCGGAGTAAGCTCAGGCAGTAGTAAGCCCATCGGACGCCCAGATCAAACCATTTGATTTGGGAGAATATCGATGTCTCTTACTCTGCCTGAAGCAGCCAAGCTAATGACGGGCGAGGTGATCCGCCCGTCCGTCGTGGAAACGTTCGCTCGTACGGCTGACCCGCTCGGGGTTATGCCGTTCCTCAACGTCTCGGGTGGCGCCTACGTCTACTCGCAGGAAGACACGCTTCCGAGCGTGGGTTTCCGCGCGGTGAACGAGGCTTACGCCGAGTCGAGTGGAGTCGCGGAGCGCAAGACCGAACAGCTGGTCATCCTCGGTGGTGACCTCGATGTCGACAAGTTCATCGTCGACACGAACGGCGCCGCGGTCCGCGCGAGCCATACCCTGATGAAGGCGAAGAGCCTCGCCCACACTTGGGCGCATAAGTTCATCAAGGGTGACTCCAGCACCACGCCGAAGGAGTTCGACGGCCTCCAGGTCCGCCTCGCGGGCAGTCAGCTGGTCTCGAACAGCGCCGGCACGGGAGCGGCCCTTTCCCTCCTGAAACTCGACGAGGCGATCGACGCCACCGACAACCCGACGCACCTCTACATGAGCAAGGCCATGCGCCGACTCATCACGGCCGCGGGTCGTGGTGGTGGCTCGGGTCCGGCGGTCGGCTCGGTGCAGATGAGCGTTGACGCGATGGGTAACCAGCTGACCACGTATGCGGGTCTGCCGATCCTCATCGCAGACGACAACGCCGACAGCCAGGCCACGCTCGGATTCAACGAAGCGGCCGAGGGCGGCGGCTCGACCTCGACCTCGATCTACGTGCTTTCCCTCGGTGAGTCGATGCTCACCGGCATCCAGACGGCGCCCCCGGAAGTTCGCGACCTCGGCGAGATCGACTCGCAGGAAGTCTACCGAACTCGGTTCAGCTGGTACTCGAGCATTGCGCTCGTTCACCCGCGAAGCGCGACCCGTCTCTACGGCATCACGAACGCCACGGTGGTCGAATAATCCGCGACCTTGAAATAGGAGGAAGACGGTATGGCTACCGTTATGAAGGAAACGCAGTACACGCTTGACGCAAACTTCGAGATGAAGGATGCGGGGCTCGTCGCCTCGAGCGCCGCGGCGCAGGTCGACGGCTCGGACAAGATCGCGGACCTCGGCGCGAGCACCCCTTTCGAGGGCACACTCCTCGTCGACGTCAGTGCGATCGAGATCGCCTCGAACGACGAGATCTACACGATCCTCGTCGAGGGCTCGGACTCCGCGAGTTTCGCCAGTGGTATCGAGGAGCTCGCCTGCCTCCGCGTTGGTGCCAATGAGGTACTGACGGGCGGGGGTACCGTTGACTCGGATACGGGCCGCTACGAGGTGCCGTTCAAGAACCACCGCAACACGCGAGCGTATCGCTACATCCGCGTCTTCACGGTGGTTGCCGGAACGGTCGCCACGGGCATCAACTACACGGCCTGGATTGTGAACCAGAAGCGTAACTAGGAACCGGGGGAAGCATGAACATCAAGCCTAACGGAATGGTGACGGTACACGAGCTCGATGGCGCGGGCAAGGCGACGGGGAAGACGATTGAGCGTCTCCCGGTCGACGCCCGCGAGATCGTGAAATCGGGTGCTGGTTCTTTCGAGGCACCGAAGGGCCGCGCGCAGGTTGGCGGTGGCGGTGCCCCGAAGGGCGGGTCGGCTGGCCCGAAGAAGGACTAGTCAGACTTTGCGAGGGTCGGGGCGCATCGCGCCTCGGCCCTGGCTTTCCCTGAGGGGGATTCATGGAAAAGATCACGCACGGTAACGCGGTCCTGGTGAACGGCCCAACGGGCCACAAGTGGGTATCGAAGTCGAAGGCTCGGGCGCTCTGCGAGCCGCCGAAGGACCCGAAGACGGGGAAGCCGGTCAAGGACAAGGAGCCGTTCGTATCGCCTTGGACGTACGTCATGGGCGAGCCGCCGAAGCAGGCCGCGGAGCCGGTGACGGTCCCGAAGCCGGAAGCCTCGGCAACGGCGATCGAGCCGGTGAAGACCGAGGATATCGAAGAGAAGGAATAGGGCCGTGGCGGCGACGTTCGTAGTAGAGACCGGCTCGGGAAGCACCACGGCGAATAGCTATCTGTCCGTCGATGATGCGGACCAGTACTTCGAGAACTACGGCAACACGTCGACATGGACGGCTTTGGACGCTGCGGACAAGGAACAGGCGCTCCGGTTCGGTACGCAGTTCCTCGAGACACGGTTCGCGGCGCAGTGGCTCGGCCGCAAGGCGAACAAGACCCAGGCGCTTGCGTGGCCCCGTTGCGGGATCTACGTGGACGGGTATCTCCTCGATGACGCCTCGCTTCCGCAGAAACTGAAGGATGCGACCGCAGAGGCCGCGCTTCGGTACCTGACGGACGGCGAGCTCTTCCCGGATGTCGACAACCCGGGGAGCGTCCAGCGAGAGAAGGTGGCCGCGGACGGCGCCGAGGTCGAGACCGCGTACTTCGAGCCGGGGCAATCTCAAATCGCGTTCTATCGGAAGGTCGAGCTCCTTGTCCGGGAGTTCGTCTATTCAGGATCGGAGGTGATTCGAGGGTAATGGCAACAGCGGCGACGAAACTCCGAAACGGACTGAGGGACAAGCTCACCGCGAAGATTGGCGAGAGCGTGACCTTTCACAATCTGTCGTCGGCGGCTTACACGGTGTCCTCGGGCGACGTCGATCCTTCATCGGGGACAGCTACGGCTGTAATCACGCCCCCGGGTGCCTACAAGACAGCGGAAGTCAACGGAACCACGATCCTTGCTTCCGACGCCAGAACTTTCCTCGCAGCCAAGGACGCGACCTTCACGCCCGAGGTGGGGGCGTTCATCGTTCGCGGTGACGCAACCGAGTGGGTCGTGGAGGACGTGAACGAGATCTCGATGGGGAACGGCACCACGGCAACGATTGCCGGTTGGTCTCTGCACATCAGACGGAACTAGTAACCCTCCGTGAGGGGCTAGGGCGGGGCGACCCCTCCTAGCCCCTTCTTGAGGATAAGAGCCATGATCGAGCGACGAGAAGAGGGCCTTGGGCGGATGCTGAGCTTCGCGAAGGAGCTCGCTCCGGATCGCCTTGCGGCACTGCACGGCAAGGTTCATTTGGAGCTCGCTCGAGGAGCCATCCTAAATACGCCGGTCGATCAGGGCACGTACAACGCGGACGGGGATCGGGTCGCGAGCTCGGAGAACGCGGGGCGCACCCGCGGGGCTTGGCAGTCTTCGATCAACGCGCCGGAAGAGGGGAACCCGGTTCGGGAGGGGCAGGCCGCGCTTGCCGAGGCGGCTCGGGTTGCGGTGGCGATGCCGCCCGCTGTGGTGTCTTGGGTGGTGAACAACTCCCCGAACATCGAGGTCCTTGAGAACGGGGGGTATCCGAACCCGCCGAAGGATCCGGGGTATACGGCTGCGGGGGAGACGAAGTCGGTAGGGGGATACTCGCGCCAGGCGCCGAAGGGGATGGTGAAGCTCACCGTGAACCGCGTCGGGCTCGCGTTTCGGTAGGGGATAGAGCGGCGTGGCGAATTGGGAGGAGATCGAGGACCGGGTCCGGGCGCTCTTTGAGAGCAGCGTCCAGGACGTGACGACGGTCGGCACGATCGTCGGCTCGGTCTTCTCGATGGACGCCACGGACAACAGCCTGAACCGTTCGAGCGGGTCCTTCCTGACGGATGGCCTCCTCTCTCAGTTCAAGGTAACGGCGGCGGGCTTCACTGAGGCGGGGAATAACGTTTCGTTTCGCACGGACAGTGCGACCGCGACGAAGGTGGTGCTCTCGGGCGCGACGGTGACGACGGAGGCTGAGGGCGACTCGGTGACGTTGTCGGTGTTGCTGCCGGTCCACTATCCGAATATGCCGAGATTCACTCCTCCGGGTGCTCGGCTGAATTGGCTTTGGGCTGCGCTCTCGGTGAATTGGGACTCCGATCAGGTGAGCGGCGGGAGTACGAACCGCTTCCGACATGCGGGGCTGGCCACGGCGGAGTTCTTCGCGCCGAAGGCCATGGGGACGGACGACATCAACGCGCTTTGCCGGGTGTGTCAAACGGCGTTTCGGGCGCAGACAGTGAACGGGATCACCTACCGCACGCCGAGTCTCGGCGCGGTGAGTGACGACGGAACGTGGTTCAAGAAGAACGTATCGATCCCGTTCTACTCGGATGAGGTTGTGGCCGCCTAAACGGAGCGGCTTTTCATACGGCGAAGGGTAGTCCCCGGAGCGGCTGCTCGAGGAATGTGAAGGAGAAGCGCAAATGGCGGCAGATGCCAATTCCTCTACGCTCCGGTACGTGGTCGAATCGACCTACGGCACGGATCCGGGGGGTACGTACACGGAGGTGGACTTCACTTCGGAGAGCCTCCAGCAGGAAAACTCGACGATCACCTCGAACATCATCCGCGCCGATCGTCAGGTCTCGGGGGTGATCCGGAACGGGATCTCGTCCGCGGGCGCGGTCAACATCGAGTGGAAGTACGGCGGCGGGAGCACGTGGGTTAACGACTGGCTCCAGTACGCGATGCTTGACGGCGGCGAGCACTGGTCGACCGAGACGACGGTGATCTCGGGTAGCACCAATGTCACCGTCGCGGCCTCGAACGACAGGTACACGCTCGGGTCGGGCTCGTGGACTGCGACGCCGACGGTGGGCGAGTGGATCGAGGTTCGGGGCTTCGCCACGAACACCGAGAACAACGGATACAAGAAGGTCACCGCCGCGACGACGACGACGATTGACGTGG
>CAZQZX010000319.1:0-6029 GCA_964597885.1 uncultured Planctomycetota bacterium
AGGATTCGAACCTGCGACCTCCGGGTTATGAGCCCGACGAGCTACCAGACTGCTCCACCCCGCGTCCTGAGGGAGATAGGGTATCACTGGGCTCGGGGAAGCGTCAAGCCAATCTGCGCGCTGTACGCTGTTGCCTGGCGCAACAGGACTTACCCGCTTCACCGCGCTCACGTCCGGTCAGTCGTTCGATTCCTCGCCGTCCCCGTCGCCGGCAGCGCCGCCCGCGCCGAAGATCTCGTCGATGCCGTCGAGCGATACGCCGAGCGCGGCTTCGGCGATCCGGCTGAGCGCCTTCTTCCGCCCCTGGAAGTGGACGGTGCGATGCACGTGGCGCAGGGACTTGCCGGGCTCGAGGGCGGCGGCGGGGGAGGACGACTCGAGCTCGTAGAACGGGCCGAGCGAGGGGGCGCCGGGCTCGGGCGGGCCGTCGTTGTAGCTGTTGACGACGTCGCCGGCGAAGGGGTCGTCCTGCATCTCCCACATGGAGTTCACGTAGTCGTGGCTCGCGGGATCTTCGGGCATCTCGAAGCGGACGATCGTGAGCACTTTGCGCTCGGGATCGTAGGCGCCCATGACGGGCTTGGCGCGCCGGGGGCCGATGCCGATCTTCGATCGATGAAGGCCGTCGCCGCGGAAGTACAAGACGCCCTCGTCTTCGCGGACGACGAGGCGATCGTCGGGGACCTTGCCGAAGTAGCGATCGTTCACGAATTCGCCGCGCTCGTCTTCCGGGCCCGGCTCGAAGGGAAGGATCACGACGGTGCTCGGCGAGGGCTTGAACATGCCGAGGATCCAGATCGAGAGCAGGCCCGTGTCGCGCGTCCACGCGAAGTCGCCGGTGTTCTTCAACCGATTGCGTGACTCGTAGGCGACATGCTTCGCGCCCTTGAAGGAGAGGTCCTCGAAATCCTCCTTGAGCTCGTCCTTGTCGAGCAGCTGGATCGTGCGATCGATCGTGAACCGAAACGTCGTTCCCGCATAGTTCGTGAGCTCGCCCTCGCGACGCAGACGCACGTAATCGTCCGTCTTGCCGACGACGTCGAAGGGCTCGGTGTCGATGAGCGGCGGCGTCTGCCAATGCTCGAGGTCGAACGGGTCGCCGGCCTTGAAGAACACGGCGTACTGGCCGGCCTCGGGCCCGAGCCAGAAGCGATCCTCACCGCCGAAGACGTTGATGTGGGGCACGAACTTCTCGGACTCGATCAGCTCGTAGTTGATCCAGCCGAAGCCGGGCTCGCCGGGGATGCCCGTGGTGCTCGTCATCACGCGCCCTTGCCACTCGGGGACGACGACCAGCTGCTGCTTGCCGGCGTCGCCGAGGATGACGGGCGCCGCGTACTTCTCGAGGAACACCAGATCGGCATCGAAGCTTCCCACCTTGGCCTCCCGTTCGGATCGGATCTTGTCTCGTTCCTTCGAGGAGCTCTTGCCGCCGCTGCTGCTGCAGGCGACGACGATCGCGAGAAGCGAGGTGAGGGCGAGGGCTCCCGAGAGCCGTCCTGCAGGAACACGTCGTTTCGCCGGCATCTGTCGCATCTCGCCATCCTCCCCGAGAACGAAGAAAGGGTCTTGGAACCGGACGAGATCGTAGCGCCGCGGCCTGCGGGTGTCGAGGGGCCGAGGAGGGCGGCCGCGCGGTTGGCGGAGGGATCCGCGGTCGGGGCGTCAGCTTCGCCGCACGACGTCGAGCTTCGGATACGACGCGCCGAGGATCGCCGTTGGATCGGCGCCGAGCCCGTCGCGAAGCACCGACGCGTACACCGAGCGGAAGTCGACGTCGTGGCGAACGTCACCGCTGTCGAGGTTCTCGAGGTCGGGGCGTTCGCCGTGCAATCCCGGGCGGCAGCGAGGGCCGACGACGAACATGGGCGCCGCCGCGCCGTGGTCCGTCCCGAGGCTCCCGTTCTCGGCGACGCGCCTCCCGAACTCGCTGAACGTGACCATGAGCACGCGATCCTGCAGGCCGCGGGCGCGGAGGTCGTCGTAGAATGCGGCGATTGAATCGCCGAGCGCACGGAGCAGGGGGCCATGAACGAGCGCCTGCCGGGAGTGCGTATCGAAGCCGCCGATCGACGTGTAGTAGAGGCGCGGTCCGAAGTCGGCGCCGATGAGCGTGGCCACCTGGCGCAGGCGCTGCCCGAGTGGATGGTTCGGGTACGCACCCCGCTTCGCGCCGCGGTCGGCCACCGCGTCGATGCGATCGGCGTTGCGGCAGCTTTCGACGGCGAGCCGCTGCACGAAGTCGAGGTCGTCGCTCGCGCCGGGCCTCGAGACGGCGAGCGCTTCTCGCATCTCGGGCGTCGCGCCGCGCAGCCGGAACGATTCGATATCGCGGATCGACGGGATCGAGCTTTCGCGCGCGGCGAGCGCGAGCGGAAGCGACGTGTCGTCGAGGTGGAGCGCGGCCGGTGGGCGGATGTCGTCGCGCGCGGCCTTGCCACCGTGGGCGTGCCCCGCGGCGTCGGCGAAGCGTCCGAGCCATCCGGTCTGCGCGCGCTCGGGCTCGACGGACGCCGTGTGCCAGATATCCATCGAGCGGAAGTGCGATCGATCCGGGTTCGGGTATCCGACGTTGCCGATCACGCCGAGCTGTCCCTCATCGTAGAGCCGCTTGAGCCCCGCGAGCTCGGGATGCAGTCCCAGGTCGTCATCGAGCCGGAGGACCTGCGATTCGGGGATCGCGATCGTCGGGCGAGCCTTGCGGTACGCATCGTCGCGGTAGGGGATGACGGTGTTCAGGCCGTCGTTGCCGCCCGAGAGCTGGACGACGACGAGGATGCGCTCGTCCTCCGGAGTCCGCGAGAGCGCGTGCGCACTCTTGCCGAGGAAGAGCGGGAACGTCGCACCCGAGGCGAGGAGCGTCGTGGCGCCCAGCCCGTGCTTCAGGAAATCGCGTCTCGTCGTCTTCATGGCGTTCACCACCTCGGGTCTCGGATTCGGATATCAGGCCAGCTGGTACTCGGGGCTCGTGAGCAACAAGCGCAGGGCCTCGCGGAGCTGTCGATCGATGCCGCCACCGAGCGCGCGGACGCGGGCGGCGAGATCGAGCGGGACGTCGCCGTCGAGCGCGAGCCCTTCGGCGAAGGCGAACACGTCGGCGGCATCGCGCAGGCGATAGGCCTTCCGGAGGCGCTTCGGATCGAAGTCGACTCCGTTGCCGTCCACGGCGGCCACCGCCGCATTCAGGCGAACGAGCATCGTGGCCGAGTTGAGCCAGCCGCGGTGATGCTCCCAGCCTTCGACCGACGGCGGCTCGAACAGGCGCTGTCCCATCTGCGTGGTCGCGTCGGCGAGAACCTGCGCCGGCGCGCCGCGGATCTCGAGCGATCGCACCAGGCCGAGCACGATTTCCACCGGACTCCGGACGCGCGAGCGCGCAAAGCGCGGGTCATGCATCACGTCGCTGGCCAGAAGCGCCTCGAGCGTTCGGCCGACGTGCAGGTCGTTCTTGCGAAGGCGTGCGGCCAGCGCGTCGACGATTTCGGCGGCTGGATCCGGCGCGAGAAGATCGGCGAGGAGCTTCCGCGCGAGGAAGGTTGCGCAGGCGGGCTGTTTCGCCGCGATCGCGACGACGTCCTCGCCACCGAGCGCGCCGGTCGTGCCGAGCACGGTTTTGCGGCCGCCGTCGTGGCTTCGCGCGACGAACCGGAAACGCCCGTCTTTCTGATGCCATCCCGTGAACGCGCGCGCCGCCTCGCGGATATCGTGCTCGGTATAGTTCCCGACACCGAGGCTGAACAGCTCGAACAGCTCGCGTGCGTAGTTCTCGTTGGGTCGGCCCTTCTCGTTCTGGTCGCCGTCGAGCCACAGGATCATCGCCGGGTCGCGCGAGATCTCGAGCAGCATTTCGGGGAAGCTCCCGAGCGCGAGTCGTTCGATCGTGCGCAGCTGACGGAGCAGAAGCCTTGCGTCCTGCACCTTGGCGAAGCTCGTCGCGAAGTGGTCGTGCCAGAACAGATGGAGGCGCGCGTGGAACGGCCGCGCTGTCGTCACGAGGCGTCGCAGCCACCACCCGCGGAGCGTCTCGATCTTCTGTGGCTCGCGCTCGGCCAGCCGCTCGCCGATCGGGTCGAGCTCGCGGTAGGCTTCCGACTCGCTCGTGCCCTGGACGAGCTCGCGAGCGAGCGCCGCGGGCCCTTTCTTGACGGCGTCGTCGATCTCGCGCCCCGTCGGGGCGAAGGTCACGCGACGCAGGAAGCGCGAGGCCGCGGCGTGGTCAAAGGGGCGGGTGCGCGTCGGCCGGTACGCCTTCAGTGGATCGGAGAGCGTGACGGGCATCAGCCTCAGGCCTCGGGCATGCGGATCGTGAGCGTGGCTTCGGTCTTGCTCGCGCCGGTGTCGATGTCGGCCGTCACGGAATCGAGCTCACGGAGGAGCGAGAGGAACGCCCGGACGGTACGTTCCGCCTGCGCTTGGCGCTCGCCCTTCTCGAGCATGCGCTGCTCGACGAGCTCGTCGTGGTTGTCGGCGAGCACTGCGGTGAGGTGTGCCATGTCGAGCCGCATGCGATCGCCGCCGTTCCGGGAGCGGGAGCTCTTGCCGTCGTGCACCGCATCGACCACGGCGCGAGCCGCGGCCGGGGTGCTCGCGATCACGAGCTGCTGACCCGCGACCGTGATCGCCGGCTCGAAGTTGTAGCGCGTTCCCGCGAGCGCGGGCTCGCCCGGGCGCGGCGGGGCGTACGTGGCCTCGACGATGCGAGAGCCACGATGCTCGACGATGTCGATGCGGAAGGTCGGCTGCTTCTGCTGCGCCGCCTCGAAGTTGATGAAGGCGTCGACCATGAGGGCCGCCGTCTCGAGACGCCGCACGAGGTCGGTCTCGCCGTCGAGATGGAGCGGGGCGACGAGCGCGAAATCCGGCAGCGTCGGTGTCAGATCGAACGCGCTCGCACCCGGCTCCCGTTGCATCGATACGAAACGCACCGGCCCCTGGACGCGCGGCAGGAGGTCGTCGATGAAGTCGAAGCCTCCCATGAGCGTCGTCAGGGTCGTTGCAAACTGCACCACCTTGCCCGACGCGCCGAGGTCGAGGATCGCCTCGCGTTCGGAGAGGAGCGCCGCCCAGTCACGCGAAACCGTCATGGAGCTCACGAAGCGGGGCAGTGTCTCGGGGTCCCAGCCGAGTGAGGGGTCGTCCGACGGCGAGAACCCGGCGTAGGCCTCAGGAAGCGGGCATGCCGAATCGATCGACGCCCGGAGCTCGAGAGAATCCGTACCGGGAACGACCCACGCCGCGGCGCTCTTCGCGCACGCCAGGTGATGCCACCAGCCGCCGCCCACGAATCCCCCGAGCGGGTTCGCGAGCTTCTTCGGCTGCTCGGGCATGGGGAGGACGCTTCGGAGCCACGCGAAGTCGCCGAAGACGCACGCGGTCGCGTCCTGCGGAGCGCGGCTTTGCGCGTCGCGGTAGGCTTCGCTTTCCGACAGCGGCTTCGACTGACGCGACAGCACCTCGACGAGGCGCTCGACGTTGTTGGTGGCGACGAGCGCGTCGCCCACCATCCCGACGTGGAGGTCGGGCTTCATCTCGAGGATCGAGTGCCCGGCGATCTCGTGCGTACGCGACGGATCGGCATGCACTCCCGCGAAGCCGGCGATCCCGTTCAGGAGCTGTCCGACGCGCTCGCGATCCCGCGTGAGCGAGACGAGCACGAAGTCGTTCTGGTCGTTGCCGAGCGGGCGAAGGCCGAGGGCGGTCTGGCGTCCGAGGAAGAGGCCGGCCGCTCCCCAGATGTCGGTGCCGGCGCTCGCCGCGAGTCCGGCCAGGGCCATCTGGAGCGGGACGAAGTTCGGGGCGGCGAGGAGCGCCTTCCACGCGTCGCCCTTCACGAAGCCGCGGGCCTCGGCGCGTCGGCGCAAGGCTTCGATGGCGCGGTCGCCGTCGTCGATCACCGCGGCGGCGAGCATGCCGGTCGGGAGCAGATCGGCCGCTTCGTCGACCTTCGACGCGTCGAAGTGCGGAAGGCTCGCGGCATCGTCGAGCGAGACCGGATCGGCGATACGAGCCTCGAAGGGCGCGGCCGCGAT
>CAZQZX010000320.1:0-5998 GCA_964597885.1 uncultured Planctomycetota bacterium
AGGCGTCACCCGGCGGGGTACGCGCGTCGAGGTATCCCGTCCAACCGTCATAGAAGATGAACATGACGATCAGCAGCGGGATCCCGCTCCACAGAAGCTCGAGCGGCACGTTGTGCGACGGGCTCGGCTGCGGGCTCTCGTGTCCGTCCCGCTGGCGATACTTCAGCAGGAACCAGATCCCGAGCCCCGTGATCAGCACCGTGAAGAAGATCGACAGCCACATGATGAAGTCGAAGAGGAAGTCGATTCGCGGCGCGATGGTCGAGCTCTGCGACGGCAGCCAGAACGTCTCGTCCTTGTAGGCGAGAAGCGAGCCGGCAAACGGCACCTTCGAGAGCATCCAACCGGTGATGGTCATGACGTTGTTCCTCCTTGGAGCTCGGCCAGGGCCGCCTCTTCATCGTTTTGCAAGAGGCGTTCCCGCGTCCGCTCTCGCCGCAAGACCATGAAGATCGCGGCCCCCAGCACGAGAACGGTCAGCGCCCCGCCCACTTTCATCAGATTGCGAGCGAAGAACGCGTAACTGCCTGACTCCGGGTCATACTGAAAACACATCAAAATGAATCGGTCGATCGTGTTCCCGACCTTGCCGGCCGAGGCCTCGACGAGCGAGAGCCGGACCGTCTTGGGGTCGAGTCGAACACCATAAAGATAGCGAGAAATGCGACCGTCCGGCATGCAGACCATGGCGACCGCAGCGTGCGCATACTCGCCGGTGGCCGGAACGTACCGGTAGCCGAATCCCGTGGTCTCGGCGACGCGGTCGATGTCACCCTTGCGTCCGACGAGGAAACGCCATCCGTCCGTCGCCTTGCCGTAGGCCGCGACGTACTTCTGCATGGTCTGGCGCGCCGTCGTGGGCGACTCTTTCGGGTCGATGCTGACGGTGACGATGCGGTAGTCCTTGCCGAGGTCGAGGTCGACCTCCTGCAGCGCCTCCACCAGGCCGTCGAGCTGCAGACTGCACAGCATCGGGCAGTCCGAGTAGTTCAGCGTCAGGATGACGGGCTTGCCGTCCTCGAAGAGATCGCCGAGAACGACATCGCGTCCGTCGTGATCCCTGAACTTCGCATCGAGGGGAAGCTGAGCGTTCAGGTGCTCCTCGATGTCGACGCCTTCCGTCATCGCCTCGGTCGGCGAGGCCGCGCCTTCCGGCATCTGCGCCGAGAAACGGGCCTGTGCACACGCATCCATCGCCCCGCCCGCGAGAAGACCGCCGAGAACGGCCATCGCGAAGAGGCATGACGCGACCCGTCGCAGCGCGAGCGTGCTCGTCGCCGTCGTCGATCGCCAGAGGTGCATGTGAGTTCGAACCGTCATGGGCTACTTGGAGCCGAGCTCCTTCACGACGATGTCCATCGCCTGCTTGATCGGAATCGAGTACGTCCCGGTTTCCTTGTCGAGCGCGTAGTTCGCGAGGATCGCGTCCTGCTCGGTCGCGACGGCCTCACGTTCCCGCAGATTCAGACCGGTCTTCTTCCGCTCGATCTCGGCGTCCTCCATCTTGAAGAACATGATCTGCAGCGCGAAGATGATCGCGATCGTCACCGCACCGCCGACCACCGCGATCAGCGTGATCTGCCCGACGTGAATATCGTCTTTGATCGCCGCCATCTGAGGCCTCCAGGCCTAGAAGTTCTTGAAAGCCAGCGACTCTTCGAGCCGCGGATCGTTGACCGGCACCAGGTTGCCCGTGCCGGCGCGTCGGAAGATTCCCGCCACGAAAAGCCCCGCGAACCCGATCCAGCACAGGAAATCGACCGCGTGAAACGGGATACCCGTCATGACCGGGTGCTCGGCGCGATGGTGCGCCCCACCGTGCATGGCCGGCATGATGAACCAGTAGAGGTCGATGAAGTGCATCACGAGGATCCACACCGCCCAGAAGCCGAGCAGCGGCCGGCGGCGCTTGATGTGACGCGACATCAGCCCGAAGAACGGGATCGCGAAGTGTCCGAAGATCAACACGATACCCATGACTCCCCAGGTTCCGGCCTGGCGATGGATGAAGAACCCGGTCTCTTCCGGGATGTTCGCGTACCAGATCAGCATGTACTGCGAGAACGCGATGTAGGACCAGAACACCGTGAAGCCGAACATGAACTTCCCGATGTCGTGGTAGTGCTCGACCGTGATGGGGAGCGACCCGCGCTTCTCGAGCCACAAGCAGAACAAGGCGAGCACGCAGAAGAACGCGAGCGCGCCGGCGCCGAAGTTGTAGACGCCGAAGATCGTGCTGAACCACGCGGGCTCGAGCGACATGACGAAATCGAACGCCGCGAACGTCAGGCTGAAGCCGAACAGGATGAGCCCCGGCGCGCCGACCTGCCGCAGCCGATAGGCTCGCTTGGAGTCATGCGCCTGATCTTCGGCTCGCGATGCGCGGGAGAAGTAACCCGCGAGGAGGATCCAGATCGCGAAGTAGATCACGACGCGAATCGCGAAGAAGGTCGAGTTCAGGTAGGCCTGCTTCGTCTGCAGGAGCTCGTTGTGCGCAACCTCGTCCGCGTCGGCCCACCGAAAGAAGCTCGAATCGCCCATCACGGTGACCGCAACGATCGGGATCGCGAGGAGCCCCATCAACGCGAAGTTTCCGGTGATGACCTCCGCCACTCGCCGCACGACGATGCTCCACTTCGCGCCGACCACGTGGTGGATCAGCACGAAGAACAGCGCGCCGAAGCAAATCGTCAGGAAGTACCAGAAGCCGAGCAGGTAGGCGTGCGCGAGGCGCTCCATCTCGACCATACCCGCGAGCGCGAGCCCGAGGCTCGCGACGATACCGCCGATGCCGACGATTCCCGCCAGGGGAACGACTTTCTGAGCCAGGCCGTCGGGGAGCCGCCAGTTGCGCTCCTGTCCCGCGCCATGACCCATGCCCTCCGCGCTCATCGCAAGCTCTCCTTCACATCTGCCGGCACGTCGTCCGCGTTCGCGACGCGCGCCCGCTGCAGGGCCTTCACGTAGAGGACGATCGCCCACCGATCTTCAACCGTGATCTGCGATCCGTAGGCGGGCATGTTGCGCACGCCGTTCGTGATCGAGTCGAAGAGCTGACCGATCGGCTGGGGGATGACTTCGGTGTCGTAGACGGCCTTGGGAATGACCCAGGTGCCTTCCTCGAGTCGATCCGCGCGTCGCGCGACGAGTCCGTCGCCCGCGCCGGATGCGCCGTGGCAGGCCGCACACGTGATGTTGTAACGCTGCATACCTCGGGCCATCAGCTCGTCGGTAACGGGGAGCGGGAAGTCCTCGACCCAGTCGCCGTTCGCCTTCTTGCCGACGTAGAGCTCGTAGTTGTCGCGCAGGTCGCCGAAGCGGACGGTGCCTTCCGGCGGCAGTCGGTTCGACCGGCCGTCGGCGAAGTCGGCGTTCTCGGTCTGCGCCTTGTACTTCGCCTGATGGTCCATGTCCGGGATCAGGTGCAGGCGCGGCTTGTCGAACGTTCCCACTCGCATTCGCGCCACGGCAAAGACCGGGACGGCCGCGATCGACACGAGGATGATCAGGCCGACGATGATCGGACGCGGGATCTGCGTGGCCCGCTCGGCCTCGGTCTCCACGATCGGTTCGACCGCACGCGCCCCGAGCGAGCTCAGGAAGCCGTTGGTCTCGTCGTTGTCGAACTTGTATCCACGCGCTTCGACGTAGAGGAAGAAGCGGTCGATGGTCGCGCGCCGGAATCGCTCGTTCTGGAAGAGCGGGTTGCTCGGCTGCACCAGCTTGTTCAGCACCATCACCGACATGAAGGCGGTGATCGCGGCAAGGAGCACCGTCAGCTCGAACATGATGGGAACAGCAGCCGGAAGCCCGAAGAGCGGCTTGTTGCTAATCAGGAACTGGTAATCGACCGCGTTCGTCCACCACTGCATCAGCACGGCGATCGTCGTTCCCGTCAGTCCCGCGCCGAGGACGAGCCACGGAATGATCGTGGGCTTGATCTTGAGCGCGTCATCAAGGGCGTGGATCGGATACGGCGTATGCGCATCGATATGCTCGTACCCTTCCTCGCGTGCCTTGCGCGCGGCGGCGACGATCTCGTCGGCCGTTTCGAACTCGGCGAGAAGGCCGAGAACCTTCGGCTCTTCCGTCGTCGCGTTCGTCGTGTCGTCTGGCTTGTGATCCATCTACGTCCCTGATTCGTGAGGGTCGACTTAGTGGTGGTCGGAGCCCTGAGCCCCGGGAACCTGAGCCTTGACTTCCGCCATGGCCACCATCGGCAGGTATCGGCAGAAGAGAAGGAAGAGCGTCATGAAGAGTCCGAAGCTGCCCATGAACGTCAGGATGTCGATCGGCGTCGGCTTGAAGTACGCCCAGCTCGAGGGCAGGAAGTCACGCGACAGCGAGGTGACCGCGATGACGAAGCGCTCGAACCACATGCCGATGTTGACGAAGATGCTGACGATGAACATCACGAGCAAGCTCCGCCGCATCTTCTTGAACCAGAAGATGTGCGGGATGATGACGTTGCAGGTCACCATGGACCAGTAGGCCCAGGCGAACGGCCCGAGCGCTCGGTTGAGGAACGCGAATCGCTCGTAGGTGTTGCCGCCGTACCAGGCGACGAACATCTCCATCGAGTAGGCGTAGCCGACCAGGAGACTGGTGGCCAGGATGACCTTGTTCATCGTCTCGAGGTGCGTGATCGTGATCAGGCGCTTCAGCCCGAACAGCTCACGCGCCGGAACCAGCAGCGTGACTACCATCGCGAAGCCCGAGAAGATGGCGCCCGCGACGAAGTACGGCGGGAAGATCGTCGTGTGCCAGCCGGGGACCTGCGAGACGGCGAAGTCGAACGAAACGACCGAGTGCACCGAGAGCACCAGCGGGGTGGCGAGTGCGGCGAGCAGCAGGTACGCGCGCTCGAAGCGGTGCCAGTGGCGCGCCGAGCCCGTCCAGCCGAGCGAGAAGAAGCCGTAGAGCGCCTTTCGCCACTTGGTCGTGGAGCGGTCGCGTAGCGTCGCGAGGTCCGGCACCATGCCCATGTACCAGAACAGCAGCGACACGGTGAAGTAGGTGCTGACCGCGAAGACGTCCCACAGCAGCGGACTTCGGAAGTTCGGCCACATCGCCATCTGGTTCGGGTACGGGAACAGCCAGTACACGACCCAGATACGACCGACGTGGATGGCTGGGAACAGACCGGCGCACATGACGGCGAAGATTGTCATGGCCTCCGCGGCACGGTTGATGGCGGTACGCCAACCCTGCCGGAAGATGAAGAGGATGGCCGAGATCAGCGTCCCTGCGTGGCCGATGCCGACCCAGAAGACGAAGTTCACGATCGGCCAGCCCCAGAAGGCCGGGCTGTTGTTACCCCAGACACCGACACCGGTGCTGATGAGGTAGACGACCATCAGTCCGAGCACGCCGAGGAACGCGATCGAGAGCCCGAACGCGACGTACCAAGCCTTCGGAGGCTTCGGTACCTCGGTGATGATCGAGACCTCGTCCGAGATCCGAGTCAGCTCGGACAAGGACTTCTGTGGCTCCGGCGCGCCGTGCGCCGGAGGATCAGTGACCGCCGTGTGACTCATGAGTCTCTCCAGTCGGAGCGAGGCTCGGGTTCGGGTTGCGAACCTTCGCCAGGTAGCTCGTCCTCGGCTTCACGTTCAGCTCCGCGAGGATGTTGTAGGAGCGATCGCTCGCCTGCAGCTTCGCGACCGCGCTGTCTTCATCCGCGAGATCTCCGAAGGTGATCGCCTGCGACGGACACGCCTGCGCGCACGCCGAAACGACCTCGCCGTCCCGAACCGGGCGACGCTCGTTCTTCGCAGTGATCTTCGCGGTCTGGATCCGCTGCACGCAGTACGTGCACTTCTCCATGACCCCTCGGTTTCGAACCGTCACCTCGGGGTTGTGCTGCATCTTCAAGGAGTCGTTGTGCGGATCCTTGAGGTGCTTGTTGTAGTTGAAGAAGTTGAACCGCCGCACCTTGTAGGGACAGTTGTTCGCGCAGTAGCGAGTCCCGACGCAGCGGTTGTAGACCATGTCGTTC
>CAZQZX010000321.1:0-5981 GCA_964597885.1 uncultured Planctomycetota bacterium
CTCGTGGATGTCCGCGAAGACCTGCGGCATCCACTCGAGATACGCTCGCACCCGCGCGCTCGACTCGGGCTGCGTGAGCGCGAACCAGTCGCGGTTCATGTCGAACAGGTAGTGGTTCGTGCGGCCGCCGGGCCAGGGCTGGCGATGCTCGGCGCTCTGCGGATCGGCGTCGGGCCAGCGGCCCCGCGTCGTTCGATTGTAATGGATGAAACGTTCGCGTCCGTCCGGGTTCTGGATCGGGTCGATCAGGACGACGGTGTTCGCGAGGATCGTCTTCGCGACGGGGCAGTCCTCGGCCGCGGCCAGGTGGTACGCGAGAAAGAGCCCCGCATCCGTTCCGGACGCTTCGTCGCCGTGGACGCAGTACGACATCCAGGCGATGGTCGGGAGCTCGGCGACGAGCGCTTTGGCCTCGCCGGCCTCGAGCGTGCGCGGGTCGGACAGACGCTTCATGCCGGAGCGGATCTCTTCGAGGCGCGCGCTGTTCTCGGCCGAGGCCACCGCGACGTAGACGAGCGAACGGCCTTCCCACGACTCGCCGTACTCGAAGAGCGTCACCCGATCCGAGGCCGCGGCCAGCGCGCGCAGATAGGACGTCGTCTCGGCGTGGTTCGAGATCCGGTCGCCGAACGCATGACCGACCACCGACTCGAGGGTGGGCACCGCCGGATCGTACGCGACGGCGTCGGGCGTGAAGCGAAACGGCGCTTCTTCGGCGTGGGACGGGCCGGCCAGGAAACAGCCGGCGGTGACGATCGCGAGCGCAGCCAGAGCGGTCGCCAGGAAGCGGCGATCGGCGCCGCGCGAGACGGGGTGGAGCATGGAATCGGTCCTCTCAGAGATTTCCCGGTTGCGGCGGCATTCTAGCCGCTCGGGGACTCCCCGTGAATCGGCAATCGAGGGGTGTCGAATTGAGGGGGTACGGCGCCGTCGGGCGAACGGACCGGGATTCCACGAAAAGAGCCCCGATGACTGCTTTTCAGCAATCACCGGGGCTAACGGACGGTTCTACGGCATCATGACGCCGTAGGAAAGCGGGCATAAGAAGATAAGGAGCGTTCCGTCCTTGTCGAAGCGCATGTCCTCGTGGGTATTTTCTAGAGCGATCCCTCACCGTCGAAGTCGCGGTTCCCGTGGGGCAGCTCGAGGCCGTCGGTGTAGCCGTCGCGGCCGTAGAGCGAGTCACCCATCGCGAAGTCGGTGCCCTGGATCATCTGGGCGAAGACTCCGAGGATCGGCGGGACGACGACAGCGTCGTAGTCATCGCGGACCGGGTTGCCGGCCTGATCGCGCAGCGTGCGGCCGCGCACCGAAACCCAACCGGTCTCGGTGTTGTGGCCGAGCTCGTCCGGGTCGCCGTTCAGGTTGGCGGCCGACTGCGAGATCTCGCCGAGCGAGGTCGAGAACCAGCACGTGAAGCTCTGGGTTCGCGAGTAGGGATCTTCGATGTTGTTGTAGATGAGGTAGCGGACCTCGTTGACGTAGCGGTCGCCCGCCGTCGACATGACGGTCAGCTGGTTGCCGAAGTTGTCGTCTTCCTCGAAGAACGTCGGAACGACGAGCTCGCGCGGGAAGGCTTCGTACTCGGCACCGTTGAAGTCCGCGGCGCCATCGCCGTCACCGATCGTGGAATCCGGGTTGACGCGGCTGCACGCGGTCCCGCCCGGCGTCGCGAGGGCGCGGAAGGACGGCGGCGTGTACGACCAGCTGAAGTTGAGGCCCGACTGCACGACGATCGCCTGCCCGACCAGGTGGTCGAACTGGTACGGCTCGTTCGTGACGGGGTTGAGGGCCATGACCATCAGGAATCCGATCTCGCCCTCGGGGTTGTGCTCATCGGCCAGGACGCAGAGCGTGTCGGCCGGCGTGAGCAGCTCGTATCGGTCAAACTCGCGGCAGGTCGTACCGTCGTAGTAGACGTAGTGAAGCGAAACATCGCCCCCACGGGTGTCGTCGCTGCACCGGGACTGGTCGGTCTCGGTGTTCGTGACGCAGATGACCGTGCCGGATCCCGGCGACGAGTCGAAGAGGGGGAAGATGAGGACGCTACCGGCAGACGGCGACTCGGCGCGGGCATCGGTGCCCACCACGAGCATCAGGGCCGCCGCGACGGTGACGACGAACTTTGCGAGACGGTTTCGCGAATGCATTGGGGGTATCCTCCTGAGCCATAGATGGCAGGCGCGCCGTGGATGCACGACACGCCGCCTCCCCGTGAAGCAAAGGCCGTTCCCCAGTCGCCGAACTCGCGGGTGATCGCCGCAAGTGCCCGATCCTTGGAGCTTTGAGAGGGCGAGCGAGTCACGCCGCCGAGACGGGGCCCGCGGCGATGTTCAGAAAAAACGACGCCGTGTTGCGAAGAAGGCCGAGGCGTCGACGCTTCTTGACGCTCGAATGGGGGAGGGATACGCTTTCGAGACGTCTTCCGAGTCCCCGCATCCGACCGACAACGGAGCCCTCCGCTTGACTGCGAGACCCCTCCCCGCGCCCTGCCGGCCCCGAAGGCAGCGCATTCCACTTGCGCTTGGAACCCTGTTCCTCCTCGTCATGCTCATGGTTTCGCCGGGCTGTGGCGGTTCTTCCGACAAACCCGACGTCGAGCCGGCGGAGTCTCCCGTTCGCGTCGACGTGCGCGCGGGTGAGACGAGGTTGCTCGAAGCTCTCTGGGAGGCCGGGGCGTCGCCCGAGATCGCGGCGGGGCAGGACACCGAGGTCGGAGTGCTCACCTTCGAGGACGCCGACGATCTCGGGCCGTTCGATGCGGCGAAGGACGTCGCGCTCCACGTGACGGCGCCTCGGATCGACGACGGGCTGCGGCTGGCGTGGGGCCTCGAGAAGTCGGGGAATCGGATCGTCTGGACGTGCGATCTCGACGCCGGAAAGGTGACGCACCTGGTGCTCAGCCGCGTCCGCGTCACGGACTCGCGCGGGCCCGCGCATCTCCTGTGGCAGACCGACGAGATGCCGCCCTCGAACTGGCACCACGCGGCGTTCCACGTCTCGTTCGACGAGAAGGAGCACGACTATGTGATCCCGGTCGAGGACTCGGCCGGCTGGACGGGGCGCGTGGTTCGGCTCGCGCTCCAGTTCGGCGCGCCGCACAAGAAGGTGCTCGAGCTGGGCTCCATCCCGGTCTCGCTCGAGGCCATCGAGTATCGCCGCATGGATCTCGGCTCGCGCCGGAAGGCCGAGAAGCACACGCCGTCGATCCGGCGGCTCGATCTCGATCGGATGTCGCGCGAGGTCGCGCACGCGCCGGCGCCGTCGGATTTCGCCCTCGAGCTGAGCGCGCTTCCCGAGAAGGCCGCGCTCGACTTCGCGATCGGCGTACATCCTGCGGCCGCCAACAAGCCCGGCGACGGCGTCGAGTATCGCGTGACGTTCGAGCCCGAGGCGGGCGAGCGCGTGACGCTCTTCGAGGCGCGCCTCGATCCGCGCACCAACCCCGACGACCGCAAGTGGCGCGAAGCCCGCGTGGATCTCGCGAAGCTCGCCGGCCAGGCGGGGACGCTCCGGTTCGTCACCGATCCGCTCGGCGATCCGGCCTACGACGACGCGGTGTGGGCCAACCCGCGCCTCTTCACGGCGATCGACCGCACCGCCGCGGACGCCGGCCCGCCGAACCTGATCCTCGTCTCGCTCGACACCGTGCGGGCCGATCACCTCGGCTGCTACGGCTACAAGAAGCCGACGACCCCGAACATCGACACCTTCGCCGAGGAGGCGTTCCTGTTCGAGAAGGCGTTCACGACGACGGGCGAGACGGTGTCGGCGCACATGTCGCTGTTCACGTCGCTCTCGCCGATGGCGCACGGCATCCACCAGATCTTCGACGGGAAGGTGCTGAACGAGAACATCGTCACGTTCGCGCAGCTGCTCCAGGGCTACCGCCACCCCTTCGTGACCGCGGCCTTTACCGAGGGCGGCGGCATGACGAACACCGTCGGCTTCGACCGCGGGTTCGATACGTACTCGATCGGCGAGATCCAGGAGGACCAGTCGCCCGAGAATCCGCGGCGCCTGAAGATGCTCGAGTCGACGTTCCGGAACGCCACCGACTGGCTGCGAGCCAATCACGAGCGCCGCTTCTTCCTGTTCGTGCACTCGTACGAAGCGCACACGCCGTACGCGCCGCCGTCGCCGTACGACTCGCATTTCTACCCCGACTACAAAGGCGACATCGAGGTGCCGATCACCGCCGAGTCGATCGAGCTTCTCGTCGCCGCGCGCAAGGTGAAGTACGGGGGCGAGGGGGCGCGCCGCATCGAGAGCCTTTACGACGGCGCGATCCGCTACCTCGACGAGCACGTCGGACGGCTCCTCGCCGAGGTCGGCCGCCTGGGGCTCCTCGACAACACCATGGTGATCCTGTTCTCGGACCACGGCGAGGACTTCTTCGACCACTTCTCGATCGGCATGCACGGCAACTCGCTCTACGACGAGCAGGTGCACGTGCCGCTCCTGATCCGGCCTCCGGGCGGGCTCGACGCGCCGCGCCGGATCCCTGACCTCGTGAGCCTCATGGACCTGACGCCCACGATGCTCGACCGCCTCGGTATCGGCTACCGGCCGCTCGAGGACTCGCCCGCGCACGAGGGCGTCTCGGTCGGTCCGCTCCTCGACGGGAAGACCATGCCGGCGCGCCCGGTGTACATGGAGGACCCGACGGGCTTCGTCCGCTACGCCATCCGGGACGGCCGCCACAAGCGCATCATCTCGCCTAACGTCAAGGAGAACCAGCTGGTGCCGCTGGTCGAGCGCTTCGCGGATCTGATCCGGCTCGACCGCTTCGAGGGGATCTTCGAAGATCTCGAGGTTTACGATCTGATTGAGGATCCGGACGAGACGCGGAATCTGGTCTATCCGGAAGGGGCCGCAGATCGGCCCGAGTACCTCGGTGAAGAGATTCGGAGGCGTCGTAAGTCCAGCGAGAAAAGGGGGAAAGACTTCCCCGCGAGGGATGGCGCGGCGCCGACCAGCGGGGTGCTCGACCGACTGATAGGGCTCGGCTACGCCGACGAGAAGGACGACTGACGAACGGCTTCGTCGAATCGGCGGGATTTCTGCCACCTTTCGCCGTCCTCAACCGTATGCTGGGTACCCGGCGGCCCTTCCTGGATCCGCCGACAGTTCGAAAAGGGAAACAGGTTCGTCCGGAACCGTTCACAACTGTTGATGATGGAGGCAAGCTCATGAAGTTCGTGTGCTGGTGCCTCGCGTTCTCGGTGCTGCTGGTTGCGCCGGCCTGGTCCGCGGAAGACGCCCCGAGCGTCAAGGATCAGATCGCCGCCATCCAGAAGGAGTACCAGGATGCGATGGAGGCGTTCGGCAAGGCCTATCAGAAGGCCGGGTCGGACGAAGAGAGGCAGAAGCTGTTCGAGACGAGCTATCCGAAGCCGGAAAGCTACGCGCCGCGTCTCATGAATGTCGTGATGGAGAACGAGGACGACCCGGCCGTCGTCGACGCGCTGTCCTGGATCGTCCAGAACGTCCGTCAGGGCCGCGAGAAGAAGGTCGCGACGAAGATGCTCATCGAGGATCACATCGAGTCCGATGCCCTCGGCCGCGTCGCCGCGTCCATGATCTACAGCCAGGATCGCGACGCGGAGGCCCACCTCCGCAAGATCCACGAGCAGTCGCCGCACCGCAACGTGAAGGGCATGGCCTGCTACTCGCTCGCCGAGTACATGAGCCAGCACCAGCGCGTCGATGAAGCGACGAAGCTCTACGAAACGGTCGTCGCGTCGTACTCGGACGTGCCGGGCGTGTACGGCGGTACCCTCGGCAAGTCGGCGGAAGGCGCGCTCTTCGAGATGCGCAACCTTTCGGTCGGCAAGCCGGCGCCGAACATCGAAGGAGAGGACGTCGACGGTGTCGCTTTCAATCTCAGCGACTACCGCGGCAAGGTCGTCTTCCTCGATTTCTGGGGAGATTGGTGAGGCCCCTGCCGGGCCATGTACCCTCACGAGCGGTCGCTCGTG
>CAZQZX010000322.1:0-5969 GCA_964597885.1 uncultured Planctomycetota bacterium
CGAGCATCCAGAACTCGGTCAGGTGCCGGCGCGTCTTCGACTTCTCGGCGCGGAAGGTCGGACCGAAGCAGTAGACTTTGCCGTGCGCCATCGCGGCCGCTTCCATGTAGAGCTGCCCGCTCTGCGTGAGGTACGCCTTGTCGTCGAAGTACTTCGTCTCGAAGAGGGTCGTCGTTCCCTCGCACGCACTCGGCGTGAAGATCGGCGCGTCGACGAGCAGGAAGCCCCGATCATCGAAGAAGTCCCGGATGGCCCGAACGACCGCGCCGCGCACGCGCATGATGGCGTGCTGCTTCGACGACCGCAGCCACAGGTGACGATGCGCCATCAGGAAGCCGGTGCTGTGCTCCTTCGGCGAGATCGGATACTCGCCGGTCGGCGGCGCCACCACCGCGACGTGCTTGAGGTGGAGCTCGTAGCCGCCGGGCGCGCGATCGTCCGCGGACACCGTGCCTCGCACCTCGATCGCACTCTCCTGCGAGATCGTCTTGCAAAGCTCGAAGATGTCCTCGGGAGCGTCCTTCTTGGCGAGGACGGCCTGCACGAGCCCGGTCCCGTCCCTCACGAGAAGGAAGTGGATCTTTCCGGAGCCTCGGCGGTTGTACAGCCAGCCGCGCAGCGTCACTTCCTCGCCGACGTGGTCGCCCAGATCCGCGATGTACGTCTGCACCGTCTTCGTTTCCGAATCGCTCATTTGATCAGCACTCTCGTGATGCTCGCCCCCGGCCGTTGCGTGGCTCGCTCGCGCGAGGCCCGCGTCCGCGAGACGGGCTCACGGAAGTCGCGCCTGGGGACGACGGGAATCATCAGGGGAACATTCCGTACGACGGCCGCAGCTCCGAGCTGACTCCGGTCTCGCTCGAGACCGTCACATGGCCGCGGTACTCGGCACCGTTGCGATGAGCCCGCACCGAAACGCGAGCCGGATCGGAGCCTTCGTCGATCTCGCCGTCGAGCAGCCTCACGCGCTCATAGCCTTCGTCGGCCAGGTGCCGGACGACGCGCGCGCTGAGCCCTTCTTCTTCCGACTCGTGGGGGGACCCACCGGGGCGCATCGACGCGAGGGCCCGCACTTCGACCAGGGACGATTCGAGCGACTCCGCGAGTCGAAGCACGCCGTCGAGCTCCGCACGAACGGTGTCGCTCATCGCGTCGGGCTCGGACTCGGGCTCGGCGTCGGCGATCCGGTCCATCTCCTTGCGGAGGGCGTGGACCGCGACCTGGTTCTCGCCGAGAATCCGTTCGAGGCGGCCGAAGCGGCGCCGGATGCCGCTCGTGATGCGACGCATCGCGATGGCGTGGACGACCCAGCCGACTACGGTGATGGCGAGCAAGGCGACGAGCAAGGGTGTCATCGCGAATCTCCCGACCTCATGGGGCGGGCTCTTGTTCGGCGGCGCGCTTGCGCGATTCCCTTCGAATCGCGAACGCGAGAAGCAAGGCAAAACCGCCCCAGGTCACCCCGAGGAAGAAGATCATACTAACGATTCCGAGGGGAGTCACGAGGCCTCCTTCCCGAGCACGCGACGGCCGAGCCACGCGTTGGCGAGCATGAACGTGACCACGATGATCGCCCACTGGGCGAGGCACGTCCCCACACTGAACTTGCCGAGCGGATCGGCCCACTGAGAGACCGAGCTCGACGCGATCGTGGTCCCGAACCACCACGCGATCATCGCCACGAACTCGAGCGGCACGAGGAACATCACGAACACCGTGAACCAACGGCCGACGTGCATGTCGGATCCGTCGGCGTTCAGGATCTCATTACGCATGCGCTCGAGCCCGAAGCGGATGGCGGCGAAGGCGAAGAACGCACCGCTGACCATCAGGCCGAGCCCCCAGACCCAGTCCTGGTTCTTGAAGAAGTCGATCGAAAGCGCCGACGGAATGCCGCAGAGGAAGGCCGTGACCGCGACGGCGGCGATGGCGCGACGTCGCTCGAGCCCGAAGTCCATGAGAACGCGAACGGCGAGCTCCACCATCGCGATCAGCGAGCTGACCGCGGCCACGCACAGCGCAACGAAGAACACGGGCATGAAGACCCGCCCACCGGTCATCTCGCGGAACAGGTTGGGGATCCACGTGAAGGCCAGCCCCTCGTTGCCGGCGGCGAGCACCGCAAGCGCCTCGGTGGCCCCGGGCTGCAGCGCGAACACCGTCGGAACGATCACGATCGCCGAGAGCAGCGATGCCGAGTTGTTCCCCAGCCCGCACAGGAAGGCGTCGATCGTGATGTCCTCGCGCGTACGCATGTAGACGGCGTACGTGAGGAGCAGTCCCCATCCGGCGCCGGTCGACCACGCCGACTGGCTCAGCGCCGCGAGCCACACCTTGTAGTCGGCGAGCTTCTCGAAGTCGGGGGCGAACAGGTACTCGAGCCCGGTCGTCGCGCGCGGAAGCGAAAGCACCTTCACGGCCATCACTCCGAGCAGCAGCACGAGAAGCGGGATCAGGATCCGGTTCGCGACCTCGATCCCCCGCACCACACCGCGCCCGACGATGAGCGCCGTGCCGGTGATCGCGACGGCGTGGAAGAGGATGGGCTGCCAGCCGCTCGACAGGAAGCTCTCCCAGTAGGCGCTGCCCTCGGTCGTCCAGAGCGATCCGGTGATGGAGCCGACCGCGTACTTCACGGCCCATCCCGTCACGACCGAGTAATAAAACATGATCGCCGTCGTGCAGAAGGCGACGAAAGCGCCCATCCACACGTAGCGCATTCCGAGGGCCTTCCCGAAGGCACCGATCACGCCGAGCCTCGTGCTCTTCCCCATGGCGAACTCGACCATGAGAAGCGGGATCGACCACAGGAAGAGGAAGATCAGCCACGGGATGAGAAACGCGCCGCCGCCGTTCTCGGCCGCGACGCGAGGAAAGCGCCAGATGTTCCCGGTGCCGATCGCCATGCCGAGCGCGGCCAGCACGAGCGCCCACCTCGACGAGAACATCTCGGTTGGTTTGCGCTCCGTCATGCCGCGACTCCGCCGGGGCCGCTCAGGGAGTCGGCAAGCCGCTCGAGGCGGCCTCGGTTCTCGAGCATCGACAGCCATCGGTCGGGAAGCGCGCCGGGACCGTGGAAGGCGCCGGCGAACGCGCCGACGAGGCCGCCGATCGTTGCCGTCGGCCCGCCGAGCCGGATCCCGCGCAGCACCGCGTCCTCGAACGAGTCGCCCCAGTAGAGCGTGAAGAGCGCGGTCTCGAGCGTGTCGGAAACGCCACCCGCCGGACGGAGCTCCGGCTCCTCGAGCTGCCTCACCGGCGAGAGAATCGGGCGCACGCCCTCGATGCCCTCGCGAAGCCGCCCCTCGACGTCGTCGAAGAGCGCGTTGAATCCCCCGACACCCGCGAGAAGCTTCGCCAGGAACAGATTCGCGATGACCGAGCCCGAGAGCGATTCGACCGCCGCGTGCGTGAGCCCGGCGTCCGAGAGCGTGTCGCCGACCATACCGCCCTCGTCGCGGGCCCGCAGGATTCCGATCGGGACGGTGCGCACGAGCGTGCCCCCCGTCGAGCCGTCCTCGCCCGTGAGCTGCGCCGCGACTCGGCTCGCCTCGTCGGCGGACGTCCCCGAAGCGATCGCGCCGAGGGCCGCACGGGTAATGTTGTCGAGCCCGGTCGGCCGCGAGTCGAGGTAGCCGACGTAGCGGCTCGCGACGTCGGCGCGGTCGTAGGCCCCCTTCTCGATGAGGCTCTCCCCGAGAAGCAACGCCAGCTCGAGCTCGTCCGTGCTCTGGCCGGGACGAAGCCCCTGCCAGCCGCCGCCGATCATCTCGGTCACGCTGCCGTGCTTGATCAGGATCTGCTCGCGCGACATGAAGGCCAGCGGCCCGCCCATCGCGTCGCCGACCCCGAGGCCGAGCAGCGCACCCTTCACTCGTTCGCGAAAATCCATGCGTTCACCCCTCGCCTGACGAGAACGCGCCGAGCCTATCAGAGGGGTCTTGTGGAATCAACCGCGGCGAGCGGCGCTCAGCGCGCGAATCGAACGAAGTACGCCAGCAGCAGGACCGCGCCCAGCGCCAGGGCGATCCGTCCGAGCGAGCGAGGCTCGCGGTCCGTGAGGCGCACCGGCCGAGGGCTCGGAGGCAGCTCGGTGCTTCCGTCGCCCTGCACCTCGCAGGCGGACTCGCGGTCGTCGCCGAGCTGCACGGCGATCGCGCGACGCTCCCCCCGAGCCGTCTCGAGCTCGTACAGCCCGACCCGCGGCGGGTATCCGACACCGGCCGCGTCCACCGCGACCTCCTCCCCGTTCGGCCCGACGAGCCGGCCTGTACCGACAGCGATCGGCTCCCCCGTGAACGAGGCCGTGAACGCTCGGTCGTCGCGATCGCCGCTGACTCGCGAGATCTGCTGATGCCAGAAGATCGGAAACGACGGGAAGAGCTCCCAGTCGGTCGCGTCGAGCGAGAACGGGAGCACCGTGACGCGCCCGAGACGGACCACCAACGGGCGGCTCGCGCTGCCGTCGCGGGCCGTCGCGAGAATCGACGCCTCCTCGCCGAGGTCGATCGCCCGCGCCGAGTCCACGCGAACCCCGCGAAAACGAACGCCCTCCATCTCCGGAACGTCGAGGGCGATCACGTCCGAAGGGCGATAGCGATCCCCGCGCCCGAGAAACGAGGCCGCGTCCGGATCGATCACGACATGCTCGGCGTCGAGATCGAGATTCGCGGGCGTCGCGTTCCACACGATCAGGTCGGCGTCTGCCGGCGGGCTCCCTCGCCCCGTCGTCAGCGAAACGCGCGGGTCGATACGAAGCGCTCGCGCGAGTGGCTCGGACGCCTCCCCGACGAGATGCACGCGCACACTCGCGGGCACGGTTTGCACGATGACGAAGCGATCATCCGAGGCGAGCGCGTCGCTCGTCTTGATCCGGACCTCGTAGCGATCCGCCAAAGGGACGTCGAAGGCCGGCTGCAACCGTGCAAACGGCCCGAGCGGGACGGTGCGCGTTGCGACTTCTTGCCCGTTCGCGAGCACGGACAGCGCGACGTCCGTCGACTCCGCCGCAAAGCTCGAGAGGTCCGCGAACAGTCGACGCGACGCGCGGCTCGGATCGCGCGAGTCCTGGCCGGCGGGTTCCACCCACATGGCACGAATCGCGACGTTGGCCGCGGGCATCCCCACTCGAACGACGCGAACACCGTCCGTCTCCGCCGGAACACCTGACGCGTCGTCCGTGAACACGCATGCGACGACATCCGCGTCGCCGGCGCGCTCGAGCTCCGGAATCCGCGCGAGGGTCGACAGATCCGGGCGGCCCGGGAGATCCGTCGGAAGCATCCGGTCGATCCGGTCGAGAGCGCTCGCGGGATCTTCGGCGACGGCAACGCGCCCTTCGATCGGCGGAACGGCAAGCACGAGCACGCGATCCTCCCGATCGAGCCGTTCGATCCACCGACGCGCCAGGGCACGGGCCTCGTCGAACCGACGCCTGCCGCTCGGCTGCCCCGTCTGGATCGCCTGCATGCTCGCGGACCGGTCGATCACCACCGCGACATCTCGCCGCAGGACGGCGCTCGCGGGCAAGAACGGCCCCGCGGCCGCGAAGGTGAGTGCCGACCAGGCTCCGGCCAGCAGCAGATACGAGAGCCATCGCATCCGTCGCTCGGACGAAGTCGCCGTCCGCGAGGGCACCGACTCGAACAGAAGCATCGACGACACGCTCCGACGAATCGGCCGCATCCGCCGCCGCTCGATCCACAGCAACGCCAGCAATGCGACGAGGGCGGCCAGGACTTCCGGGCGCTCGAAGCTCAACCGAAGATCCTCCCGCGACGGATCCGATCCGCGAGGAAGCGGCCGAGCGACGTCTCGGTCGGCAGGCGCACGTATCCGATGCCGCGACGGTTCGCGAAGCTCTCGAGGCCGTCGAGGCGTTCGCGTAACGCGCGTGTGTAGCGATCGCGTTCTTCGGCTCCGAACAGGAGCGACCGCTCCGAACCGGTCTCGATGTCCTGGAGGATGCT
>CAZQZX010000323.1:0-5863 GCA_964597885.1 uncultured Planctomycetota bacterium
TCTCGCGCGAGCCTGGCTCCGGCACCAGCGCCGACCACTTCTTCCCGTCCCACATCCACGGGTTCAGGTTCCGGTGGTACTGCTCGATCATGTAGTCGAGCGCTTCGGGAGCCGCCTTGTCGAACATGCCCTGCAGCTTCGCATCCGGCTCGTAGGGCTCGTTCTTCTTGATGCCGAGGCGCGCGAGCATTCCCATCATCACCATGTCGCGATCGAGCACCCGTTCTTCCTGGATCATCTCGTGGATGTGCCGGTAGATGCTCCCGTCCATCTTGGGCGTCATCTCGAGCATCTTGCCGTACACGTCGACATAGCTCGACGCGGGCGGATTGTCAGCCTTGGCGAGCGGATAGATCTTGATCTTCTTCGTGAGCGCCGTCGCCTTTGCCAGGTTCTCCTGGGTCGCACCGCCAGCCAAGATCGGGCGCAACACCGCGAATCCGTTATGAGTCGCCTGCTCGTAAACGATCGCCTTGGGCAGCAGCTTGCCGTTGTATCCAGGAGGGATCAGCAGGTACTTCGCGCCGAGACCCCGGTCGCGACCCTTCGCACCGACATCCTCGAGAGGACGCTGCCACGCATCCATGATCGTTCCGAAGACGCCGATTCCATCTGCGGAAGCCGGAAGCTCGATGACGACCGGACCCTGGTCGAAGTTCCAGTACATGTGGATGTACGGCGTCGTGTTGTTCGGCGTCGCAGTCTGGAAACGCCAATCCTGCAGCTGCGAGTTGTAGCCGATATCGTTCGGGCCCACCCCGTTCTCCGCGAGCGAGTCCCGATAGAACTTGAAGTTCATGAGCGGCATCGCCCACACCGCGGCATCGATCGCCCGGTGGTAGCTCATGCGGTCGGCCAGGCTCGCCTTCGAGAGGTCGAACTCGCCGGCTTCGGCGGCAGTCGGTGTAAGGATCGTGACGGCCGTCGCCATCAGGATTGCGAGGGTCAGGATGATGCTCGTCTTCTTCACTTCGGGTACCTATTTCTGTTTCATCTGCTGCTACGTACGCCCCACCGCCGCTTCGATCTTCGTGATGGTGCTTTCCAACGCCTCGCGCAGCTCGCGCTGGGCGACGATCGAAAGGAGCTCGAAACCGATGCGGTTCGTGACGTGGTTTCGAAACTCGAGCGAGCCGGCGATGCGCTGGAACTCGGCTTCGTCCAGGTCTTCCGACACCGGGAAGGCCAGGCCCGGCAACGCCACATCCCAGAGCGACGCCACCGGAAACACGGTGCTGATGTAGGGGACCCACGTCTGCATGAGCCGTTCGATCGCCCATTGTTCGTCTTCGAGGGCATCCTCGTACCGAGCCGGGAGCGCAACGATCGCCGCTCGCAAGGCATCGTCTTCGAGGAGGTCGAGCCGGGTATTGCCGAGCACGATCTCGAGGGCGCCGGTCGAGTAGTCGGTCACCCAGCCGCTGACGAACACCTTACCCAGCTCGTCGACGCGCGTGTCGGAGGCCTTCCCATCCAGCAACGCCTGACCCGCGTCGACGATCTCCTGGTGCAGCTTCCCGAAGCGCTCGATCATCGCGAGGTTCGACTGCAGCTCGACGCGCAGATTGACGAGCGCGCTGTCGAGACGCTTGCGGTCGGAGAGCTTCTCCCACCAGGCATCGATAGAGAACGCGAACAGGATGCTGGCCACGATGGCCAGCGTCTCGATGGCGAGCCTGGCCCAGTTGATCTTCAGGCGCCAGGGGCCGCCGCCGGGACGAGCGGGATCCCGAGCCGGCGGACTGACCGGTGTTTCGGATTCGGATTCGGATTCGGGTTGCACGGACACCTCCGGGTGGTTCACCGATCGGGCGACCGCCCGCCGGTCGCAACACCATATTGCAGACGTGGCGACGACCGCAAGTCCGAAGGCAGGCCGGATTCAGTGGTCCTTGTCGCGCGCTCGCCACCACGCCTTGTGGACCTCCATGGCGATGACGATGCTCGACGCCAGTCCGAACAGGATAGCGAAGGTCGAAAGACGAACAGGTGCCACGCTCAGGATGCGCTGCGCGACGGGAGTGTTCATGGCCAGAACGTGGATCGAGAACGCCAGGAGGGTGCTCGTCAGCAGGATCGGGCTCGAGAGAGGAGAGAGCCGAAACGCCGACTTCTTCTCGGATCGGGAGTTCCCGATGTGGAGGTTCTGGAAGAGGACGAACAGCAGAAGCAAGGCGTTGCGACTCTCCGCTTCGCTCCAACCGGCGATCTCGATCATCCAGACGAAGGCGCCGAATCCGACTCCGCCCATCACGACCGCAGCCACGAGCGTGCGCTCCACCATCAGCCGGTCGAAGATCCGTTGCTTCGGCGGACGCGGAGGGCGCGTGAGGACGTCGCCTTCCGCGGGCTCGAAGGCCAGGGCCACGTCCTGGATGCCGTTCGTCACCAGGTTCAGCCACAGGATCTGCACGGGCAAGAGCGGCAGGATCGCCGCACCGACAGGCGACGACGGCCAACCCGTCAGCACCGCGAGGCCCAGCAACAGGATCTCGGCCGCACCGGTCGAGACGAGCAGGTAGATGACCTTGCGCACGTTGTCGTAGGCGACGCGGCCCTCCTCGATCCCGGCCACGACGCTCGCGAAGTTGTCGTCGGTAACGACCAGCTCCGCCGCCTCACGTGCGACGTCCGTACCGGACCGCCCCATGGCCACGCCGACGTTCGCCTGGCGCAGCGCGGGCGCGTCGTTCACCCCGTCGCCGGTGACGGTCACGAAGTGACCCACCTCGCGTGCCGCCGCGACCAGGTCCAGCTTCTGGCGCGGCGTGGTCCGTGAGAACACGCGCGTCTCGCGCACGGCGTCGCGCAGGTCCTCGGCGGAGAAGGACTCGAGCTCGCTGCCGGTGAGGACCTGCTCGGGGCGCTCGGCCAGTCCGAGCTCGCGCGCGATGGCGAAAGCCGTCACGGGATGATCCCCGGTGACCATGCAGACCACGATTCCGGAAGCTCGACAGGCCCCGACCGCCTCGCGAGCACCCGGGCGCAGAGGATCGATCATTCCCACGAACCCGAGGAACGCGAGTCGCGTCGGCTCCGGCGGGACGTCGGTGGAGTCGGGCGGCACCACGGCCGCGCCCTCCGCGAGAGCGAGCATCCGCAGACCGCGCCGTGCCATCGATTCCGCGGCGGTCAGAAGACGGTCACGCTCCTCCGACGGGAGCTCGCACATCGCCAGCACCCGCTCCGGCGCTCCTTTCACGAACACGCCCGTGCGACCCTCCATCCGGTGGAAGCTCGCCGCGAACCGCCGCTCGGGCTCGAAGGGGATCTCATGGACTCGCGGATGGTCGTCGAGCGCCGTCTCATGGATCCAGCCGAGCTTGTGGGCGAACGACAGCAACGCCACGTCCGTAGGATCGCCGTGCCAGACCCACTCGCCGTCCCGCTGGTGCAACGCGGCTTCGTTGCAGAGGACGGCGGCGCGAGCCAGCGCGTCGAGATCGGCGCTCGGTCCCGAGCTCGCCGGATGGGCGGCGCTCCGAACCTCTCCGTCGGGAGCGTATCCATCGCCGGTGACCTCGTACTCGTCGCCGTTCGGGAGCAGGACCGCCCGCACCGTGAGCTCGTTGCAGGTGAGAGTGCCGGTCTTGTCGCTCGCGATGAAGGTGCAACTGCCGAGCCCCTCCACCGCCGCAAGCCGCCGAACGATGACACCGCGCCGCGACATGCGAGTCGTCGCGACCGCGAGCGCCACGGTCAGGGCCACCGGAAGTCCTTCGGGAATCGCCGACACGGCCAGCGCCACCCCGAAGATGAACATCTCTCCGACACCGTACCCGCGCACGAGCACGCCCAGGAACGCGATCGCCGCCGCCCCGCCCAGCACGGCGTAGGCCACGACCTGAGTGAACCGCTCCATCCTCACCAGCAGCGGCGGCCGGCCTCCGGTGGCACCCTGGACATCGAGGGCGAGCTGCCCGACCGCCGTCTGCGAGCCCGTCGCCACGACCATCCCCTTGGCGCGCCCCCGGCTGATCGTCGTCCCCGCGTGGACCATGCTCTGCTGCTCGGCCACGGGCACCGAATCGCCTCCCTGCCACGCGGGATCCTTCGGCACGGGCACCGACTCACCGGTCAAGAGCGACTCGTCGACCTCGAGACCCTGGGCCTCGATAAGACGAAGGTCCGCGGGGACGCGCTGGCCCGACTCGAGCCACACGACATCCCCGGGCACGACCGTCTCGGCATCCACCTCGCGCACGTCCCCGTCGCGGTAGACCGACGCGCGGATTCGAAGCAGCCGCTGCAGCGCCTGGCTACTGCGCTCGGCCCGCCACTCCTGGAATCCTCCGATGAGCGCATTCACCACGAGCACGGCGCCGATGAACGCCGCATCCTCGCGATGCCCGATGGCGATCGAGACCCCGGCAGCGATGACCAGCACGTAGATCAACGGGCTCCGGAACTGCCGCAGCCAGATCGCCCACCACGTCGGCGGCGCGGTTCGGGGCAGCTGGTTGGGGCCGCATCGATCGAGCCTCGCCCGTGCCTCCGCACCGGTCAGTCCGGTTTCGCTCGCCCCAAGCGTTGCCGCGACGTCTCGAAAGGAAAGCGTGTGCCAGGAACCTCGGTCGATCATGACGCCGGAATCCTCCGGCCACACGATAAGCGCTGCCGGCGGCGCAGGCAACGACGTGCCGGCGATGAATGCGCGTTCAGCAAACGATCAGCTCCGCACCGTACGCTTCACGGGCGCGGCGTCGCATCCCGGAATCGCCAGCCGCCGTCTCGTTGCTGGTACAATCCGCCCGCCTGCCCGGGGTGCGGTACCCCGAGCTCGAGAAGAAGGCAGAGGAGATCCGTCGGTGAGAGTTCTCGTGGTGGAAGACGAGAGTGAGCTGAGGGGGGCGATCGCTCGGCGGTTGCGGGCCGCGGGTCATGCCGTCGACGAGGCCGGGGATCTCGCGGACGCCGATGAGCAGGTCTTCGTGAACGATTATGGTGCGGTGATTCTCGATCGGATGCTCGGGGCGGCGGACGGGGTCGAGCGGCTACGCGAGTGGCGCCGCCGGGGCGACTCCACACCGGTGCTCTTGCTCACGGCGCGGGATCGCGTCGAGGATCGCGTGGAAGGGCTCGAGGCGGGCGCGGACGACTACCTCGTGAAGCCCTTCGCGATGACGGAGCTTCTGGCGAGGGTCACGGCGATCTCTCGGCGGCACGCGACGACGCCCGGGGCGAGCGTCATCATGCGCGAGGGCGATCTCGAGATCGACGGCGGGCGCCGTGAGGTCCGGCGCGACGGCGTGCTGATTCCGCTTCGACCGAAGGAGTATGCGCTGCTGGAGCTGCTCGCGCGGCGGGTCGGGCAGGTCGTGTCTCGCGGCGACATCCTGGAGGCCTGCTGGGATCGGGCTCACGAGGCCTCGTCCAATGTCGAGGAAGTGATGATCGCGTCGCTGCGTCGCAAGCTCGGCCGGCCGTCGTTGATCCACACCGTTCGCGGCACCGGCTATCTGTTCGAGGCGAGAGACGATGAGCGGTAACCCCGGCGGCCTCGATGCCCTGCGACGATTGCGACGCAGGCTCAGCGCGGTATGGACGTGCGCCTGGCTCGCCGGCGTCGCGATCTTCGCGATCGTGGTCTGGACGCTGAGCGCGGACCTCCGGAAGCTCGACCTCGACTCGGAGCTGGCCCTCCGCGCGACCGCGACCTACGGGCTGACCTGGTTCGACGAGGACGGTTTCCACGACGAGGACTTCCTGAAGGAGCCCGACCTCGTCGACGCGACCTTCGACATCTGGGTCATCGAGCCGGGAGGATCGCCAGAGATCCATCTCGGCCCCGAGGCCCCTCGGTTCGAACTGGCCGAGCTCATGGACATCGCGCAAACGGTCGTCGCCACCGACAGCGAGCGCC
>CAZQZX010000324.1:0-5823 GCA_964597885.1 uncultured Planctomycetota bacterium
GGCCGTATCACGAGTCGGGGAAACCGATCCTGTGCTGCGGGGTGCGGGGGCTTGCCTACGTGGAGCTCCGCGTACGCGGCTCGGGGCGGGACCTGCACTCGGGGCACTTCGGGGGGCTCGCGCCGCTGCCGGCCTTCCGGCTGACCGAGGCTCTGCACTCGTTCCTGAACGAGGAGGGCTTCGTCGACTATCCCGAGCACCTCGACGACGTGCGCGAGGCGACTGACGCGGAGCGGGCGGCGCTCGGTGCGCTGCCGTTCGAGGCCGCCGAGATCGCTCGCGACCTCGAGATCCCCGAGCTGCCGACGCGCCCGGGGCCGCCGCCGCTCGAACGATTGGCGTTCCATCCGCACTTCAACCTGTCCGGCATCCGTTCCGGCTATGGGGGCGAGGGCGCGAAGACGATCATCCCCTGCGACGCGATCGCCAAGATCGACGTGCGGATCGTGCCCGACCAGGAGCCCGAGCGCGTGTTCGCGGGCATTCGTGCCCACCTCGATCGCGGCGGCTTCCACGACGTCGAGGCGCATCTCGTCCAGGCGGTGCCGCCGTCCCGGACGCCGGTCGACCATCCCGTGGTCGGGGCGATCCGGCAGGCGGTGGTCGAAGCCTGGGAGACCGATCCCTACGTCTACCCGTCGATGGGCGCGACGCTCCCCGACTACGTCTTCACGCGCGAGCTCGGGCTGCCGAGCGTCTTCGTGCCGTACGCCAATCACGACGAGCGCAACCACGCGCCGAACGAGAACCTCCTCGTCGAGGCGTTCCGGCGAGGGATCCGCACGTCCGCCGCGCTGATGCACCAGATCGCCGCGCTCGACCGCGAGTCGGTGCGATGACGTTCGGGCGCGGCGATTCCCAGCGCTCGCTCTTCGAGGCCAAGGCTCGCACGAAGGCCCCGCTCGCGGATCGGATGCGCCCGCGGAAGCTCGAGGACCTGGTCGGCCAGGAGCACATCCTCGGGCCGGGGAAGCTTCTGCGAACGGCCATCGAAGCCGATGCGCTCCAGTCGATCATCCTCTGGGGGCCGCCGGGCTGCGGGAAGACGACGCTCGCGGGAATCGTCGCCGAACGGACCGAGGCGCACTTCGTCCCGTTCAGCGCCGTGCTCTCGGGGATCAAGGAGATCCGCGAGATCATGAAGGAGGCGTCGGTGCGCCTTCGGGACACCGGGCAGCGAACCACGCTCTTCGTCGACGAGATCCACCGGTTCAACAAGGCCCAGCAGGACGCGTTCCTGCCGTTCGTCGAGTCGGGCGACATCACGCTCGTCGGCGCCACGACCGAGAACCCGTCGTTCGAGCTGAACTCGGCGCTCCTGTCCCGGTCGAGCGTGTACATCCTGAACGAGCTCGATGCCGACGCGCTGCGCACGATCCTGCGCCGGGCCGTGGATTCGCCGCGCGGGTTGGCCGTGGACAACGTCGACGTGGCCGACGAGGTCCTCGATCGGATCGCGTCGCGGTCGGGAGGCGATGCGCGCTCGGCGCTGAACGTCCTCGGGTTCATCGCCGAGACGACCGAGCCTGACGCCGAGGGCCGCCGAACGATCGACGCCGACGCCGTCGATCAGGCGATTCGTCGCGGCGCGCTCTACTACGACAAGTCCGGCGAGCAGCACTTCAACCTGATCTCGGCGCTCCACAAGAGCTTGCGGAACTCGGACCCGGATGCGGCCCTGTACTGGCTCGCGCGTATGATCGAGGGCGGCGAGGATCCGATGTACCTCGCGCGGCGGATGGTTCGCTTCGCGAGCGAAGACGTGGGGCTCGCCGATCCGTTCGCGCTTCAGGTGGCCAACGCCGCGCGCGACGCCTATCACATGCTCGGCCTCCCCGAAGGCAAGCTCGCACTCGCCCAGTGCGCGGTCTATCTGGCGACGGCGCCGAAGTCGAATGCGCTGTACCGGGCCTACGGCGAGGTGGCAAAGGACATCGAGGACGGAAAGGTCTATCCCGTTCCGCACGCCATTCGCAACGCCCCGACGCGCCTCATGAAGGACGCGGGCTACGGTGAGGGCTACCGCTACGCGCACGATGAGCCCGGTGGGGTCGCGGACCTGCGGTGCCTTCCCGACGAGCTCGGGGAGCGGACGTACTACCGCCCGACCGATCGCGGCTTCGAATCGCGGATCCGCGAGCGCATGCGCGAGTGGGACGAGATCCTTCGGCGCAAGCGTGACGGCGACGCGGAAGAGTCGGACAGCGAGGCGTAGGTCCCGCCGCGCGCCGTCTCTGGAACCGCGTCGCTAGAACATCGTCCTGCTTCGCTAGAACATCGTGCCCTGGGCGAAGAGCCGCTCGCGCTCGATCGCCTCGAACATCTCGTCGGTGACGTCGCCCGTCGGGTAGTTCCCGGAGAAGCAGGCGTTGCAGAACTGCGGGATCTCCGGGTTGCCGGCGCGAGCCGATTCCTCGAGGGAATCGAGCGGCAGATAGAGCAGGTGATCGGCGCCGATGATCTTCGCGACCTCTTCGGAGCTGTGATCCCTCGCGATCAGCTCGGCCTTCGTCGCCATGTCGATGCCGTAGACACAAGGCGATCGTAGCGCCGGGGAGCACGAGGCGAAGTACACCTTGCGGGCGCCGGCCTCGCGTGCGAGCTCGACGATCTTCTTGGAGGTGCTCCCGCGGACGATCGAATCGTCGACGAGGAGGACATCCTTGTCTTTGAACTCGAGGCGGATGGGGTTCAGCTTGCGGCGGATGCTCGTCTCGCGGGTCTTCTGGCCCGGCATGATGAACGTGCGTCCGACGTAGCGATTCTTGATGAGGCCTTCGGTGTATTTGACGTCGAGCGCCTGGGCCATCGCGAGCGCCGCCGTGCGCGAGCTCTCGGGCACGGGGATGATCGAATCGATGGTGAGGCCGGTCTTTCGCCACTCGTCGGCGAGCGCTTCGCCCATTCGCTGCCGGGTCTTGTAGACGCTGATCTTGTCGAGGAACGAGTCGGGCCGCGCGAAGTAGACGAACTCGAAGATGCACGGGTGGTGCTTCGGTTCGGCGACCTGCTTGCGGAACACCTCGCCCGAGTGGTTGATGAACACGGCCTCGCCGGGGCGCAGATCCTGCTTGCGCTTGTATCCGAGGAGGTCGAGCGACACCGATTCGGACGCCACGGCCCAGCTGCAGTTGCCCTCGTCGTCTTCCTTCATGCCGAGGATGGCCGGCTTGATGCCGAACGGGTCGCGGAAGGCCACGAGCCCGACGTTCGCGATCAGCGCGACCACCGAGTAGCTGCCCTTGACGCGCTGGAAGCACGCGTCGACGGCGGTGAAGATCTGGTCGGCGGCGCTCTTTTGCCAGTCCTTCGTGGGGAGCGACGGCGCGAACACGTTCAGGATCGCCTCGGCGTCGCAGCACGAATTGAGCTGCCGCAGATCGGAGCTCGCGAGCTCGCTGCGCAGCTCGTGGTAGTTCGTGACGTTGCCATTGTGCGCGAGCGCGATGCCGTACGGCGAGTTCGTGTAGAAGGGCTGCGCGTCTTCGGCGTCGCCCACGCCCACGGTGGGGTACCGCACGTGCGCGATACCGATGTTGCCGGTCAGCGCCTCGAGATCCTTCTGCTCGAAGATCTCCTCGACGAGGCCGAGGCCCTTCTTCTGGCGGAACTTCGTGTCGAAGGTCGAGATGCCGGCAGCGTCCTGGCCGCGGTGCTGGATGGCGTGGAGGCCCTCGTAGAGCTGCCCGGCCACGGGCTCATGGCCGATGATTCCGAGGATACCGCACATGGGGTTTGCTCTCGCAAAAGAACCGAAGGGGGGTGACTGGCGTCAAGTATAAGATCTGCCTTCGTCCTGATCCATACTTCGTATCGATTCGCGCGAACTTGTTTGGGTGGTCTGCGAGGTCGATCGTTCGGCGCGTGACAGATTGTCGCGGCGATAGTCTTCAGCGAAGCAGGCCGTGGGCCGACCGCGCAGCTCGGACCACCAGATCCGGACGTCGCGCGCGAAGACGCGGGCGACTCCTCCCTCGATGAATCGGCGCGAGGAGGTCACCATCGTCCGCCTCGAAAGGGCGAGCCGGCCCGTCCGCCCGAGGCGGCGACAGAATTCGGAGTCCTCGAGGATCGGCTGGTCGGGGAATCCGCCGACGCGGTCGAACGCAGTCCGCGTGCAGAAGATCCCCTGGTCGCCGTAGTAGCGCTTCCAGATCCGGTAGCGCGTGCGATTGACGAGCTCGACGACGCGGAGTCCCGGATGCCGTCCGTCGAGGCGAAACTCGAACGCGCCTCCCACGACGCGGGGCCGAGCGAGGAGACGGCGGATCTCGGCATCGTAGCCGGGCGGGACTTCGCTGTCCGCGTGGAGAAACAGGAGGACCCCGGCCCGCGCCTCGCGAGCCCCGGCGTTCAGGGCGGCGGCGCGGCTCGCCAGCGGAGGATCGGCGGTCACGAGGATCGTGCCGAGGCGCTTCGCGATATCCGGAGTCCCGTCCGTCGAGCCGCAGTCGGCCACGAGGATCTCGGGAGGGGGCTCACCGGGAGACACGCGTTCGCGCGCGAGCGCCACGCAGCCTGCGAGGCAGCTCGCCTCGTTGAGCGTGGGGATCACGACCGAGAGGGAGGGTGGGGAGGCGCCTTCCGGGCCTATCTCCACGGTCCGTTCAAGCCCCAGTCGTACTCCACGTACTTGATGTCGATCCGCCGGTGAAGCGTGGTGATCTGCCTGTGGAGCGGGCGGGGGCCATAGCGGGCGCCCCAGTCGCGAAGCTCGACATCCCCGGCCGTGAAGTCCCCCTTGTACCAGTCGAACAGCTCCGACAGGAACAACTCCCGGGACTGCAGGTCGATCGCGAGGTTCTCGGACTGCGCAAGGAAATGCTGCGCCTGGTCGACGAGCTGCTCGAGCAGACGATCGCCCTCGTACGGCTCGTTGCGGAGCTTCGGGCAGCCGCGCGCCGCGCACACGAGCGCGAAGTGGATCAGCGGCTCGGTGAACTCGGGCCGGATGATGCCGTGCTCGAGGCGGTACAGACACAGCTGCTCGCCACCCACGACCCAGCGGGGGTTTCGCCAGCGCTTGTCCTTCGGGATGTCCTGGATCGAGTCGATGCCCGGGAAGTCCAGGATGAGGGCCAGTGTGCAGGCGTTGTAGGCGTTCAGTAGAAGCGCGAGGTCGTCGTAGCGCGAGAGCATCGATCGATCCGCGGCGGCGACGCTGTCGAGGTACGCATCGAGCTCGGCGCGCTTGGTTTCCAGGCCGACGTAGTTCACGACGCCGTCGTCGTTCACGTACTCGGAAAGCAGCCGTGCGTAGGCCGAGTGGTCGAACGAACCGCCTTCGGTGTTCCGCCCGAGCCCGCGCTCCATGTTCTCCACCTTGGGAGGGTAGTAGAGATAGCGGATGACGGGGTTGTTCCGGATGAACCGGCTCTGCGAGCTGCAGCCGATCGTGGTGGCGATCAGGAGCGTCGCGGCGAGGATGCGAAGGGCGAGTCGCATGTCAGTCTGGTCCCTCAGTAGAGATCGAACGGCTCGTAGGCGGCGTAGGCGAGCCAGACCGCGACGCCGGCCAGGGCGGTCACCATCACGGTGCGGACCACGGTTGCCGCGACCATCCGCCCCCGGGACTCGCGCGCGAGCGGCGGCACGAGCGTCAGCGCGATCGCCGCGAACAGGAGCGGTAGCGCGGAGACTACCATCTCGTTGTACCGATAGGTGATCCAGACGAGCCAGGCGAGGGGAGCGGCCGCCGCGAGCCGTGGCGCCGCGCCGACGACGAGCCCGCGACGCAGCAGCTGGACGACCAGGCACGCGCCGAGGGCCGCCGCCAGTCCGGCCGCGATCTGGGAGTACTTCGCCGTGGAGGAGAACATCGCC
>CAZQZX010000325.1:0-5758 GCA_964597885.1 uncultured Planctomycetota bacterium
CGATGGACGAGATCGCGGCGCGACCGGACTTCTTCTGGAACATGCAGGAGGGGCGTGCTGAATCCCGTCGAGAGGAGGCGGCTCCGAGCGTCGACCTTCCGGATCTCGACGCGATCGAGGGGGCGAAGCCCGGCGATCTTCCCAGCGGAATGGCGCCGCAGTTGGCGCTCCTTTCGGACATCGCTCCCGACACCGACGAGTGGATCCACGAGATCAAGTACGACGGCTATCGCTTCATCTGCCGCGTCGAGAGCGCCGACGTGAAGTTCCTCACGCGGAACGGTCACGACTGGACCGACAAGGTTCCCTCGCTCGCGGAGGCCGCGGCCGAGCTCCCCGTCGATTCGGTGATGCTCGACGGCGAGGTCGTGTTCCTCGAGCCGTCGGGGATGACCAACTTCCAGGCGCTTCAGAACTCGTTCCGGCGTGGTCAGAGCGGAAGCCTCGTCTACATCGTGTTCGACCTCCTGCACCTGAACGGGGTCGATCTGACGGGCGCGCCGCTCGAGGAGCGAAAGGCCGTGCTCGCTCGCTTCCTGAATGCGGACGAGGGACGGATTCGCTACAGCGGTCACATCGAGGGCAATGGCCCCGAGTTTCTGCGACAGGCGGCCAAGCTTTCGCTCGAGGGCATCATCTCGAAGCGGCGCGATCGGCCGTATCGACCGGGCGGACGCTCCGACGAGTGGCGAAAGATCAAATGCGTCAAGCGGCAGGAGTTCATCGTCACCGGGTACACGCTGCCGGCCGGATCGCGGACGGGGCTCGGGGCGCTCGTGCTCGGTGTGCACGATGAGGGCGAGCTCGTCTACGTGGGCCGCGTCGGCACCGGCTTCACGGACGCGTCGTTGACGGATTTGCGCGACCGACTCGATGCGATGTCGGTCGAAGAGACGCCGTTCGACAGCGGGCCGGACGAAGTGCTGCGACACCGCGAGACGAGATGGGTGCGGCCCGAGCTCGTCGCGAGCGTCGAGTTCACGGCATGGACCGACGCCGGGCATCTGCGGCACCCGACGTTCCGCGGGCTTCGCGAAGATATCTCGCCCGATCGCATCGAGCGCGAGGGGACTTCCGAGGGTGACGCGCCGGTGGACTTCTCGCACCTCGAGGGCCTTCGCGATTTCTACATGACGAATCCCGACCGCCTGTTCTGGCCGGAGCAGGGGATCACGAAGCTGACGCTCGCCGGCGTGTTTGCCGAGATGTCCGAGTGGATCCTTCCGCACTTCGTCGGTCGGCCGCTCAGCCTGCTCCGGAGCCCCGAGGGGTACCACAAGGAGAGCTTCTTCCAGAAGCACCAGTCGAAGGGCATGCCGGAGGGACTCTTCTGGACGGTGCTCACCGACGAGGGTGAAGAAGAAGAGGTGCTCTACATCGAGAGCGTCGTCGGCCTGATGGCGCTCGTCCAGATGGGTGTCCTCGAGGTGCATCCCTGGGGCTCGAGACTCGACCGTCCCGACCGTCCCGACCGGATGATCTTCGACCTGGATCCCGACCCGAGCGTCGGCTGGGCCGAGGTCGTCGATTGCGCGCAGGCTCTGCACGAGCGGCTCGACGATCTCGGGCTCGAGTCGTTCGTGAAGACGACCGGCGGCAAGGGGCTCCATATCGTCGTGCCCCTTCAGCGGCGGCATAGCTGGAAGGACGTCCGTATCTTCGCGCGAGGCGTCGCGCGCGCGATCGCGTCCGATGCGCCGCGAAAGTTCACGCTGAGTCCGTCGAAGAGCGAGCGTACGGGGCGCATCTACATCGACACCGCGCGAAACGGTCGCGGTTCGACCGCGGTCGGCGCGTACTCGACGCGCTCTCGAGCGGGGGCGCCGATGTCGGTGCCGCTCCATTGGGACGAGGTGAGCCCGGGCGTCAAGTCCGATCACTTCACGGTCTCGAACATCCGGCGTCGCATCACGTCGATCGGGTCCGACCCCTGGGCCGAGATCGACGACGTCAAGCAGAGCCTGACCGCGGCGATGTTGAAGAAGATCGGGGTCGATCCCGCACGCGAGGACTGAGCCCGATCCCGCTCACTCCTCGCTCAGGTGACTTTCTTTCCGCCGTAGACGTTCGCGTTGCCTCAGGGCCGGACGACGACCGACGCCGTGGTCCCCGAGACGAGTTGAATCCTGTCGGGCACTTCGGACATGCGGATGCGGACGGGGACGCGTTGCGCCAGGCGGATCCAGTCGAACGAGGGTTCGATCTGCGGAATGAGTCCCTGGGATCCGGCGGTCGTCGCGACACCGGGCGGGTTGATGGCCCAGCCGATGCTCTCGACTTCGCCTTCGAGGGTCTGGTCTCGGTGGCTCATCAGCGTGATGATCGCGCGATCTCCGGGCTGCAAGTGCCGGAGCTGCGTCTCCCGGAAGAACCCTTGGACGTGGAACGAGGTCCGGTCGACGAAGGCGAGCATCGCGGTGCCGGGATGCGCGTAGTCACCGGGGTCGACGTTGAGGTTGATGACGTATCCCTCGGCCGGCGCCCGCACCTGGGTGCGCTCGCGAGCCGGACCTCGGCGGCCAGGACCCGGAAGTTGCCGTCGCCCGGTTCACCCAGGTCGGCTTCGGCCTTCACGAGGTCCGCCCGAGAGGTGGCGACGCGCGCGAGCGCCTCTTCGAGCCCGGCCTCGGCACTCGTGAGCCCGGCTTGCGCCTGCACCAGCGCTGCGCCGGCCTTGCGCGCGTTGGCCTCGGTCTCGAGCAGCCCCGCCCGTGAACCGTCCAGCGTGGCCGCCGACTCGTCGGCCGCGGCGGCCTTGATCTCGGCCTGGGCCACGGAACCGGCGCCGTCCTTGGCGAGCTTCTGAGCTCGGTCGCGATCGCGCTCCGCCTGGGCGAGCGCTGCGGCGTCACGTGCGACAGCCGCCTTGGCTGCCCCGAGGCTCGCGTCCGCCGCGGCGACACCTTCCTTGGCTGCGTCGACCTGGGCTTTCGCGGAATCGATCTGCGCTTCCGCCGACTTGACGCCGGTCTCGGCCTGGGCGACCCCGGACCGGGCCGCGCCGATGGCCGCCTCGAGCGCCCGCACCTGCTGCTTCGCGTCGTCGAGCTGCGCGCGAGCGTCGCGGACCGCGAGCTCGAAGTCGCGAGGGTCGATCCGGAACAGGACGTCGTCCTTGGAGACGAGCTGGTTGTCGACCACCGCGACATCGATGACGACACCCGCGATCTCGGGGGCGATCATGACGATGTCGGCGCGCACCTGACCGTCGCGCGTCCATGGGTGACGCACGAGTCGTCCGTAGAGCATCCACACCGCGATCGCCGCCAGCGCGAGAACCGCTCCGGTTGCGAGCGTCCGGGTCGAGAGTGAGGGTTTCTTCATCGTCATCCACTCAAGGGGAAAGAACGAACAGGCCGATCAGCGCGCTCGTGAGCGCCCAGATTGCGAGAAACACCACGGGAGGGTTCGCGAAGAACCTCGTGATGCGAGTCCGGTTGAGAAGCTTCGCGATCATCCACGTCAGGAAGAGGGACACGACGAGGAGAACCAGGGTCGGCTGGAGGTACACGCCGCCGATGACGATCTCTTTCGGAATCGGCATGGACATGGCTCAGTCCTCCTCGGTGCTCGGGTCGCCGAGCTCGGGCTCGTCGGGATTCGGTTCGTCGTCCTCGGTTCCTTCCGGGGACGAGGGGTCGTGGCGGGGAATGAGGAGCATGTCCTTGCCCTCCACGTACTCGGGCTCGAGCATCTCGCCCCAGTCCGTACGCTCGGCCATCTCGGCGCGCGTCTCGTCGGGCAGGATGTCGATTCCCGCGCGGACTTCCCACCCGCCGCCCAGCGCCTTGTAGACGGCGATGGCGCTCTGCGCGACGTCGCCGCGCACGCTCGCCAGCTGCTGCTGGACCGCGCGGAGCTGTTCCTGCGCGTCGAGCACGCGCGTGAAGGTCGAGGACCCCTCACGATAGCGGATCATCGAGAGCTCGAGCGAGCGCTGGGACGCCTCAACGCTCTTGGCGAGATGCGTCACCTGTTCCTGGGTCCCGACGAAGACGGCGAGGCTCGACTCGACTTCCTGCGCGGCGGCGAGCACGGTGTTCTCGTACTCGAGAACGGCGGCCTGGAAGGCGGCGTCCTGGACGCGGACGTTGTTCTTGAGGCGGCCGTAGTTCAGGATCGGCCAGCTGAAGCCGGGCTTGATGCTTCCGGTCCAGCTCTCGGAGTCGAACAGCGAGCCCGTGCTGTCCGAGCGAAGGCCGAGCGAGCCGCTCAGGAAGAACGCGGGGTAGAGGTCGGCCTGGGCCACGCCGATCCGCGCCGACTGCGCGGCCGCGAGTCGTTCGGCGACACGGATGTCGGGACGTCGTCTCAGCAGGTCCGCGGGGATGCCGACCGCGATCTCGGTCGGGGGGCCGGGAATCTGCTGTGGATCGCCGAGCGGACCGAGGAGATCGCGGGGCTCGGAGCCGAGGAGGAACGCCATACGATACCCGGCCTGCCGGAGCGCCGCATGAAGGGCCGGGACCTCGGCGCGCGTCTGCTCGAGTGCGGACTTCGCGTCGACCACGTCGAGCTCCGACGTCTGTCCGTGGCGCACGCGCGACTCGGCGATGCGCAGGCTGTCCTCCTGGATCTTCACGTTGTCGCGGGCGATTCGTACCAGGACCTGCAGGGTTCGAATGTCGACGTAGGTCGCCGCGACCTCCGCGACGAGCGAGACCATGACGTCGTCGTAGCTCGCGAGCGACGCGTCGAGCTCGGCGTCGGCCGACTCGATGCTGCGGCGGAAGCGTCCCCACACGTCCAGTTCCCACGCGGCATCGAAGCCGATCCCCCAGGACTTGTTGTAGCGCTGCGGCGGCTCGGGGTTCTCGCTCAGCTTGGAGCGTTCGAACGATCCGCCGATCTCCTGCGTCTGCGGAAAGAGGTCGCCGACCGCGATACCACGCGCCGCCATCGCCTGGATGACCCGGACGGCGGCCTGGCGCAGCGTGAGGTTGCTCGAGTACGCTTTCTCGACGAGCTGATCGAGAACCGGATCCTCGAATTCCTTCCACCACTCGATGTTCTCTTCCGGCTCGGTGCTGACCGCCTCATCCTTCTCGAGCCACGACTCGTTGACGTCGACCTCCTGAGTCGCGTAGTCCGGGCCGACCAGGCATCCGCCGAGGCCAGCGGCGAGGGTAAGGCCGAGCGCGAGCCAGGCGGCCGGAAGAAGGCGGCGCGGGGCGAGCGTGGAGGTCGTCGGGCGGCCCATCTAGAACCTCGCCTCGGCCAACGAATCCCAGTCGACTTGCCGGAAGGCATCCTGCGCGGCGACGACGCTGCGAAGGAGTCCCCGTGACACGTCGAGTACTCCGTGGATCTGCTTCAGCAAGGTGTCGTCTCCGTTCCCATCCTCGTCTTCGAGCTTCTGTTCGAGCGCGTGTGTAAGGCCTTGCAGGGCGTCGGACTCATCGAGCTCGTCGGCCGCTTCGAATCGCGCCCAGGCCTCGAAGCGCGGCTGGACGGCTTCGCGGAGGGACACGGCCATCGCCGTCAAGGCCGGAGAGCCGGTCGCCCCCACTCGATGGCGCGACAGCTCGAGTGTGCGCATGCGTGCCGTGACGGAGTGGACGGCGTCGACCATGGCGCTCATGTGATTCTTGTCGAGACCGCGGACTTCCTTCGGATCCAGTCGGGCGATGGACATCGGGATGCGGCGAGCGGTCGGCAGAAGCATCGAGCGGAAGACCTGCTCCCGTCGAGCGTGATCGGGCCCGGCCGTGCTGCGACCCAGATCGTGCGTGATCCGAGCGCATCCCCGGAAGAAGCA
>CAZQZX010000326.1:0-5700 GCA_964597885.1 uncultured Planctomycetota bacterium
CTCCGCAGATCCGGGACCGGGTCGGACGGAAGGACTGCCTCATCCGCTCGACGAATCCGAGGTTGGAGTTCTTCGTCAGCTGCTCCACGTCGACCGGGCAGGGAAGTCCGTAGGTCTGGAAGGTGAAGTCAGAGGCGGGGAAGGGCAGGAAGCCGGGGGTTGCATAGATTTGTCCTCCGGCGTAAGGATCGTTCACGTCGCCTGCCACGACGAGGTCGGCGTCCGTCGACGTGAGGACGAGGAAGTACGTCGCTCCCGGCGCGACCGACACGGGGAGCCAGCTCACCTGGACCACTTCGCCGGGCGAGGCGTTATCCGCCGTTCCGGACGCCAGTAGACTACCGCCCGCATTGGGCAGGGCATCCCAGAGCTCGATCGTCACGTCTCCTCCGGTGCCGGCGCCCGGCCAGAGCCAGATCTCGGCCCCGCACATCGTCGGCATGGACGGCGCGAACGACTGAGCGAGGTCGCCGACGCTGAATGCCGCCATCGGCGCCGTGTCGAGCGTCTGCGACTGGTCGATGCGGCAGCCCTCGGGGCCGGCCAGGGCGTGCGTGCCGCTACCGGCAGCCAGCAGAGCCGCGAGGAGCAGGGTCAGCGTCGCGAAGCGACGGGAAAGGGCGAAGGAACGGGTCGTGAGTGTCATCGTTGGCCTCCTCGGCGGGTGATCTGCGTTCTGACTTTCCGGCGCCCGTGCGCCGTTGCCGGAATCACGCAGGATCGGCCGAAGGAGGGCGGATTTTTTTTCAGCGAGGCGGACTCGGTCGATCAGGAGACGATTCACGAAGCGATTCGAGGCGGCGCCGCTGGCCCTCGAGCGCGTCGTCAGCTACGGTAGCCGCATGAAGACTCTTGCAGAGCTGATCGACCGTGACGAGCCCGGAATCGATCTCGTCCGGGAGTGGGTCGCGGACGCCGACGTCGAGGTGGAGCTGTTGCCGCCGTCCGATGGCCGCGACGAGGCGCTCCTGCAGACGCAGGTGACGACGCGCTCGCCGATGGGCGCCATCGTCTACGAGACGGGCGGGGTGCGGATCGGCGGCGGCTGGATTCGCTTTCTCGGCTCGGGACATCCTTCGCAGCCCCGGACGCTTCCGGGGTGGAACGAGGGGCGAGCGCACGGGTTCCTGCTGGTGGCGGACGACGCCGTCGGCGGATTCTACGCGCTGAACGGCGGGGCGTTCGGCGACGATCCGGGCGCGGTCTACTACTGGCCTCCGGATCAGCTCGAATGGGAGCCGCTCGGCATCGGCTTCTCGGACTTCTTCTGCTGGTGTCTCTCGGACGCGACCGCCGAGCTCTACGACGGATATCGCTGGCAGGGGTGGCAGGAAGAGGTGCGTTCGCTCGCCGGCGATCGCTGTTACGCGTTCTATCCGTTCCTGTGGACTCACGAGGGTTCGATCGAGACGAGCGACCGGCGAGAGGTTCCCGTCGCCGAGGCGTACGGCCTCAAGGTGGATCTCCTGCGCCAGATGGCGGGCGACTGAGACATGGCCGAGAACGAGCAGGACCTCACGGCGTCCGAGGAGCTCGCGGAGCTCGTGGAGGCGGGCTCGGCCGAAGACCTCGAAGAGTTCATCGAGACGCATGCGCCGAGCGAGATGGCGTACGCGATGTCGTGTCTCACCGAAGAGCAGCAGGAGCACGTGCTCACGAAGCTCCCGGCCGAAGAGGCCGCCGACCTCGTCGAGTCGCTACCGGATGCGCAGGTCGTCGGCCTGATCGAGCATCTCGAGCCGACCGACGCCGCGGCGATCCTCACCGAGCTTCCGAGCGACGAGTGCGCGGACGTCCTCGGCGACCTGGAGGCGTCGTCGGCCGACGCGATCCTCGAGGCGATGGACCCCGAGGATGCCGATGCCGCGCGCGAGCTGACGCGGTACGAAGACGACGTCGCCGGCGGCCTCATGGTTACCGAGCTGCTGCGCTATCGCGATTATCAGACGGTCGAAGATGTCGTGGAAGACATGCGGTCGCGCGCGGAGCTCTACCACGACTACGATGTTCAGTACGCCTACGTCTGCGATCGCGACGGACGGCTGACCGGCGTCCTTCGCCTGCGGGACCTGCTGCTGTCGTCGGCCGCGAAGCCGCTCGCGGACATCATGATCCGCGAACCGCTCTCCGTCCGGGACGACACCGGTCTCGACGAGCTCGCGGACTTCTTCGACGGGCACCATTTCCTCGGCGTTCCCGTGGTCGACGATCGCGGCGCGCTGCTCGGCGTCGTACGCCAGTCGGCCGTGGACGAAGCGCGCGAGGCGCAGCGTGATGACGAGTTCCTGAAGACGCAGGGACTCGTGTCGGAAGAGATCCGCTCGATGCCGCTCCTGCGTCGTTCCCGGCGGCGACTCGCGTGGCTGAGTGTGAACATCCTGCTGAACGTCGCGGCCGCGAGCGTCATCGCCGCGTTCCAGGACACCCTGTCGGCGGTGATCGCGCTCGCCGTGTTCCTTCCGATCATCTCGGACATGAGCGGCTGCAGCGGATCGCAGGCCGTCGCCGTCAGCCTCCGCGAGCTCGCGCTCGGTCTCGTTCGGCCGAACGAGGTGTTCCGCGTGTGGATGAAGGAAGTGTCGGTGGGCCTTCTCAACGGGCTCGCGCTGGGGCTTTTGATCGGCGCGGTGGCGTTCCTGTGGAAGGGGAACCCCTACCTCGGCGTCGTGGTGGGTACCGCGCTCGGCCTGAACACGATCGTGGCCGTTTCGATCGGCGGGCTCGTGCCGCTGCTCCTCAAGCGATGGGGCGTCGATCCCGCGCTGGCGAGCGGCCCGATCCTGACCACGATCACCGACATGTGCGGCTTCCTTCTCGTGCTCGGCCTGGCGACGCTCATGCTCGAGCGGCTCGTGGGCTGATCGATCAGGATCCGCGCGGGATCCGACGCTCGACTTCCTCCCAGAGTTCGGCGAGCTCGACCCGGAAGGGCGGTAGGACGGCGGAACGATAGGCGTCGTCATCGGGAAGCCGGACCACGAATCCCGCCTCGCCCCGGACGAGAAAGTCGATCTGCCGCTCTTCGATGTCGACCAGCCACAGCTCGCGGACTCCGGCCTGCTCGTATCGGTGAAGCTTTTCGACGCGATCTCGGCGGTGACTGCCGGGAGACAGGACCTCGACCACCAGATCGGGTGCGCCGCGGAAGAGCTTCGCTTCGAGCCCCGGCAGGTTTTCCTTGGCGATGTAGAGCACGTCGGGCTGGACGACGGTCGACTCGGACAGAACCACGTCGAACGGTGCGATGGTGGCGACCCCTCCGTTCTCGAGCGCGACCCGTCCGAGAAGCTCGGCGAGGAGCTGGACCACGACCTGGTGCTGGAACGACGCTCCCGGAGACACGATCATCCGTCCGTGTAGAAGCTCGCCGCACTCCTCGCCTTCGTACCGCAGGAAGTCGTCCGCGTGATACGGACCGGCCTGCCGGAAGGGTGAGTGATCGACCTCGGTGATCCATGGAGCGTTCATGACCTGAGGATACCGTGGTGGCGTGCGTACGGAAAGGACGGGCTCGTGCGCGCGGTGTTACAGGAATGGTGCCAACTGCGGTGCGTGCACTACCGCCCGAGGGCTTCCTCGAGCTCTCGCAGGATCTCTTCGACGGGAGTGTGGACGGGAATCACGACGAGGGCGAAGTCGAAGGGGCTTGTAGCGGACTGCTCGATGGCACGTAGGAGCTCGCCGATTCTGCGGACGTGTGTCGCCTCTCCTGAGACGATGACGGCACGAATACTCTCGAATAGGCCGACCGCGTGCGTGACCTCGGCGAGGGTCCGGAGAGATCTCCAGACCCGAGGCGAATCGGTCTGGAAGCTGGCGAAGGCAGAGACGGATCGGGAGCCGTCGCGGCGAAGGGCTTCGATCGGGATGTACGACCCTTCGCATCGGCTGCCGGGCGCGGGTGCGACGCGCTCGATCAGGTAGCGATCGCGCCCACCCTTCGGAGTCATCGGGAATAGCCCGAGGTCGTTGGCTTTGAGTACGGCCCGCGCGATTTCGAGTGCGTCGTGCTGGAAGGTGGGTGAGACGGGGTTCGTGAGGGAAATCGGTGCGGGGGTTCTCTCGGCGGAGAGTCGAGGCCCTTTGAAGATGCGGAGGTTGAGCTTGCGCTCGAGCTCATCGATAGCGGTGTCGAGTGAGACCGGGCCGTCGTGCCGGAAGAACCAGAGGAGCTTCTCGCGCGGATCGATCGGCGAGGGCTGCTGGAGTTGTGCTGCTTGTGCCGTGGTCGCGAGTAGCAGGAGCATCGCGAGGATGGAGGCAGGGTTCATGCTCGGGCTCCGGGAAGTTGGGGACAGGTCTGCGCGGTCTGCGGGTTGCCGGGCTTGGACGGCTGCCGTTGCTCGAACTTCCCTGGTTGCGGATTCTCGCCGGATCCGATACCCTAACAGATACCGAAAATCGACTCGCGCCGGAGATCGAGGGGAGGGAAGCTCACGAGAGAGACCGTGAACCAGGGCCATGCCCGAGCTTCCCGAAGACAAGCATCACGGGCATCCGTTTCGGCGGGGCCCGCATCGAGAATCAGCAGAACAAGCACGACCAGGAGAACACAGCGCCCATCGGACGGGTGGTGCGTCGTCGGCCGCTCCGTACCGTGACCGCGGTCGGCCGCTTCGTATCCCGCCGAAACGCTACGCCGAGCTCCAGGTGGCGAGCAACTTCTCGTTCCTGGAGGGGGCGAGTCATCCCGAGGAGCTGGTGCGGGAGGCGGCGCGGGTCGGACACGCGGCCACGTCGATCGCCGATCGCAACTCGATGGCCGGAGTCGTGCGCGCGCACATCGCCGCGAAAGAGGCAGGCATTCCGCTCGCGGTCGGGTGTCGGCTCGTGTTCGAGAAGCCCGAGCGGCTCGAGCTGCTCGCGTTCCCGACGGATCGTGCCGCTTACGGGCGGTTGTGCCGGCTGCTGACGGTCGGCAAGCGGCGTGCGGCCAAGGGCGAATGCCGGCTCGAGCTCGCGGACTTCCTCGAGTATCAGGAGGGGCTTCTCGCCGTCTTCCTGCCGGGCGAGACGGTCGATCGCGAGTCCGTCGATACGCTGCTCGCGTTGCGCTCGGCGCTCGCTCCGGAGGATCGCCTGTCGATCGCGATCTCGCGGACGTTCACGTCGTTCGAGCGCGAGCGCCTCGCGCGGATCGTGACGCTCGCGCGCGACACCGATGTCCCGCTCGCCGCCACCGGGGACGTGCACTTCCACGCGGCATCGCGCCGGCCGCTGCAGGACGTCGTCACCTGCATCCGCCACGGCTGCTCGCTCGACGAGGCGGGCTTTCGGCTGCACGCGAACGCCGAGCGACACCTGCGGCCTCCTGCGGAGACGGCGGCGCTCTTTCCGGGGTTCGAGGACGCGCTCGAGCGATCGGTGCGGGTCGCCAAGCGCGCCGCGGCGTTCTCGCTCGATCAGCTCGACTATCAGTACCCGGACGAGATCTGCCCGGCCGATCGCGGTCCGATGGAGCATCTCGTGCACCTGACGTGGGAAGGCGCGCGCGATCGCTATCCGAACGGAGTCCCGGAGGAAGTCGAGAACCTCATCCGGAAGGAGTTCACGCTGATCGGCGAGCTCGGGTACGCGCCGTACTTCCTCACCGTGCACGACATCGTGCGGTACGCGCGATCGCGCGGCATCCTCTGTCAGGGACGTGGCGCGGCCGCGAACTCGGCGGTCTGCTACTGCCTGGGCGTCACCGCCGTCGAC
>CAZQZX010000327.1:0-5695 GCA_964597885.1 uncultured Planctomycetota bacterium
TCGGCGGTCGCCCGCAGCTTCGCATCGCGCGCTGGTTCGGACGTCCCGTCGAGATCCGGGTCGATGGCACTCCGGCGAGTCGAGTCTCGCTGGCCGTGTGTGCCGAGGGATTCGCGACGCGGATCGTCGCGGCCACCGAGCTCGAGGGGACGACCGTCGAAGATCCCTACACGACTCGATTGGAGCGGGGGGGCACCCTGCAAGTGGACCGAGCCGCCTCGTCGAAGGCCGATGCGAAAGCCATCCGCCTGACGAGCGACGCCGGGCCGGTCCTGCTGTTTCGCCGAGGCCGTCTCGACGCCACGTTCCCGATCACCGAGGGGCGGCTGATCTTGCCGAATCTCCCGACGGGAGAGATCAAGGTGTCGTGGGTCGGGGCGTCGGACGCGGACGAAAGCCAGGCCGACGCCTCCGTTGCCACAGAGATCCGGCCGGGTGCGGTCACGACCCTCGAGCTCTAGCGCGGTTCCTCCCTTGCGATCGTGTTTCGGTTCGGATAGCTTCGACGGCGAGTCAGGGGCGCCGGCCTCTGTTCTTCATCTGCCGACGGATTTCTTTCCGATACCGAGCCCGAACATGAATCCCGAGATCTCTCGCTCGATGTCCGCGCGCCGTCTCGCGCCGTCCCGATGGTGGCCGGTCTTGGCTGTGCTGGCCATGCTCCTCTGCCGATCCGCGATCGCGCAGGACGATCCGAAATCGACCGGCGACGCTCTGCCGCGGCATGCCCTTCCGGGTACTCCGATGACGATCGACGTTCCTCCCGGTTTCCAGCCGAGCTCTTCGTTCCTGGGTTTGCTGGACGCCGCGACCCAGTCGTCGATCGTGGTGCTCGAGCTCCCCGCCGAGGCGGCGAAGACCGTCAAGGACACCGACTGGCGAAAGGACTTCGAGCAGCGGGGCGTCCAGGTGCTCGGACTCGAAGAACAGTCCACCGAGGATGGGTTCGGCGTGCTCATCCGCGTGAGCCAGCCGGCGACGCCCCAGCAGGGGGAGTCCGAGTGCTGGTTTCGGATCTTCGGTGGCGAGACTTCGATGTGGATGCTCGTCGCCAAGACGCCCAAGGAAGGCGCCGCGCCGCGGATGTCGGTGCTCCGCGCGGCCGTGATGTCCGCACGACTCGACGGTTCCAAGTCGGACGATCCGTTCGACGGGCTTCCGTTTCGGCTGAAGGGGCTCGGCGGGCTCGAGGTCCTGAGTCGTCTTCCGTTCGGCCTCGTCCTTACCTCGGACGGAGAGCCGGATCGAACCGGCGCCGGCAAGGCCGTGTTCTTCGTGACACCGCTCGGTGAAGCGTTCCCCAGGGACTTCGTGAACATGGCGATGACCGTCGAGCTTCGGGCGCGGATGACGGCGCAGGTCGCCGATATCGAGAAGGTGACGGTCACCGAGATCGAAGTCGACGGGCTCCAGGGAGCCGAAGCCTTGGTCGTCGGCGCGCATGCCACTTCCGGGACACCGATGACGACCGCGTTCACCCTGCTCTTCGACGGGGCCACGGCTTGGCACCTCCAGGGTTCGGTCGCGACCGCCGAAGCGGAGGCCTGGCTCCCGACCTTTCGCGAGATAACGTCCGGTTTCACCCGTCAGCGGCGTTCGTTTCGCTCGCCCGGCGAGGCCTACGAGCTGTCGGTGCCCGGCGGCTGGGATCGTCTCGCCAGTGCGGATCCGGACGTCGAGATGCAGCTCGGGTACGGATGGGGCGCGTGTTTCGTCGCGTGTTTCACGGATCCGACGAACGCGCCCGCGGACACTCCGATCGCCGAGTACGGACGGATCGTTCGCGACTACTATGCGGGAGCGAGTGAGGAAGAGTCAGTCGGCGTGACCGTCAAGAGCACTTCCGAGAAGACGCTCGGCGGACGCCCGGCACTCGAGTACGTCCTGCATCGCCAACCCGACGCCCTCGCGCAGGTCGTCACGGTCATCGACGGCGGCGATACCTACTACCGCCTGGTCGGGTGGGCTCCCGACTGGGCCTACGAGCGACACCCGTCGTGCCTGCACGAGGTGATCGACACCTTCGAGCTGGTGAAGCCGCCGAGCGAGTCGAAGTAGCTTCCCGCCTACCCTCGCTTCGACTGGACGCGTCCGCGCACGCGGACGGCGGTGTCGTAGCGCGGGGTCCCCGGAGAGGACAGTTCGATGGCGCGGTCGAGGAGCTCGAGCGAGCGGTCGAAGTGTCGCGTCGCCTCGTAGAGGAGCCCGAGATTCAGATGGGCTTCGAAGTTGTTCGAGTCGATCTGGATGGCGCGGGTGAGCAGGGGCTCGGCCTTCTTGAAGGCCTCGAGGTTGGCCTGCAGGATGTACACGCGGCCGAGGTTCACGAACGGAATCGCATCGGCGCAGCCCTCGGCGATGATGGCCTCGTACTCGCCGATGGCCTTGCGCGTGAGCGCTCCCGCGAGATCCGCCTGGCCTTGCTGCTTCGCTCGCGTCGCCTGGGCGATGCGCATGTCCGCGAGCTTCCAACGGTAGGAGAAGGAGCCCGGCCGCAGCCCGATGAGCCTCTCGTACGCCTGGGTGGACACGGACCAGCTGGCGAGCTCGGTGGCGAACTGGCCGACGAGGAGAAGGCCGTCGAGATTGCCGGGGTCGACCGCGAGCACGTCCTGCTGCACCAGTGCGAGCGCTTCTCGGGCGCGTCCTTCCGCTTGCAGGCGGCGGGCCTGAGCGAGCGGTTCCTGGAGCCGCATCAACTTCATCGGGTCGCCGAGGCCCGCGCGCTCGTCGAGGGACGGTATTTCCTGGCCGCCGCCTTCGACGACGTAGCCGAGGCGTCGCAGTCGTTGCTGTTCCTGCGAGGACGGGGCCGCGTCGAGGCGCGCGTCCGAAGTGTGGGCGACCGCGTCGATCTCGCGAATCTTCCTCTTCAGCGTCTCCACCTTGTCGGGGTGCTCCGAGGCGATGTTCGACAGCTCGTCGCGGTCGCTCGCGAGGTCGTACAGCTCGACCGACGGTCCCCACACGAGCTTCCATCGCTCGTCGCGAATCTGAGCGAGCGGCGACCATCCGTACTGGTGGAAGGGCGCCGTCGCCTCGGCGTAGGCGTAGCGAGGCTCGTCCGGGATCGGATCGCTCGGGGGATCGGTCTCGGCCCCGGCGCTTTCGTCGCGCAGGAGCTTCGCGAGGCTCCGCCCCTGCATCACGCCGCCGTGTTTCACGCCGAGCAGGTCGAGCGCGGTCGGGGTGACGTCGGTCCCGGTGACGAGCGCGTCGACGGTCCGTCCCCGCGGAAGGCCCCCTTCGGCGGAAACGAGGAACGGCACTTCGAGTGTGTCGCGATAGAGGAAGATGCCGTGGGTCCATTCCTCGTGGGGCCCGTCGATTCCCTCGCCGTGGTCCGCGATGACCATCACGAGGGTGCGCTTCATGCGACCTGTCTTGCGCAGGCCTTGAAGCAGCGTGCCGATCGCGTGGTCCATGGTCGCGATCTCGCCGTCGTATCGTCCGCTTGCCGTATTCGGGAAGTGGCGGGCAAACTCCTCCGGCGGTTCATACTCGAAGTGTGGGTCGAAGTAGTGCGCCCAGAGAAAGTAGGGCCGTGACTTGTCGAAGTCCGCGACCGCGGCAAGGGCGGCTTCCGTTACTTCCGGGCCGGTGCGCTGGGCGTACAGGAACTGGCTCCCGGAGCCGCGCTGGCTGTCGTCGAAGCGGTCGAATCCCTGTCGGAGTCCGTAGCGCCCGTCCAGGACCGCCGCCGCGACGACGGCCGCCGTCTGATACCCGGAGCCCCGGAGTATCTCGGCGAGCGTGAACTGGGCCTCGGGAAGCGCGTGCAGCCCGTTGTGACGCACGCCGTGGTACGTGGGATTGTTCCCGGTGAAGATCGTGGTGTGTGACGGCAGAGTCATCGGAGCCTGGACCGTCGCGTTGGTGAAGCGCGTGCCGGCTGCGGCCAGTCCGTCGAGCACGGGCGTTCGCGCCGGCCCGTAGCCGTAGCATCCGAGCCGATCGGCACGCGTCGTGTCGAGGGTCAACAGGAGGAGATTCCAGCCCTCGAGCGAATCCGCCATCGGGGCATCGCCTCCGCCACAGCCGGTGCACAGGAGGGCGAGCAGGGTGATCGTCAGCAGGATCGGCGTCGTGAGTGAGGTTCGATGTGCGGGCATCCCGGCGATATTACGGACGGGGACGGAGGTCGTCAATGCGGGAGAACGGGAAGGTCGAGCGCGAGGCTCAGCGCCGGCGCTTGATCGACTGGATCTCGTTCTCGAGGGTCTGCAGGAAGCGTGAGCGATCTTTCGAGGTGAACTCGGGATTCAGGCCGCGGATCTCGCCCCGGTCACGCAGATGTGCCTTGAGCTCGCGCATCGCCAGCGCGGCGCCGATGTCGTCGTCGGTGAAGGTCTTCCCCGCCGGGCCGATCACCCGAGCGCTCTTCTCGAGGCAGCGCGCCGCGAGCGGGATATCGGCCGTGATCGCGATGTCGTCCGCCTCGATTCGCTCCGCGATCCAGTCATCCGCGGCGTCGGCTCCTTCGGGCACGACCACGCGCTCGACGCGCGGTCGCTCCGGCAATCGCATCCAGTTGTTGCTGACCATGAAGACCGTGAGGTCGTGACGGTCGGCCACGCGCACGACCTCGTCCTTCACGGGACAGGCATCCGCATCCACGTAGATCGAAAGCATGGCGAATCGTTGGACTCCGCTCGGGACTCGCACGCCGACGATGACGACGCGCTTCCTTCAGCGGGCTTCCGTCGGCGTGCTCGGGACTTCGATTTCCAGGTAGCATATCCGCGCGGCGTCGGTATGGCCATGCTCATGGAGAGCGCGGAGGAGCTCGACGGTAGAGCGCGTTCGGATCGGGACATCCCGGTTTTTCCCGTTGATGGTGACGAAGGCTTCGTCGTGGAGCCTCGCCACATTCGGGAGCCAGACGCGCAGGCGGCGGACTCCATGGGTGTCGACTTTCACGATCGGCGGTGCCTCTTCGCCGGAGCCATCGTGCTGAATCGTGATGTCGACGTGAGCCGTGTCGCGCTCGCGCTGGTAGATGGGCTCGGGCGTGAAGTCGGGGACAGTCCCTTGAACGACGATCCGCTCGCCGTCGCGCCGGACGGCGAGCGCGATGTGCCCTCCGTAAGTGAGCGATCGCAGGGCCTGGCGCAGCTCGGTCGAGCTCGTGATGCGGTCGGCGTTGATCTGCTGGACCTCGTCCCCGACCCGCAGACCGAGGGACGAAGCGAGAGAACCTTCGCGAATCGAAGCGAGCGTGCTCGTGGCTCCGTCGAGACTGACGCCAAGGCGCACGCGACCCGGCTCGCTCGGGACGTTGGACGGCGTGAGTGCGTCGCGGTCGGATGCGGTCTTGCCGAGCTCGAGGATCTCGAGCCAGCGAGCGCGACCGAGCTCGACGTCGGACGTCAGCCACACCAGCCTCGAGGGCGTGCTTCGTTCGTTGCTGCTGAGGAAACGCGTGATCAGCGATTGCTGTTCCTTGAAGTACGAAGGCTGATGGTTCATCGAGGGATAGCTCAGGATGTGGGCGCTCGCGCCGAAGCCGATCGCGATCTGCAGGTGGGGGAGCACGGTTCGTGAGGGATAGAGCGAATCTTCCTGAGTCGTGGCCGCGATGATGGAGGACGCCGCGAGGTTGCGCAGGTAGAGCTGCTTCCCGGGTGAGCTGGCCGCCACGGCGGGGTGTCCGTTCATGGCGAGGAAGACGGCAAACGGATCCGCCCCGGTCATC
>CAZQZX010000328.1:0-5660 GCA_964597885.1 uncultured Planctomycetota bacterium
CGATGACCTCGAAGTCCTTTGCGTGCTGCTCGGCTTCGGCGAACGACTTCGGCGCCGCGTCGCGACGGAAGCGACCGATCGAGAACCAGGCCGTGTTCCATCCGCCGCCGACGACCTGGATGCCCGCCACGACGAGCATCACGCCGCACGAGAAGCCGACCGGAATCGCCCGAGCCCGCAGCGCTCCCTTCGACACGAACGCGACGATCATGAGGCCGAGCGCGGCGTTGCCGATCGCGCTGACGCGAAGCAGCCATTCCATGCCGAGCATCGGAAGCAGGATCAGGCCGGCGAGGAGCGACCCCGTCACCGATCCCCAGGTGTTCCAGGCGTAGATGCGGCCGGTGTCGGTGCCGAGCTTCTGCAGGTTCTTCGCGAGGCCCTTCACGACGATGGGGATCGCCATGCCGATCAGCGTGGTCGGGGCGAGCATGAAGAGGAAGCAGAGCAGCGCCTTGCCGAGCTCGAAGGGGAAGAACGCCGCGGCCTCGGTCGAGAACAGGCCGCGATATTCGGCGAAGAGCCAGGGGATGTACGGATAGAACTGCAGCGGAAGGAGCACGAGCACGCCGACGGCGATCTGCGTCCAGCCGAGGAAGGCGAGCGGCCGTCGGATGTGGCGTTCGATCGCCGCGAAGATTCCGCCGCCGAGCGCGATCCCGGTGATGAATGCGGCGAGCATGACCGAGAACGAGTACGTGCTCGAGCCGAGGACCAGCCCGAAGTACCGAGTCCAGGCGATCTCGTAGAAGAACGAGATCATGCCCTCGATCGCGATGAAGATCAGGACGAACTTGACGATGCGCGGCGTCACCGGCTCTTCGTCGGCGGTGGCCGCGGTGTCGGCCGCAGGAGCGGTCACGGCCGGGGCGCCTTCGCCGGCGGAGTCGGCGGCTGCGGCCTTCGCGTCGACGGGGAGCCGCGAGAGCGCCCACGCGGCCAGCGCGACGACGATGTTCCCGGCGGCCAGCATGAACAGGCTGCCGCGCATGCCGAGCATCGGCAGCACGATGAAGGCGATCCCGAGCGTCCCGATGACGGCGCCGAGCGCGTTGATCGAGTACAGCGTCGACGCACGCCTTCCGACGACGCCGAGGTTGACGGTGACGTGCCGGACCATCGCCGGGAACGTGCCGCCGAGGAGGATGGTCGGCGGCAGCAGCAGGAGCCCCGACGCGATGATCTTCGCGGGGAGCCCGAAGTGGCCGCCGGCCTCCTCGGGAGAGAACGACACCATCGACCCGTAGAGGCTCGTGATCCCGTTCATGATCGGGAGGTAGGCGATCGCGTAAAGCCCGACGCCGAGCTCCAGGATCGCGTAGAGCATCAGCGGCGATCGGATCCGGTCCGCGACGCGTCCCAGCCAGATGCTGCCGAGGGAGAGACCTCCCATGAACGCCGCGAGAACCGTCGCGTACGAGTATGCGCTCACCCCGATGAAGTCGAGGAGGAACTTGCTCCAGAGAACCTGGTATCCGAGCCCGAAGGCGCCCGATACGAGAAACAGGATCAAGATGGAACGGTAGACCATGATTCGTGGGATCCTCGGTTGTGAAGGGCAGCGAGTCTACCAGTTTGTGTCGGCGCGGGACAGATCGCACCGGGCCCGAGAACTCTTGACGGCGGAGAGGGGCCCCTGTACCCTCAGCGCTGCTGCGTAGACGCTCCTTTCAGACCGCTCGGACGACGCCCCGCCGTGAAAAAGCTCCTCTTCCTCTGCTTCTTCTTCTCCGGCGCGACGAGCCTCGTTCTCCAGATCGTGTGGACCAAGGAGCTGAGCTACATCCTCGGCAACACGCTCTACGCGATGGCGACCGTGGTGGCGGCGTTCATGGCCGGCCTCGGGATCGGGAGCCTGCTTTCGAGCGTCGTCTCCCCTCGGCTCGAGCGGCCCGTCCTGTGGTACGCGTTCGTGCAGGTCGGGATCGCGCTGCTCGGCGCCGTCTCGGTGTTCGTCTTCCGGGGAACCGTCCCGCTCTTTTCGACGCTCTACGGGAGCCTCGGCTCGGGCGGCGCTTTCCTCTTGGCGCGCTTCACCGTCGTGACGGTCCTGATGCTCGTGCCGGTCACGCTCATGGGCGTCACGCTGCCGCTGATCGTGGGTGCGCTCGCCCGCGCGAAGGAGTCGTACGCGTTCGAGGCCGGGCTCGCCTACGGCATCAACACGCTCGGCGCCGTCGCGGGCACGTGGGCCGCGGGCTTCCTGCTGATCCCGTCGCTGGGGCTCGCGGGCTCGGCGTTCACCGCGGCGGGAATCGACGCCGTCGTTGCGGCGATCGCGTTCTTCCTCGCGGGGCGCCTGCCGACCGCGGCGCCGGCCCCCGCATCGGGACCCGAGGCGCGTGCGGGGCGCTGGACGAGTCGCCAATGGTTCGTGGGCCTGGCGTTCCTCGCATCCGGGGCGGTCGCGATGGTTCTCGAGGTCGCCTGGTTCCGGCTACTCGGCCTCACGATGGGCCCGACGGTCTACGTCTTTGCCGCGATGCTCGGAACCTACCTGCTCGGCGTCGGCGCGGGCAGTGCGATCTTCGCCCGGTGGGCGCGCGGGACGCGGATGGGCGGCCTCGGCGGCCTGGCCTTCCTCGAGGTCGTGCTCGGCCTGATCGTGCTCGGGTCGATGCAGATGATCAACTCGCTGCCGCGCTGGAACTCGAGCGCGTTCCTGTCGCTTCGCGAGGCGCTCGGGCTGCAGGCGTTCGCGGTGTCGCACATCGTCGTCGCGGCGATCGTGGTGCTCGCGCCCTGTCTCGTCATGGGGGCCGCGTTCCCGATGGCCGTCCGGGCGATTCGCGAGGGCGGCGACGACACGGCGCCGGAGGCGAACGTCGGCCGCCTGTACCTCCTCAATACCATCGGCGGGATCGCCGGTAGCCTCGTCGGCGGGTTCGTGCTGCTGCCCGCGCTCGGAATCTCGTCGACGATCGTGGGCGCGGGCGTGGGGAGCGCGATCGTGGGGGCGGTGCTCGTCCTCGGCGGGATCGGACGCTCGGTCGGCTTCCGCGCGGGCCTCGGCGGTGCGGCGGTGGCGGTGGCGATCGCGGCCGCGGTGGTTGCTCCCGGGCTCGACATCCCGCGCTTCAATCTCGGACTGTACCGCGAGGTGTACGCGGCGTCGCGCTTCGACGTGCAGCGCCTCTCGCAGGCGATGCTGTTCTACGCGGAGGGCGTGAACGCTCCGGTGTCCGTCTTCAACACGGGCGAGGGCACGGCGAGCCTCCGCGTGAGCGGCAAGACGGATGCCTCGACCCAGCCCGACGATGTCCGCACGCAGATGCTCCTCGGTCACCTGACCACGCTGGTCGCGCGGGACCCGCGGCGAGCCGCGGTCATCGGATACGGCTGCGGCGCGACGGCGGGCGCCGTGCTCACGCATCCCACGATCGAGTCGGTCGATGTCATCGAGATCGAGCAGGGCGTGATCGACGCGTCCCCGTACTTCGACAGCATCAACGGCAGCCCCTTCGAGGACTCGCGCACGCGACTGATCCTCGAGGACGGGCGCACGCACATGACGTACACCGATCAGGAGTACGACGTCGTCGTCTCCGAGCCGTCCAATCCCTGGATGGCGGGGGTGGCGAACCTCTTCACGATCGAGTTCTACGAGCGCGTGCGCGATCGCCTGGCTCCGGGCGGCGTCTTCGGTCAGTGGATCCAGAACTACGAGATCTCGCGCGAGACGTTCCGGACGATGCTCGCGACCGTGACCACCGTGTTCCCCGAGACGCTCGTGTTCTCGACCGGGCCGGGCGATGTGCTCGTGGTCGGGTCGGTCGAGCCGATCCGCGTCTCGTTCGAAGAGTTGCGCGCGCGCTTCGGCGCGTCCTCGGTTCGCGAGTCGTTCGCGACGGTCGACATCCCGGATGTCCAGACGCTCGCGTTCTACCTGTACGGCTCGACCGCGTCGGTCCGTCGCTTCGTCGCCGAGGTGCGAACCCCGAACACCGACGACAACGCGTGGCTCGAGTACCGCATGCCCCTCGATCTGATGAGCGTCTCGATGATCCGGGAGGCGGGCATCGAAGGAGTCACGCCCCCGGTTCGGGAGATCCCGGCGCGGCTTCTCGACGAGCGTTATCTGCGGGATCTGGCGGAGGTCTTCCAGGGACTTCCGGTTGCCGACACGGCGCGCGCCGTGGCCAAGCACCTCTATGCGGAAGAACCGGTCTTCGGCTACGGCGACGACCTCGTCCATCCGCTGTGGCGGCCGCTCGAGGATAGCATCGTCACGGCGCTCCGGGCCGAGGCGGAGAACGCCGGCGAACGATCGTTGCGGGAGGCCGTCGAGCAATCGCTCGGCGCGGGCAAGCGACGGTTCGACACGCGATGCCGCAACGCGGGCACGCTCGATCGGCTCCTCGGCGAAGGGCGGCTTCCGGATCTGCCGGCGCTCACGTCCATTGCGCGCGGGGACCGCGACTTCGCCTGGGTCCACGTGCTGCTCGGTCGGCTGCACTTCGAGGCGGGTCGATTCGCGGACGCGCAGGCGACGTTCGAGATCGCGCTGAACCGTCCGATGAGCACCTACCGCAGCCTCGCGTACCGAGGGGCGGCGGAGTCGGCGGAGAAGAAGGGCTCGGTCGAAGAGGCGCGCGCGCTTCTCGCAAAGGCGAGCGCCGAGAATCCCTACGATCCCGAGATCGTCCTGGCGTACGCCGATCTCCTCGCGCGAACCGGACAGTCGGCGAGAGCGCGCGAGGTCGTGGAAGAGGGGCTTCGGCTCAACCCGAGAGCTCCGTCGGTCCGAGCGGCGGCGACGGCGATGGGGATCTCGGTCGAGAGCCCCTAGTCGTCCGACGCGCCATAGCTGAGCTCCGGCACGAAGCTCGCGTCGTAGTACTCCGCGCAGGACATCGTCTCGAGAAGGTCGGCCTTGCGCTCCGCGTACTCGGCCTGTCCGGCTTCGTCGAGCGTCTTCGAGAAGGCGAAGAACGACGTCGACTCGTGGAACGATCCCCACGCGACCGGGAACACCGCTTGCATCGCGCGCCGAGGTGAACCGACGTGGGGAAGCGTGAAGCCTTCGACCGGAAGCGGATAGCCGCTGCGCGCGAGGAAGGCCGTTCGTGCCGCGAGCGCCCGGTCGAAGTCGGCTTCGCGCCCGGGGCGGATGGTGCGCTCGATGAGGCGCGCCTTGGGATGCGTCGCGGTGTTCATCTCGTCGACCGTGGACCACGCGGACTTCATGCGCAGCAAGAGCTCCCACTCGACCTCGACCTCGAGCTCCGCGAGCCGACGCATGAGATCGTCGTGCTCACGGTCGCTTCCCGTCCGTCCGAGGTGTCCGACGAAGCCTTCGAGCGTGGCCGGCATCGCGAAGCCGTCGGCTGCGTCGGCGAACTGGATCAGCCAGTAGCGTCCCGGGGGCTCGCGGTAGGCGAGCCAGTCGTGCGATCCCGGAAGCCCCTCCCGGCGTGCCGCGGCGGCGCAGGCCTCGAGAATGGCTTCGAAGCGCTTCGTGTGCGACGGCGCGAGGCGGACGCGAAGGTGTCGCGCGAAGATGCCCTCGGCGCCGAAGTCGTGCGGTGCGCCGGTTCGGCTTTCGGTCGCGCCGCGCGGCTCGGATCCTTGCGGCGATGAGGTTGGCGTCGAGCAGCCCGCAGAGAGGGCCAGCAGCAGCACGGCAGCGAGCGGCCGTCGTACGGCGCTTCGGAATCGTG
>CAZQZX010000329.1:0-5643 GCA_964597885.1 uncultured Planctomycetota bacterium
CAGGAGCGGCTGCCGCCGGGGCCGGAGCGGCCGGAGCGGCGGGCGGCGAGGCGAGATGTCGCTCGACGTCTTCGCGCTTGATGCGATTGCCCGAGCCGGTGCCGGAGACGACGGAAAGGTCGACGCCCTTCTCGCGGGCCAGCTTGCGTGCGGCCGGCGAAGCCTTGGCCTCGCCCGCGCTGTCCGCTGCGGGGGCGGTCGGTCCGTTCGTGCTCGTCGCGCCGGCGTTCGCCGCAGGGGCGGCCGCCGGAGCCGCCGACGCGGACTCATCGATGACAGCGAGGACGTCGCCGATCTGGACATCGCTGCCCTCTTCGTGCTCGATCTTCTGGAGCACGCCGGCGACCTCGGCCCCCACCTCGAGGTTGGCCTTGTCCGTCTCGAGCTCGACGATCGCTTCGCCGACCTCGACCTGATCTCCAACCTGGCGCAGCCACTTACCGACCGTCGCTTCCACCACGGATTCCCCGAGCTCGGGGACCACGACCGCCTTCGTCATCGACACACTCTCCTCACTTCATTCGCTTTCCGCGCGACTGCGCGGTGTCTACTTCGTAAAGCTTCCGGCCCCGATCGAACGCGTGGGAGACGAGCGCCTCCTGGTTCGACGCGTGCCAGGCCGCCGATCCCTCGGCCGGGCTCGAACGCCTCGGGCGTCCGAGATACCGGAGCGGCACCCGACCGTCGAGGATCTCCTTGAGACGCGGACGCATGAAGTCCCACGCCCCCATGTTCGCGGGCTCTTCCTGGAGCCACACGACTTCTTCGAGGTTGGTGCACGCCGCGATCGCGGCCTCGATGTCCGCGCACGGCAGCGGGAACAGCTGCTCGATGCGACACACCGCGACATCGGGGCATTCCTCGCGGCGCGGGCTCGAATCCAGATCGACGGCGACCTTGCCGGAGCAGAAGACGAGTCGCCTCACTCCGCCCGGATCCCGTTCGAGGAGCTCGTCGACGAGAAGCGGTCGGAAGCTGCCTTCGACCAGCTCCGCCGGCGCCGACGCCACGGCCGGGTGACGCAGAAGGCTCTTCGGCGTCAGGACCACGAGCGGCTTGGGATCGGTCGTCAGGAGGCTCGCGTGTCCGCGCAACAGGTGGAAGTACTGCGACGCCTTCGTGCAGTTCGCGATGCGCACATTGTTCTCGGCAGCCGACGAGAGGAATCGCTCCGGCCGGCCGCTGCAGTGGTCCGGCCCCTGTCCTTCGTAGCCGTGCGGCAACAGAAGAACCATCGTCGGCATCTGGTTCCACTTTGCTCGCCCGGACAGGACGAACTCGTCGAGGATGACCTGTGCACCGTTGATGAAGTCGCCGTACTGCGCTTCCCAGAGCACGAAGTGCCCGGGCTGCTGCACGTCGTAACCGTACTCGAACGCAACGGCTGCGTTCTCGGTGAGCGGACTGTTGTGGATCTCGAACGAAGCCGTCGCACCCGGTAGGCTCGCGAGCGGGCAGTACGTCTTTCCGCTTTCGGCGTCGTGGTAGACGGCGTGACGCTGACTGAACGTTCCACGCTCGACGTCCTCACCCGTGAACCGGATCGGGATCCCGTCTTCGAGGATCGAGCCGAGCGCGAGCGCTTCCGCATGCGCCCAGTCGACCGAGTTCTTGTCGAAATCGGCGAAGGTCTTGCGGCGACGGTCGAGCGACCGCCGAATCTTCGAGTTGACGGCGAATTCCGGCGGCACATCCAGGAGCGCGTCATGCATCGCCTCGAGCCGACCGCGCTCGACGGCCGTTTCCACGGTCGCGAGCTTCACGTCGCCGGGCATGTCCGGAACGGAGATCTCGCAGCGATCGCCCGCGTCGAGCTTCTCGAGCTCGGACTCGAGCTTCGACATCTGCTCGCGCACGAGGGCCGCAAGCGAATCGTCCGCGTCGTCATCCTTGCCGAGATGCCCCGCCCACTGCGTGAGCACCGACGGATGATCGGTGATCTTGCGGTACATCATCGGCTGCGTGAAACGCGGCTCGTCCCCCTCGTTGTGACCGTGCCGACGGTAGCCGACCAGATCGATGAGGAAGTCCTTGTGGAACTCGCTTCGGTAGGCGAACGCCATGCGCGCCGCCTCGATGCAAGCCACCGGATCGTCGGCGTTCACATGGACGATCGGAATCTTGAAGCCCTTCGCGAGATCGCTGCAGTACAGCGTCCCGTAGGAATCGTCCGGCGTCGTCGTGTAGCCGAGCTGGTTGTTCGCGATGATGTGGATCGTGCCGCCCGTGCGGTACCCCTCGAGCCGCGAGAAGTTCAGCGTCTCCGGAACGATCCCCTGCCCCGCGAACGCCGAGTCGCCGTGGATGACGACCGGAAGCGTCAGGTCGGGATCGAACGGCGGCGATCCGGGACGATCGGTGCTCGTCCCCGCCGCGCGCGCCATGCCTTCGACGACCGGGTGCACGAACTCGAGGTGGCTCGGGTTCGGCGCGAGCGTCACGTGCAGATCGACGATCTCGCGACGCGCGCCCATGTGGTACTTCACGTCGCCCGTCCAGGCGTCGTATTCGCTGAAGTAGCGGCTCTGCACCGGGTCCTTGAACTCGAGCAGGATCTGTTCGTACGGTTTGCACAGCACGTGGGCGAGCACGTTCAGCCGCCCGCGGTGCGCCATGCCGAGAAGGGTGTTCCGCGTGCCGGCGCCGCCCGCACGCTGGATCACCTCGTCGAGCACCGGCACCAGCATGTCGAGACCCTCGATCGAGAACCTCGTCTTGCCGGGGAAGATGCGATGCAGGAAACGCTCGAAGCATTCCACTTCCACCAGCCGGTGCATCAGCGCGACCTCGTCGATCGCCTCGTTCGGCGGACGGAAGCGGCGGCTCTCGATCGCCTCGCGGAGCCACAGTCGTTCTTTCGGGTCGCGGACCTGTCGCAGGTCGTATCCGGAACGACCGCAGTAGCGATCCCGCAAGAACTGGATCGCCTCGAGCGCGTTGTGGATCCCGGCGCCCTCGCGCTCGGGAAGTCGGATCGCGCTCGCCGGGAGCGCCGCGACGTCCGACTCTTCGATCTCGTAGTGCTCGAGGTCGAGAGCGGGATCGCCCGGGGGAACGCTGCCGAGCGGGTCGATCTGCGCGCCCAGATGGCCGTACTCGCGAATCGAACGGGCGAGGTTGACCACCGCCGTCAACGTGCGAACGTCGGCGGGATCCTCGTCCTTCGCGATCGGCACGGGACGGACCCCTTGCGGGTGCCGCTCGAACCAGGCACGGGTAGCCGCATCCACCGAGCTCGGGTCTCGGAGGAAACGCTCGTACAACTCTTCGACGTAGCCCGCGTTGGGGCCTACGAATCCATTCCAATCGGTCATGACGGCCTCGATCCGGCTAGGTTCGAGGGGCCCGGAGCAGCCGCGAGGTGCGGGCGCGGAGGTCCCGGTGGAAGAGATCGGTAATGTACCATTCCCTTCTGAAGTCCTGACCCTGACGGAAGTCCGATCGATCGCCGTTTCGGCCCCGTCCGAGCCTCCCGCGAGCCCCCGAGGAGCCCCCATGCACCGCCACGCCCGAGCCTCCTTCGACGCCGGCCCCGAATCCGCTCAGAATCCGGGAATCGCGACGCCGGCCCCCGCGGTACCGGGCGCGATCGCCCTCCTGGCGGTCTTTCTGCTCTTCGGATGTGGTTCCGGCGACGATCCGAAGGTCGACAAGGCGAAGAAGGAAAGCCGAGAGGCGTTCGACGCCCTGGAGGAGCTCGCCCGCGACCGGGCTCGGCGCTTCTTCGATGCGATGCGGGACGACTTCGGGGATCTCGACGAAAAGCTCGCGAAGATGCGCGACGACGCCAGCCGGATGTCCGGCGCAGCCCGCGAGCGGGCTCAGGACCTCCTCGAGAAGGCCGAGGCCGAGCGCAAGATCCTCGCCGCGAAGCTCGCCGAGATGAGGAACGCCGCGGGGGAAGACATCGCCCGGCTGCAGGAGGACCTGAAGGTCGCCTACGAGGCCGCCGAGGAAGCGCTTCGCCAGGCGCGGGCGGAACGAGACGGCGAGGCAGACTCGGCGCCTGACACCGACCGCTAGGCCTGCCGCCTCACTCGGGGGAGCCGTTCCCGCGGAGGCCCGCACGAGCCCGTTCGATGATCTCGCTCGGGATCCCGCAGAACTCGAGGACGCGCAGCGCATTGCGGACGCGCGTCGGGCCGGGACGCATCTGATAGGTGAACGTGACCCCCTTCTCGCTGACGTCTTCCGCGAAGTGGGCGTTTCGCACCGTCGCCTCCTCGTCCGGCAGCTTGGCGTACTCCATGTCATGGGTCGCCATCAGGAACAGGCCGCCCGTCGACGCGAGGCTGCGCAGGATCTCCCGACCGGCGAGGACGCGCTCGGTCGAGTTGGTCCCGCGGAACATCTCGTCGAAGACACCGAGCACGCTCCCGTCCTCGGCCGCGTAGGCGAGCACCTCGTTCACACGGTCGACCTCGACGCGGAAGTAGCTGAATCCCTGGACCAGGTCGTCCTCGACATCGATCACCGTGAACAGCCGAAGCGGCGTCCAGGCCATCGAATCGGCTCGCACCGGCGCTCCGATCTGCCCGAGAATCGTGTTCAGCGAGATCATCTTCAGGAAAGTCGACTTGCCGGCCATGTTCGAACCGGTGATGACGATCATGTTTCCGTCCGGCCCGAGCTCGAGATCGTTCGCCACGACTCCGTCTCCCCCGAGATAGGGGTGGCGGCCGCCGCGAATCTCGAAGCTCGGCCGATCGCCCTCCTGCGTGGTCGGGAACACGTAGTCGCCGCGCTCTTCCGCGAGCCCCGCGAAGCAGGAAAGCACCTCCCACTCCCCGAGGGCCGATGCCTGCCGCAGGATCGTCTCGCGATGGCCCTTCAGACTCCGCTCGACCCGGGCGCCGAAGTGCAGATCCCAGAGGGTGAAGCTGTTCCACGCCATCGAGATCAGACCGTAGTCGCCCCAGTGCAGCCAGCGGATGCGACGACAGAGTGTGGACCAGCATCCGTCCGTCGGCCCGGTCACTCCCGTCTCGAACTCGCGGCGCAGCTCGGCGAGCATCCCGGACTGCGGGGTTCGCTTCATCTGTTCCGCGCAGAACCGCTCCATCGCCTGGGCCAGGACCTCGATCTCGTAGACCTTCGAGCGGATCGCCAGGACCTTCTTCAGATTGAGCATCAGCACGGCGAACACGATCGTGACCGCCAGTGACGGCACCGCGCCCGGCACGAGACCGACCGCCCACGCCAGGACCGCGAGCGGCGGGAGCGTCGCGAAGCCGAGAAACACGCGCTCGAGCGCACGAGACGGAGCGACGGTCAGCGGCTCGGCCAGGAACTCCGTGAGGAAGTCGAGCGAGCGCTCTCGCATCGGATGGAACGCGGTCGCCGCCTGCCAGCGAAGATCCGGGTCCGCGAGCAGCTCCTTGGCGGCCTCCTGGCGTCGGTCGATCGCTTCCCGATCCCGCATGGGATACCGCAGATGCCGATCGAGACGCCGAAAACCGAAGGGCGTCTGCGTCCGGTCGAGCACGTCTCGAAGGTTGGCGCTGCCTTCGAGCAAGTCGACGTCCTTGTGGACGAATCCCCCGAGCTCGAAGCGCCCCTCGCCGCCGTCTCCTTCCCGGATGCCGGCGTCCAGCGGCTCCTCGGCCCCGGTCCGGCGCACGTGCGTGTGCACGGGACGATGTC
>CAZQZX010000330.1:0-5540 GCA_964597885.1 uncultured Planctomycetota bacterium
TCGAGCCGTAATTTTGCACTTTCGTGGACACCGTTCGTCCGCGCCGGGCTCCTCCTGTTCGTCGCGATGCTCACGCTTCCCGGCTGCCTCATGGGCTTGCGCCTCGGCCCGATCGCCATCGGCGGCGGCGTCGGCGCGGCACCCGAGCAGCACCAGGCCGAGCTCGAGGCGGGCGGCATCCGCATCGACGATCACCGCGTCGACATCGCGGTCCGACGCGACACGACTTACCGCGCCACGATCGAGACCCGGCGCACGCTTCTGACGCCGGCGGGCCTCATCACCGGTCAGCGCGCGGCGCGAACCTACGATCCGCGGCACCAGTCGCTCGAGCTCGAAGAGGCCTACGTGATCTCGCCCGAAGGCGCGCGGACCGACGTCTCGTCGAAGAGCGTCTTCACGCGCCCGAGCGAGGCCGCTCAGAGTACTCCCGGCTTCGTGAAGAGCCTCACGACCACCGTCGTGTTTCCGCAGCTCCGCGTCGGCTCGCAGACGTTCACGCGCTGGACGCTCGTGGAGCGCGCGCCGTCGACACTCGGCTTCAACTACTCGTATCGACCCGACCTGACGCTGCCGGTGACGAACGCGACGGTGTCGATCTCGTATCCGAGCGACATGCCGCTGACGTGGCGTGCGCGCGGTGACTTCAAGCTCGACGAATCCTCTCCCGGCACGCGAACCCAGACGATCACCGCGACGCTTCGCGACTTCGAGGGCTTCGCTCCCGAGCGCAAGATGGTCGCGCCGGTCGACGTCGTGCCCGTCTTTGTCGCTTCCACTCTCTCCGGTTGGGAAGAGATCGGAGCTCGCTTCCACGACACGGTCGCCGATCGCGTCGAGGTGACCCCCGAAATCCAGAAGCTCGCCGACGAGCTGACCTCCGGCCGCGAGGGAATCGAGGCGGTGCGGGCGATCTACCAGTGGCTGTGCCACAACGTCCACTACGTCGCCGTCTACATGAACGCGACCGACAGCTGGACCCCGCATCGCGCCTCGGAAGTGCTCGCGAACGGCTTCGGAGACTGCAAGGACAAGTACGTCCTGTTCGCATCGCTCCTGCGTGCGCGCGGAATCGAGGCCGAGCCCGCGCTGGTGCTCTGGTCCAACTCCTTCGAACGACTGCCGCTCTGGACGCCCGCGCAGTTCGACCACTGCCTCGCGTACCTCCCGGCCTTCGATGTCTACGCCAACCCGACGAACCCGTATGCGGATCTCGGCGTTCTCGAGCAGTCCCTCTCCGGGAAGTTCGTCGTGCACGGCGTTCGCGGTGGGCGCGTTGCTCGCACGCCCGAGACGCGCTCCGACCGCCATCGCTACGTGACCGACCACCGCGTGCGGATCGACGCGGACGGAAACGTCACCGGCGAGGCGACCATGGAGTTCACGGGCCGCATCAGCGCGTACTTCCGCGCGCGGCTCGCCACGACCGGCCGACTCGAGGACGTCGCTACCGATTCGCTCCTCGGCTCGCCGGAAGGCGGCTCCGGCGACTTCGCGTTCACGACCGATCCGACCGACCTCGAGACGCCGCTGCGGTGCGACGCGAGCTGGTCCACCGAGCAGGCGATCGACACGCGCGGCCAGACCATCCGGTTCGCGGTTCCGACCGGCGTCGAGTTCGCGTCTTCGAGCCGCGCCCTGCCGTTCCTCGTCGGCGACGCCCGGCGCTTCCCCGTCGTCGTCGCGACGGTCGAGGGAGAGTGGACGCACCACATCGAGATCCCCGAGGGCTACACGGTGAGCCACCTGCCGCGCCCCCGCAACCTCGACAACCTGTGCGGCGGTTACTCGAGCGAGTATGACGTCGACGCGGACGGCACCATCCGGGTCGTCCGAAAGCTCCGCCTGCAGAAGGATGTCGTCCCGCCCGAGCAGTACCCGATGGTGCGCGAGCTTCTCCGCGCCTGGGTGCAGGATTCGCGAGCAGTGCTCGAAGCGACGAAGTCCGCGACTCCGTAACCGCCGCGACTTCTCAGGACGGCTTCGTTGCTCAGGGCTTCTTGTCTCCGGACGGCTTAGGGGCCGGCTCTTCGCGAGGACGATAGCGGGGGTTGCGCTCCGTCGGCACGCGCGCGCCGTTCGCGGCGCGCCACCGCTTCATCCGTCCGAGCAGATCCTCGACGACGTCGGGATGCTTCGCCGACACGTCCGTCGTCTCGCCGAGATCGCGAGAGAGATCGAACAGCTCGGTCGCGCCGTCCTCGAAGTACTCGATGAGCTTGAAGTTACCCACGCGTACCGCGGCCGCCGGTCGCTGACGGAAGATCGGATCGCGCGCTCCGTCGTACGCCTTGCCGTCGAGGTAGACCGGGTAGTGCCAGTGGAGCTCTTCACGCGCGAGCGAGTCGCCGCCATCGAGAAGCGGCAGAAGGCTCACGCCGTCCACCGGATGCCCCTCGGGAACCGGCGTGCCCGTGGCCTCGAGCAGCGTCGGATAGAGGTCGCTGCCGAGCACGGGAACCTCGCAACGGGTTCCGGGCGCAACCCGGCCCGGCCAGCGCACGATCAACGGAACGCGGATCCCGCCCTCGTACAGCATCCCCTTCGCGCCGCGTAGCGGATGGTTCGTGGTGATCTTGCCGTGCCCGCCGTTGTCGGAGAAGAAGACGACGAGCGTGTTGCGAGCGAGGTCCAGACGATCGAGCGTATCGAGGATCCGACCCACGCTTTCGTCGAGGCTCTGGATCATCGCCGCGTACTCGGCTTGCTTGTCGTCGCGCGCCGTTCCCTTGGCGCGGTACTTCTCGATCAGCTCGGGCTTGCCCTGGATGGGCGTGTGCACGGCGTAGTGCGGCACGTACAGAAAGAACGGCCGATCGCGATTGCGCTCGAGGAAGCGACAGGCCTCGTCGGTCAGCCGATCGGTCAGATACTCGCCTTTCGGACCGTTCTCGAGCTCGGCGATGTAGTACGGACTGAAGTACCGCGACGGCCCGCCGATCAGGCTGCCGGCGATGTTCTCGTCGAAGCCGTGGATGAGCGGCCCACCCATGTACGATTCGCCGAGGTGCCACTTGCCGATACTGATCGTCGCGTAGCCGGCGGCGGAGAGCGGCGCAGCCAAGGATCGATCTCGACCGTAGAGGAAGATCTCGGTTCGGATCGGGTGGATCTTGCGGTCGCGCGCCTGACCGCGATCGGAGTTCCCGACCGTGAGGATGCCGTGGCGCTGCAAGAACTGACCGGTGAGGATCGAAGCGCGGCCCGGAGCGCAGTTCGGCGCGTTGACGTACGCGTTCGTGAACTCGAGCCCCTCGGCAGCCAGTCGATCGATCCGCGGCGACTCGTAGAGCGTACTGCCGCGGAGCGAGAGGTCCGCCCAGCCGAGATCGTCGGCGAGGATGAACACGACGTTCGGTACCTTCGCGTCCTCGCCCCCGCGGGCACTCCCGACCAGGAGCGGCGCGGCCATCAAGGTCGCCACCAGAATGCGGATCCAACGAGCCATCGGGCCATCGTAGCACTCCGGCACCTTTCCCGGACGAACGAAGTCGTGTAGGCTGCGACTCATGCGCTACGTGGCCTATGTCCTGTTGATGGGAGCGATCGGCATTCCGATCCTCCTCTTCGTCACGTACCGTCGCAGCACGGCCTACCCCGAAGAGATCGTGCTGGCGAGCGGCGCCGCGCGCGGACGCTTCCACGACCTCGGACACGAGCTCGCGGAGGCCATCGCGCGCGAGCTCGGCGTGCGCGTCGTCGTCGAGGCCACATCGGGCTCGCTCGACAATCTGCGCCGCGTCCAGGAAGGATCCGCCGACTTCGCGCTCTACCAGGCCGGCACCGCCGACCTCATCCGACGCTTCGATCCGGCGCGCGTGCACGGCCTCGAGGACCCGAACCGGGCGCGGTTCGTCGCCAACCTGTTCTCGGAATCGGTCTTCCTCGTCGTGCGCGAGGACGCCGACATCCGCAAGCCGGCCGACCTGATGGGAAAGTCCGTCTGGCTCGGCGATCCGCTCTCCGGCGACAACGCGATCGCCCGCGTGCTGCTCGAGCAGTACGGCATCGATCTCGACGAGATCGACGCGAGCGAGGTCGACTACGAGGCCATGCTTGCGGGCTTCGAGAAGAACGCCCTCGACGCCGCGTTCATCTCGATCGGTGTGTTCGCGCCGATCGTGAGCGACCTGCTCGAGAACGGAACATGCCGGCTCGTGCCGATCTCACACGGCCCGGCGCTCGCGCGCAAGTATCCGTTCCTCGAGGTCGGAAGCATCCCGGCGGGGCTTTACCATCGAGCGCAGACCTTCCTTCCGGAGAAGGAGATGGCCACGGTCACGGTGAAGGCGCTTCTGGTCTGCAGCCGCGATACGCACATCGGACTCGTCGAAGCCGTCACCGAGCTCCTGCTCGACCGGCTCTTCGTGAAGCGCAATCGCCTCTCCGAGCTGTTCACGGGCGGAGCCGCGTTCGCCGCCGAGAGTCCCGACCTCCCCGTCCACGCCGGAGCCAGCCACATCTACGAGCCCGGGCTGCGGCCTTTCCTCGACCCGGACTTCGTCGAGGCGAGCGAGGGCATCCGCTCGTTCATCGTGTCGTTCCTCGTCGCGGGCTTTCTGCTCCTGCGATGGATGAAGGGCGTGGCCGATCGGCGCTCCGAGCATCGCCTCGACGCGTTCATCCACAAGCTCCTCGACATCGAAGCCCAGCAGGTCTCGCTCGATGCGCGCCTCTCGGTCGAGGACGCAGAGAAGCTCGAGTCGCTCCTCGACGACGTCACGACGCTCCGGCAGGAAGCGCTCGGTCAGTTCACGGCCCACGAGCTGAACGACGACCGTGGCCCCGAAGTCTTCATGGAGATGTGCCACGCGCTCAGCAACAAGATCCACGGGAAGCTGCTCCGCTACGAGCTCGTCCGCACGCGCCAGCTCCTCGCGGGCGAATCCGGGTAGCCGGGCTCGCCGAGGATCCCGCCCCGAGTCTCAGTAGTTGATGTTGAACTCGAGACCGTAGAACAGCTCTTCCGCATCCTCGCCGAACGGATCCGTGCTCGTGTAGAGCACCTGCGGAGCGATCGACAGGCCGGGCACGATCGTGAAGTCGAGACCGGCGCCCGCGTAGTACCCGGTGCCTCCGTCCTCGTTGTCGATGCCGTTGTCCTCGAAGTCGTCGTCGCCGTCGTCGAAGCGATAGGCGAAGCCTCCTCGCACGTATGGCACCATCACGCGATCCCACCCGAGATAGGCGACGCGGCCACCGAGCAGCCATCGATACAACCAGAAGTCATCGCCGATGATCGGCTCGAGGTCGTCCTCGGTGTCGTGGTACGAGAAGTAGCCCGCGGTCTCGATGGCGATGGCGATCGGCTGGTGCGTCAGGAAGTATCCGACCGTGATCGACGCGCCGAATCCGTCTTCGAGTCGGTCCTCATCGTCGCCCGTGGGCACGACGATATGCCCGCCGAAGCCGGTCCAGCCCGTCTGCAGCTCGGACCTCGGATCGTGGATCCGTCGATCGCGGTCGATCATGCGCGAGTAGGATCCCCCGTCGTCGTCTTTCTGGGCGGACGGCTTGGCGGACTCGAGCTCCGGCATGAG
>CAZQZX010000331.1:0-5510 GCA_964597885.1 uncultured Planctomycetota bacterium
GACCCGGGACCCGACCATGACTCCGGACTCCAGAGACGCCGTACGCCCGAGCTCGAAGGCCGCCCCTGTCGTGGCCGGGGTCGACGGTTGCCGCGGCGGATGGGTCGTCGTCACGCGGACGCCCGGTCGCCTGGGAGCGGAGGCGCGCTTCGTGGAGAGCTTCGCCGAGATCCTCTCGACCCGCCCGGCCCCCGCGATCATCGCCGTCGACATGCCGATCGGGCTGCTGTCCGAGCGCGAGACCGGAGGACGCGCATGCGATCGCGAGGCGCGCCGACGACTCCCCGGACGGGCCTCGAGCGTCTTCTCGCCGCCGATCCGACGAGTGCTGTCCGCACTTACGTTCGAGGAGACCCACGGAAGCGGCCTGACGATCCAGGCGTTCCACCTGCTTCCGAAGATCCGCGAGCTCGACGCGATCGTCACGCCAGGCCGACAGCGCCGGATCCGCGAGTGCCACCCGGAGCTCGTCTTCACGCGACTCGCGGGAACGCCCCCTCGTCACTCGAAGAAGACCGAAGGCGGGCAGCGCGAGCGCCTCGCCCTCCTCCGCAGGGATGGACGGCTCCCGCTCGATGCGCGCACCTTCCGGAAGCTACGGGCGGACCTCCCGGCCTCGCACGTGCGCCCCGACGATCTCCTGGACGCCGCCGCGCTCGCCGTCGCGGCCGAGGACATGCACGCCGGCACGGCCTTCCGCGTGCCCGACCGGCCGGATCGCGACGCCCGGGGGCTCCGGATGGAGATCTGGTACTAGGTCCATCCCGAAGGAATCCGGGACTCCGCGCTTGACTCTCCGCCTAATTGCATATACAAATAACTGCACGAGGTACGAATCATGGCCCAGCAACCGTCCAAGGATCGAACGCCCGACGTGATCGCGAGCTCCTGTCTCGGAGTCCGTTTCCGCATGCTGAATCGCGTCGTCAGCAAGGTTTACGACGACGCTCTGCGCCCGTTCGGGCTGCGTACGAGCCAGCTCAACATCCTCGTGGCCACCGCCAAGATGGGGCTCGCCCGGCCGGCCGTGATCAGCGAGCGGCTGTTCCTCGACGTGTCGACCCTGAGCCGCAACGTCGAGCGCATGCGCGAGAACGGCTGGATCGAGCTCCTCGAGGACGAGCACGACGCGCGCGCGCATTCCCTGCGGCTCACGCCGAAGGGACGGGGCCTCCTCGATCGCGTCCGTCCCGCCTGGGAAGAAGCTCAGGAACGCGTGGTCGCGCTCGTCGGTGAGGAAACGGGCGCCGCGCTCGATGCGGCTATCGAACGTGTCCGAGCCGCCGAGTCCGCGATCTAGTTTTTTTGCCCTTTTATTTGCATATACAAATACGGGAGTGGTCATGACCGGCATCGAATCCAAGAGCCGCTGGACGCGACGGGCCGCGAGCCTCGGCGCCCTTCTCGCTCTCGTCTTCGCTCTTGCTGCGTTCGCCTGGTGGACGACGCCCGAGCCCACGGACCTGACGGGCCTTCCCGGCACGGAGCCGCTCCGCGTTTCGGCCGAGCGGATCGAGATCGTCGAGGGATACACGGTGACGCGCGAGTTCATCGGGCGCGTCGAAGCCGCCCAGGCGAGCGACCTCGGCTTCGAGCTGGGCGGGCTCATCGCGAGGGTCGCGGTCGACGAGGGCGATGTCGTGGCGGCCGGCGCCGTCATCGCGAGGCTCGACACCGACCGCCTCGAAGCGCGCCGCGACGAGCTGGTGGCCACGCGCGATCAGGCCCGCGCGAATCTCGAGCTCGCTATCCGCACTCGCGATCGGCTCGACAAGGCCCTCGCGAAGAATGCCGTGTCGAAGCTCCAGTGGGACGAGGCCGACCAGGGCCGCGTCGCGCGCGAGGCCGATCTGGAACGGGCCGAGGCCGCGATACGCTCTGTCGACGTCGATATCGACAAGGCCGTGCTGACGAGCCCCTACGATGCGGTCGTGGCCCGGCGGTTCGTGGACGACGGGCGCGTCGTCGAGGCGGGGGTCGCGATCGTGACGCTCCTCGAGCGGCGCCATCCCGAAGTGCGGCTCGGCGTGGCCGGTGGATCGGTGGAAGCGCTCCGCGAAGGGTCCGTCCTCGACGTTCGCGTGCGCGATCGCGTGATCGCCGGCTCGGTGGCGACGATCTTGCCGACCCGCGATTCGACCAGCCGCGGCGTCGATGTGCGGATCGTGCTCGACGCCGAGATCAACGGGATTCGCCAGGGCGACCTCGCGCGCGTCGAGATCGAACGCTTCGTGGCCGAACGCGGCGCGTGGGTCCCGCTGCAAGCCCTCACCGAGGGACGGCGCGGCCTGTGGTCGCTCTCGGTCGTCGACCCCGACGAGGACGGGCTCGCCGTACTCGCCCGCGAGGACGTCGAAGCCGTGCACACCGAATCCGACCGGGTGTTCGTCCGGACCGGGCTCGTCACCGGGACTGCTGTCGTCGGCCGTGGGCTCCATCGAGTCGTCCCCGGGCTCGTGGTCCGACCGATCTTCGACCGCGAAGGCGTCGGAACCGCGCACACCCGCTCCCGCATCGCCCGCACGGAGATCCAGCCATGACGCCCGAGCCCGAGACGCTCTTCTACCGAAACGCGCACCTCCTCTGGCTGACGATCCTCGTGATCCTGGTCGGAGGTGCGGCCGCCGCGCTCACGCTGCCCCGCCTCGAGGATCCGCGGATCGCTCTGCGCGATCCGATCGTCATCACGCCGGTTCCGGGAGCCTCCGCCGAGCGCGTCGAGTCGCTCGTCACCGAGGTGCTCGAAGACGCGCTCCAGGAGGTCGACGAGATCAAGGACCTCGACTCGACATCCCGCGCGGGCGTGTCGATCATCGCCATCGAGCTCGAAGCCGCGGTGAACGACCGAACGAACGTGCAGCTCTTCTCGGAGATCCGGGATCGCATCGGCGACGTGCGCGCCCAGCTTCCACCCGATGCCGGCGCGCCGTTCATCGCCGACAAGCGCGATCCCGTGGCCTTCACGCTGATCGCCGGCGTCACGTGGACCGGCGAGCGCGAGCCCCAGGCCGGCGTCCTCAACCGACTCGCCGAGGACCTGGCGGATCGCCTGCGCAACGTCCCCGGAACCGAGCTCGTCCGAACCTACGGCGTACCCGAAGAGCAGATCACCGTCGAGATCGATCCTCTCGAGGCGTCCGAGCTGGGCCTCACGGCCGCCGACGTCGCCGCGCGGATCGGCAGCGCCGACTCGAAGCGCCCCGCGGGCACGCTGCGCGCGGCCACCTCCGATCTGTTGATCGAGGTCGAAGGCGAGCTCGACTCGGTCCGTCGCGTCGCCGAGGTTCCCGTCGTGAACCGCGGCGCCAGCGCGCTGCTTACCGTCGGCGACATCGCGACCGTCACCCGCGGATGGCGCACTCCCGAGACCGAGATCGCGCTCGCTGACGGCGATCGCTCCGTCCTCGTGGCCGCCCGCGTCCGCCAAAAAGCCCGCGTCGATCGGTGGGCCGACGAGGCCGAGTCCATCGTCACCGCCTTTGCCGCCGAGCGAGGTCCGTCCGTCCGCATCGATCGCGTGTTCGACCAGGAGCGCTACACCAGCGAACGACTCGGAACGCTCATCGGCAACCTCGTCGCGGGCGCCGTCGTTGTCCTCGCGGTGGTGTTCTTCGTGATGGGAGCGCGCCCGGCGATCGTCGTCGGAACGGCTCTTCCGCTCGTGGTCGCGATGGTCCTCTTCGGATGGCAGGTGACCGGAAACGCCGTCCACCAGATGTCCATCTTCGGCATGATCATCGCGCTCGGCCTGCTGATCGACAACGCGATCGTCATGACCGACGAGGTCGCGTCCCATCGCGCCCGCGGCCTCTCGGCGATCGACTCGATCCGAGGCTCGGTCCGCCATCTCTCTTACCCGCTGCTCGCTTCGACCCTCACCACCGTGCTCGCGTTCGCGCCGATCATGCTCCTGCCGGGAAGCGTCGGCGACTTTGTCGGCTCGATCGGCACGAGCGTCATCCTCGCGATCGTCGCCTCGCTCGTGGTGGCGCTCACCGTGACGGCCACGCTCGCCGGCAAGATCGTGCGGCCGACGCCCGAGGGCGCGCGGCGTCGATGGTGGCGAGACGGCGTCGGATCGGCGCGCCTCGGCCGCCTGTATCGCCGAGCGCTCAGCGCCCTCTACGCCGCCCCCGTCGTCGCGGTGGTCGCGGCCGTCACCCTCCCGGCCGCCGGCTTCGTCACGACGCGCGCGCTCGGCAACCAGTTCTTCCCGCCGATCGACCGCAACATGTTCGAGATGCGGGTATGGATGCCGACCGACAACGCGATCGCCGCCACGGTTCAGGAAGCTCGCGAGATCGAGTCGACGCTCCGCGACCTCGGCGAGGTCGAAAGCGTGTCGTGGCTCGTCGGCGGAAGCCATCCGACGGTCTGGTACAACCACATCATGAAGGAAGACCGGTCGCCGCACTACGCGCACGCGATCGTCACCACGACCTCGTCCGAGGCGACCAAACGCCTCGTCAACGACGCGCAGCTCGCGCTCGATCGGGCCCACCCCGGCGCGCAGATCCTCGTTCGTCAGTTCGGTCAGGGGCCGCCCGTCGTCGCCGACATCGAGTACCGCATCTACGGGCCGACGCTCGAAGACCTGCAAGATGTCGGCGATCGGGTTCGGCTCGCCCTGCAGTCGCATCCCGAGGTCCTCCACACGCGGGCCACGCAGCCGCGCGGCGAACCGAAGCTCTTCCTGGAGGCCGACGAAAGCGAGGCGCGCGTCGCCGGACTGACCCTCGCGGACATCGCTGATCAGCTCCAGGCCAACCTCGAGGGCGGCGTTCGGGGAAGCGTCATCGAGGACCTCGAGCAGCTTCCCGTACGCGTGCGCTACTCGTCGAGTCGACGAGGCAACCTCCAGGGGATCGCCTCGACGCCACTCGTTCGGGTCGGCGAGGATCGCTGGATCTCGGCGGCCGCCCTCGGAACGTTCGCGCTCCGACCCGAGCTCGGCGGCATCACACGCTTCGACAGCGAGCGCACGAACACGATCCAGGCCTGGGTTCGAAACGGAGCGCTTCCGATCGACATCAGCCGGAGCGTGCTCGCAAGGCTGAGGTCCGAAGGATACGAGCTGCCGCCGGGAACCCGACTCGAGCTCGGGGGTGCGAGCGAGCAGGACGCCGAGGCCAAGGCCGCGCTCAGCGGCAAGGTTCCGGTGCTTGCGACCCTCATGGTCGCCACGCTCGTCCTCGCGTTCCGGAGCGTGGCCTATGCCGCGATGCTCGGAGCGGTGGCCGTGCTGTCGCTCGGCCTCGCGTTCCTCTCGACGTGGGCGATCCAGTTTCCGGTGAGCTTCAACACCATCCTCGGAACGCTCGGGCTCATCGGAGTGGCGCTGAACGACAGCATCGTCGTCCTCGCCGCGATCCGCGCGAACCCCGATGCGGCTCGCGGCGACCGCCAGGCGATCCTCGACGCGGTCACGGGAACGACCCGCCACGTGGTGGCCACGACCCTCACGACGATCGGCGGCTTTCTTCCCCTCCTGGTGTTCGTGGGCGGCGATT
>CAZQZX010000332.1:0-5508 GCA_964597885.1 uncultured Planctomycetota bacterium
CGCTAGGCGGCGCCCCCGCGATCGATCGCCGATCGCGCGGCCCGGGTGGTGACGCTCGCGAGCATCGTTGGTAACGTAACGGGTGTCCTCGACCGATGTCGGGGGCACCCGTTTTCTCGTTCTGGAACGTACCCGATGCTGCTCGCACTCATCCGTTTCGCCGCCCTGGCCGTGCTCATCGTGCTGGTCTATCGGCTGGTTCGATCGATCGCCGGTCCCACGGGACGCTCGCTCTTTCCGTTCGGGCGAGGCGGCGGCTCGGACTTCAAGTGCCGGGACTGCCGCCACTGCGGAAAGCTGTTCGACGACGGCGCGCTGTGCCGCTACGGGAATCGGGAGACGTTCAAGAATCCCACCCACATCAGCAACTGCATGGATTACGAGAAGCGACGCTGATCGGCGGGGGGAGCCGAGGGGAGCCTAGCGGTCGCGGCGCACGCGGAAGTGGTGCGCCCGCACGAGCATCTCGGCGGCCTCGCGCCGGAACTGCCCGGTCCGGATGTGGTGCACGAGCCGATCGAGGAAATCGACGGCGAGCACGAACGTCACGATCGTGAAGAGAAGGATCTTCACATCGAAGGGCATCCCCGCCACGACGAACGGATCGAGAAACAGATCCGCGATCGCGCTCATGAGGAACACGATCGACATCAGGTCGAAGTTCGTCACGACCGAGCGCCCCTTGCCGAGCCAGCTTCCGTAGGACTTCGGCGACTTCGAGGGACGACTGCCGCGAGCCGCGGCCAGCGCTTCTTCGGTGATCTCGGACGTCAGCTGGCAGTACGCCCGATCGGTCGGACCGGACTCGCGCAGCAGCACCAGCCGATTGGCGAGCAGGTAGGACAGATCGCGTAGCGTCTTCGTCAGGAAGGTCGACACCAGCCCGACGGCAGCGACCGCGAACATCCAGATCTTCCCCGTGGTGAGATAGCCCGCGATCCCCATGCTGATGAAGAACGCCGACTTCACGTAGAGGTGGAAGAGGTAGTCGTGGAAGCTCCAGAAGACGTCCTCGATCTCGTGGTATCGAGCGACTTCCCCGTCGACGCAGTCGAAGACGTAGTACAGAACGAGAAGCACGAAGCCGGCCACCGCCGCGACGTCACCGAAGGGAAGCAGGCTGGCCCCCGTGAGCCCGGCGACCAGCATGCCGAGCGTCGCGACCGTCGGGCTCCACCCGCGCGCGATGAAGAACCGGGTGATGTGGATCGACAGACGGTCCCCGACCAGCAAGCCGGCGATGTCGTTGTACTGACGAACCGGCTCCTGCACCTTCTTACGGATTTCGGTGATCGACTCGACCACGGCACGCATCTTCCAAACGAACCCAGGGCCCACACCGCACCCCGATCGATGTCGGGGATTGCGCGGGCCCCACTAGGACGACAGCTTGCGCATCTTCCGGCGGATCATCGAACGCATCATCCGGGTAAGCGCGCGAAGCTTCGACTTCTCCTTGTCGGTCAAGTATCCCCCGGCCACCAGCAGTACCGGGAACAGAACGACAAGCCCCATCTTCGCGAGAACCGTCACGAGGACGGTCTCGAAGGGAAGGATCTGGCTCACGCCATAGAGCCCGACCCCGAGAATGACCGGCGCGAGTATCCTCCCACCCTCGTACCGGACAGGCAACATCCTCTCGGCGAGCCAGCCGGCCGCCGCCGCCAGAAGCATGAAGGCGATCAGCGTGGCCCACGCCGCGCCAATGTACCCGAACCTCGGAATAAATAACAGGTTTAGCCCGACATTGACCATCGCGGCCATCGCGGTCAGCACGGTGATCCAGACGGTCCTCTCCCGGACGAAAAACGCCGTCTGGAAGAGCTGATACATCGCCCAGAACACGTATCCGAAGAGCACGACCGGCACCGTCGTCCACGCCGACCGGAACTCCGGATCCGCCATCACGAAGATCATCTCGCGCGCGAACAGGGCGCACACGAACGAGGACGCGCTCGCCAGGAGCACGAAGTACGTGAAGATCTTCCGGCACAGGTGGCAGATCTTCGACTCCTCGTGGATCGAGAAGATGTACGGGAACCAGATGAGGCCGAAAGACTGCAAGAGGAGCGCGTTCACCATCGCCCCGAACTGATAGGCGAGGTTGTAGAGCCCCGTCTCGGACTTGCCGATCATCTTCAGGATCAGGAATCGATCCGCTTGATGCAGCACGAACATGCACAGTCCCGAGATCACGAGCGGGTACGAGTACCGGATCAAGCGCTTCGCCATGTCCCAGCGGAAGCCGTATCGCAGCTTCGAGAAGATCACGCCGGTCAGGCCGAGGCTCACGAGCATCTCGCCGATCAGCACGCTGTACAGGGCGCCGATATGCTCGAGACTGAGCGCCACCATGAACGCGACCTTCAGCGCGATCTCGAGGAAGAGCTTGCCGACCTGCACCGCGACGTAGGTTCCCGACATCTCGCGGAGCTGCAGGTAGCGCATGCCGACCTGCCCGTTCAGCTGGAAGAACAGGATGGCGAGAGACAGCCGGAGCACCGGCGCGTCGGCGGACGAATCGAAGATAAGGCGCGACAGGGGTGTGGCGAGGAGCGTCCCGAGGAGGAGAGCCACGCCGGTCGTACACGCCAGCAGCGTCATCGTCGTCGTGATGAGGGTGGCGCGCTCGTCGGGCGTCTCGTACCGGGTGTAGAAGCGCTGCATCCCCGAGAGCAGGTTCACTCCCACGGTCTGCGAGGCGATGACGATGATGACGTTCGCCATGCCGAGCACGCCGTAGTTCTCCGTCCCGCCGACGTATCCCGTGACGAGCGGGATCAGCAGGAAGCCCGCGACCTTGTGGACGGCCGGGCCGATCGCGTAGACCAGAGAGTGCTTGGAGAGGCGCTTCAGCGCTTGATAGAGCATGGCGTCATCTGCATCGGCCCGACTCCCGGCTGATCTTGAGCCGGCACCCGGGGGGCCGAAAACCGGGGGATTGCGTCGGGAATCCGGTTGCAATCCGCCCCGTCGCATCGAAGAATAACGCCCGGGAGCACCCCGGAACGGACGACGAGGGAGCACGAGGATTCCCACGACCCACCCGCACCAACTTCGAAGCGTGCAGCCGGACGATCTCGAGGAGATGAACCGGATCTTCGCGGAGGCGTTCACCGCATCCTACCACCGGGATGGTCTGCCCGCGGTCCGAATCCCCCCGCTGAGCCCGGCCTTCCTGGCCCTCGAACGCCAGGTCAGCGGCGAAGGCGCCTTCGTCGCGGAGCAGCGCGGCCGACTCACGGGATTCGTCTTCGCCCGCGCCCACGGAAGCGAGGGCTGGTTCGGGCCGCTCGCCGTCGACCCCTCCCGGCAGCGCCAGGGCATCGGCAAGGCGCTCGTCGGCCGGGCCGTCGACTACCTGAAGGAAGCCGGTTGCCGGACCATCGGGCTCGAGACGATGCCTCGAACGTACGTCAACCTCGGCCTCTACACGGGGCTCGGCTTCCGACCCGGTCATCTCGTCATGACCTGCCAGGTCGAGATCCCCGTGCAGATCCCGAAGGTTCGCGGGCACGGAGGCGCGTTCTTGCTCAGCCAGCTCCACGACGACGAGCGGCGCGCCCTTCACCCGCACCTCGTCGGCTTCTGGAACCAGCTGGCGCCCGGCCTCGACTACACGGCGACGGTCCACGCGACCCTCGGCGCCGGATTCGGCGACGCCCTCGTCGTGCAGGACAAGGGCGAAGTCGTCGGATTCCTCCACTTCCATCACTCGCGGTACTTCGTCACCGACGGCCCGGGAGTCCTGCGCATCGCGCGGGTCGCCGCTCGCCGCGACACCAACGCGTTCCCGATCCTGATGGCGGCACTCGCCGATTACGGCATCGACCACGGCATGGACGAGCTCTACATCCGGTGCCAGTCGTCGGACTGGGAGGTGACGCAGATGCTCCTCTCGTGGGGCTTCCGCATCACGCACACCGACCTGCGCATGCACCTCGACGGCTACCCCGAGCCGCCCACGCCCGAGCACGTCCACATGACGCGCTGGGGGTAGGCGAAGAGTCGCGAGGCTCGCGCCCTAGCTCTTGGCCTGCACCACCGCCTGAAGCGCGAACGTCGCCGCGCCTCCGTGGATCTCGAGCTCTTCTCGGTGCGCTTCGGCCGGCGGCGAGCCCGCGTCGAGATGAACCTCGACCGCCAGCGTCGCATCGGCGATCGCGCTCTGGTGCGTCTCGAACGCCTCCTTCACGCGAGGCGGCAGGGTCGCCCAGATCTGGATGCGATCCGAGACCAGGAGCCCGGCGTTCTTGCGGCCCGACTGGATGACACGGACGACGTCGTTCGCGATGCCCTCCAGCTCGAGCTCCTCGGTGAGCTCGACGTCGAGCGCGACGATCGCCCGGTTTCCGGCGACGGCCTGGCTCGCCAGGTCGCCCTTCGGCTGCAGGCGCAGCTCGAACTCCTCGGCGGTGAGCGTCTCGCCGCCGACGGACACCGTGCCGTCGTCGGAAGCCTCCCACTCGCCTCGGTTGGCCGCGCCCATGATGTCCTTCATGCGCTTGCCGAGCCGCGGACCGAGCGCGCGCGCGTTCACCTTCAGCACGAAGTCGCCGAGGTCCTCGATGCGATCCGAGAGCTGCACCTCCTTGACGTTGACCTCGTCGCGGATCAGATCGAAGTACGGCTCGAGCCGATCGGCGTCGGGGCCGGCGATGGTGAGCGACCGCAGCGGCAACCGCTGACGAAGATCCCGTTCCTTGCGCAGCGCGAGACCGGCCGAGCACGCCGCCCGGATGAGGTCCATCTCCTCGACGAGCCCGTCGTCCTTCGGCAGCGATTCGGCATCCGGCCAGTCGGCCAGGTGCACGCTCTTCTCGCCGGTGAGCCCGCGGTAGATCTCCTCGCTCAGGAGCGGCAGGAGCGGCGCCACGACGCGCATGACGGTCGTGAGCACGGTGTACAGCGTATCGTAGGCGTCCTGGTCGGCAGCACTCGCATCGCCGCCCTGATTCCAGAAGCGCGGCCGGCTTCGGCGGATGTACCAGTTGTTCAGCGCGTCGATGAACGCGCTCACCCCGAAGCAAGCCCCCGGCACGTCGTACTGATCGAGACGATCGGTCACCTCTTCGACGAGGCTCCGCGTCTTGGCGAGGATGTACCGATCGAGCAGCTGCTCGGAGTCGGTGCGGAACTTCGCCTTCACGCCGTCTTCGTTCGCGTACGTGCAGAAGAACTTGAACGAGTTCCAGAACGGGATGATCGCCAGGCGCACCTGCTCGGCGATGCCCTTTCCTTCCCGATCGATCGACAGGTTCTGGCCGCGCAGGATCGGGCTCGAGATGAGGAACCACCGCAGCGCGTCGGCCCCGAAGTTGTCGAACACCTCGTCGACCGGCGGATAGTTCCGCAGGCGCTTGCTGAGCTTCTGGTTGTTCTCGTCGAGCACGACGCCGTGGCAGATGCAGTTGCGGAACGGCGGGCGATCGAAGAGCGCCGTCGACAGCACGATCAGCGTGTAGAACCAGCCGCGCGTCTGCGCGATGTACTCCACGATGAAGTCCG
>CAZQZX010000333.1:0-5407 GCA_964597885.1 uncultured Planctomycetota bacterium
GCCATCGCGATGGCCGGCGATTCGAAGTTCCTGAAGCGCGAGTATCTCCTGCGGCCGCCGTCGGACTTGCGCAAGGCCTACGGCCAGGCCCGCGAGATCCGAACGCTCGAGGAGGCGCGCCGCGAGGCCGAGCAGGAGCAGATCCTGGTGACCCTGAAGGCGACGAAGGGGCACAAGGCGAAGGCCGCCGAGCTGCTCGGGATCAGCCGGAAGAACCTCTGGGAAAAGATGCGCGAGTACCAGATCGAAGGGGACGGCTCGTAGCGGCCGCAAGGCAGGAGAGGATCGACCGATGACGGGCCGCACGACGACCGGGCGCCGGGTCTTCGCGGCGGACGTTCACATCCACCCCCGCGATCCATCGCGCGCTGAGCGCTTCTTCGAGTGGCTGGACTCCGAACGGGATCGGGCCGAGGTCGTCTATCTTCTCGGGGATCTCTTCGACCTCTGGGTCGGCTCGCGGCAGGCCCGCCACCCCGATTATCGCGACCTCGTGGATCGGCTGGCCGAGCGGGTCCGCGACGGCATGCGTATCGAGTTCGTGCACGGGAACCGTGATTTCCAGATCGGCCGCGCCTTCGAGCGTCGCACCGGGATCCGCGTCCACCAAGATCCGATGCCGGCCGATTTCGGAGAGGGTGATATCCTGCTCACCCATGGCGACCTGCTTTGCGCCTCGGATCTGGCGTACCAGCGCACCCGTCGGGTGCTCCGGAGCGCACCGGTGCGGCTTCTCGGCGAGGTCCTTCCGCTCCGGCTCGTCTTCGGTATCGGCGGAATCTTGCGGCGCTACAGCGATCGGGCCGTCGAACGAAAGTCGACCCGGGTGCTGGAACCGCCCCGGGACGCGGTCGTGGCGCATGTGGAGCACGGTCGCCGGGTGATCGTCTGCGGCCATCTTCATCACGCGCACCGGCGCACCTACGAGCAGGACGGGCAGACGATCGAGCTGATCTGCCTCGGCGCATGGGAGAACGGCAGCGGGTCGTACGTGAGCTACGAGGAAGGGCGTTTCCGATTGCACGTCCTGGACGGAGAGCGCTGGGTGGAGATCGAGAGCGAGTGCGGCGCCAGGTAATCACCATCGACGGGCCGGCCGGGGCCGGCAAGAGCACGATCGCGCGCAGGCTCGCGAGGGATCTCGGGTTCGAGTTCCTGGACACCGGGGCGATGTATCGGGCCGTGACCTGGAAGGTCCTCGAGGAGGGTGTCGACCCGGAGGATCTCGAGGGCGTCACGCGGGTGGCGCGCGAGATCGCGATCGATTGGGACGCGGACGGGGCGCTCCGCGTGGGCGGGCGGGTCGTGGGCGATGACATCCGGACGGCGGCCGTGACCGCCGCGGTCTCCGCCGTTTCCGCGATTCCGGCCGTTCGGGCCGCGATGGTTCCCCGTCAGCGGGAGCGGGCCGAGCACCGAGATCTCGTGGTGGAAGGCCGGGATACCGGATCCGTGGTGTTCCCGGACGCCCCCGTCCGCTTCTATCTCGACGCCTCCTCGGTCGAGCGGGCCCGCCGACGGGCTGAGGAGCTGCGCGCGGGGGGCCAGAAAGTGGACGAGGACGACCTCCGCCGGCTCATCGAGGCGCGGGATCACGCCGACTCTACTCGGGCCGACTCCCCGCTGCGCCGTCTCGACGGAATGACCTACGTCGATACGACCGGCCGCGACTTCGACCAAGTGCTCGAAATCCTGCGGGGAAAGGTGCTTGATAGCCTCGAGCGGCCGAACTAGGATACTCGATTCGGCTCCGTCCGCCGGGTTTCGGTGGGCGGTGCTTCGTTTCGATCGGCCGAGGCCAGGCGCGGCCCGTCGATCGACCGACTGAATCGAATCCTTTTTTCTTGTCGGACCTTCCGTCGTCGAGCGCCCGCCGACGTGAGGAGGAAGCGCGCGGTTCGCCGCGTTCCGTTTCCATCGCGGTCCCGCCGCAGGAGCCCCTTCATGCGAGTCAACCCCATCAATCCCGTAGTCAAGAAGTTCGAACTGAGTGCGGACGAGCTCGACGCCCAGATGAAAGAAGTCATGGCGCAGGGCGAAAGCGACGCTTCAGGCGAGCTTTACGAGGATTCCATCAAGGACTTCGCCGTCGACACCGTGCTCAAGGGCAAGGTGCTCAACGTCATCAACAACGAGGACGTGGTCGTCGACATCGGCTACAAGTCCGAAGGCGTCATCTCGCTCAACGAGTTCGCCGACCCGAACGAGGTCGACATCGGTGACGAGATCGAGGTTCTCCTCGAAGCGGTGGAAGACGATTCGGGGCTGATCGTTCTCTCGAAGAAGAAGGCCGATCGCATCCGCGGGTGGGAACGCATCATCTCCACCCACAACGAGGGCGACATCGTCCGCGGAACCGTCACGCGCAAGATCAAGTGTGGACTGCTAGTCGACATCGGCGTCCCGGTCTTCCTGCCGGCCTCGCAGGTCACCCTGCGCCGCACCGGCGATATCGCCGAGTACATCGGCAAGGAAGTCGAAGCGCGGATCATCAAGATCGACGAGAGCCGCATGAACATCGTCATCTCGCGCCGTAAGCTTCTCGAAGAGCGTCGTGAGGAGCAGAAGCGAAAGCTCCTCGCCGAGATCCAGGAAGGCGAGATCCGCGAGGGTATCGTCAAGAACATCGCCGACTTCGGCGCGTTTGTCGACCTGGGCGGCATCGACGGTCTCCTCCACATCACCGACATGAGCTGGGGCCGCATCAGCCATCCGTCCGAGCTGGTCTCGATCGACGAGAAGATCGCCATCAAGGTCCTCAAGGTCGATCAGGTCACGGAGCGAATCGCGCTCGGCCTCAAGCAGAAGAGCGACAACCCCTGGAACTCGGTCGATCTCAAGTACCCGGTCGGCAGCCGCGTGAAGGGACAGGTCGTCAACGTCATGAGCTACGGCGCGTTCGTGAAGCTCGAAGAAGGCGTCGAAGGCCTCGTGCACATCTCCGAGATGTCCTGGACGAAGCGCATCAACCACCCGTCCGAGCTGGTCGAGATCAGCGACGAAGTCGAAGTGGTCGTGCTCGACATCAACAAGGAGAAGCAGGAAATCTCGCTCGGTATGAAGCAGACCGAGAAGAACCCGTGGGAAGAGGTCGAGCAGAAGTATCCGCCCGAAACGGTCATCGAGGGCAAGGTTCGGAACCTCACGAACTACGGCGCGTTCATCGAGATCGAAGAGGGGATCGACGGACTCCTTCACGTGTCCGACATCTCCTGGACGAAGAAGGTCAACCACCCGAGCGAGACGCTCAAGAAGGGCGACACGGTCCGCACCGTGGTGCTCTCGGTCGATCCGGCCAAGAAGCGCGTCGCGCTCGGTATGAAGCAGCTCGATGAGGATCCGTGGCGCAACGACATCCCGAAGCGCTACCTCGTCGGATCCGAAGTGAGCGGCAAGATCACGAAGCTCACCAACTTCGGCGCCTTCGTCGAGCTGGAAGACAACCTCGAAGGACTGCTCCACATCTCCGAGCTCAGCGACAAGAAGGTCAAGAGCCCGGAAGAGGTTGTTGCGGTCGATCAGGAGATCACCTGCCGGATCATTCGCGTCGATCCCGAAGAGCGCAAGATCGGCCTCAGCTTGCTGAGCGTCGACAGTGGTCCGCCGCCGGCCGGCATCTCCGAGGATGCGGGCGAGGGTGAAGAAGGCGAAGCCGCCGAAGCCAGCGCGGACGCCGCGCCCGAGGCGGCGGCGGAAGCTGCCGCGCCTGAGGCCGAAGCCGAAGCCCCGGCCGAGGAAGCGGCTGCGCCGGAAGAAGCGGCCGCTCCTGAAGAAGCGGCGGGCGACGCCGAGGAGCCCGAGAAGTCGGAGTAACTCCTCGGTGAGGAGCGCGGGATGGAGGACGACGTGACGCACACGATCGAACGTCCCGGTGAGGTGAGGAGCGGGCGATCCGCAAGCTCGGATCGTCCGCGTTCCTTCCTCACGCCGCTCGCGCTCTCTGCCTGCCTGTTCGCGCTCTCTGCGTGCCAGTCCGCAGGACCGGATGCCGGCGAGACGCCCGGTCCGATCGTCATCGCGGGCGGCCAGGGTGTACCACTCGATCCCGAAGAAGAAGCACGGCTGAACCGTCTGTTCGAAGCCGCGCTCACCGAGGCCCGGACCGCCGCGGACGAAGGCCGCACCGACGACGCACTCGCGATCCTGGAGCGTTCGCTCTCGGATTCGCCACCGCCTCGCTATCGCAGCGAGCTCATCCAGCTCCGGCGAGAGATCAAGGAGGTCGTGCTCGAGGAGCAGGTACTCGTCGGGCGCTGCGAGACCACGCAGGCGAGCTACATCGTCGGCGAGCCGATGGTCGTGCGTGTCGTGTTCCGCAATGACAGCGACGGCCCCGTGCGCGTGCCCTTCGCCCATCGAGACCGGTGGAATGACCCGGTAAAGGGGGAGTCGCGCTCGCTCATCGTGCTGCGCGTCAGCTGCCAGGATTGGGATTGGCAGGGCTCGACGGTCACCCAGGAGCGCTCGGTGATGATTCCCCTGACGGAGGACATCTTCATCGCGCCCGGCCGGGAGTGGGAGACCGAGGTCGAGATCGAGACGGACGATCCCTTCTTTCGCCCGGAACGCGTGGTGTACCGGCGTGTGACCCTGTCGGGCCGGCTGCAGCCGATCGAGATTCTCGCGGGGGACCTCCAGTGGTTCTCGAAGGTGGCGCTCGCGCCGGGGGCCTGTGAGCTGTTTCCGCCGGGAATCGACTCGGTGCTCGAGGCTCCCGAAGCCACGCTGACGCGCGCGATCGAGCTCAGCCGAGAGACCCCGAAGGCCCTGAACCACGTCTTCTTCGGCGCCGTCGCCATGTACCGGGTGGATCCGCCGGGGGCGGCCCGGCACCTCGTCCTGGCGCTTGGCGAGGACGATCTGGGCTTGCGGCAGACGTCCCTGGCCACGTTGCGACTGCTTTCCGGCCGTCAGGACCTGTTCGAGGTGGACGACTGGCGGAAGTGGGCGCGAGGCCTGGGCGAAGGCTCGGAGCTCCGGGACGGCGCGGTCCCCGAATAGGGGCGGTTTCGAGTCGGCAGGCGGGCCCCGCAGCAGGGTCGCAAACCCCCGTTTTCAACCGCGCTGGATCTGCCCCCCTGTCAGTGTATAATCGTTCGGCAAACGGATTTGGATCGCTACCGTACGGTAGTGAAGGGATGGTGACCACCGGATGACGACCCGCCGATCAATGCGCTCGCGTTTCCTGCGTACGGCCCGCCTGACGATGATGATTTGCGTCGTGGCGGCCGGGGTGGGGACTCCGTGCGCTCTCGCGTCTTCTCCCGATCCGACCCCGGCGGGCTCGGCACCGATGGTGGGGTCGGGCGCGGGGTCGGGCGCAATACCGGTGGAAGTGCGGGCCGACTCCGATTCGGGCGGTCTCTCGGATTCGCTCCGGAGCCCGTTCTGGCATGTGCGCCGGAGC
>CAZQZX010000334.1:0-5283 GCA_964597885.1 uncultured Planctomycetota bacterium
CCCTATCCGCTGTGGGTGTAGGACGTTTGAGGAGAGCTGTCCCTAGTACGAGAGGATTGGGATGGACGAACCGCTGGTGTTCCAGTTGTCGCGCTAGCGGCATTGCTGGGTAGCTAAGTTCGGAAGGGATAAACGCTGAAAGCATATAAGCGTGAAGCCCACTCCAAAACTAGACGTCCATGTCCGTAAGGGCGAGAGGCACCTCGGAGACTACGAGGTTGATAGGCCGGAGGTGTAAGTGCAGTGATGTATTTAGCTTACCGGTACTAACCAGCCGATTGCTTGGCCACATATTTTTTCTTTCGGTCAGGCTTCGGTTCATTGCGGCACCAAAGTCCGCAGGTGCTTGGAGTTCTCTCTTCATTCATACAAATCCCGGTGACTAGGAAGACTGGCCACACCCGTTCCCATTTCGAACACGGTCGTTAAGCAGTCTTCGCCGATGGTATTGCGCAAGCGAGAGAGTAGGCGTTGCCGGGAGTATTAATCATCTGAAGGCCGCTTCAGGCGAGGGAATCGCCTGGGGCGGCCTTTTTTCGTGCGCAGTCTTGCTGCACCTCGAGCCTGGAGAGCGATTCGGGAACGATACGCCTGGGCGATCCTGCGGAGGACCGATCTGGCGGAGGACCGATCTGGCGGAGGACCGATCTGGCGGAGGACCGATCTGGCGGAGTCGGAGGAAGGGCCGGGGACACTGGTCGTGCGCGTCGTCGTTGGGGCGTTTCGGCAGGCGGAACCGGGGGGAATCAGTACTTGCGAATCACGCCCACGACGACGCCGCGAATCTCACACTCTTGCGTGAAGATGGGGGCGATCTCGGGGTTGGCGGGCTGCAGGCGGATATGCCCGTCTTCTCGATAGAAGCGTTTGACCGTCGCTCCTTCGCCCTCGACGACGGCGACCACAGTCTCGCCATTCCTTGCGGTGTCTCGGCTCTCGACCAGGACGAGGTCCCCGTCGCGGATCTGCTCGTCGATCATCGAGTTTCCCTCGACGCGAAGCAGGAAACATTCGGCGCCGGGTGGGAGCATTTCGGTGAACTCGAAGCTCTCGGGGGCTTCGATGGGCTCGATCGGGAATCCCGCAGCCACGCGGCCGAGGACATCGAGGCCGTGCAGAGAGCCGGCCGGGGTTTGCGGCGCGAGATCGGCTGGGTCAGTGAGTGCGCCAGGGACGCCCCCTGGGCGGGAGGCGTCCCTCACGTCATGGTCGAGGTTCTCCTCGACGAGCTCGATCGAGCGCGATCGATTCTTGGTCTTGCGGATGTAGCCCTTGGCCTGCAGAGCCTGGATGTGCTCGAAGACCGTGACCTTGGAGATCGTGAATGCGCCCGCGATCTCCTCGAGGGTCGGGGAGAGGCCATGCCTGCGGCGATAGTCTCGAATGAACTCGAGCGTCTGGTGCTGTCGCTTGGTCAAGGTCATGGCGAGCTCTCTTTCGTGGGCGCTCTGTTGGGTTGCGGCATAGGCCCCCCCCCTCAGAGGCGCGGCTCAGAGGCGCGGCTCAGAGCAACACCGCCCCGGCGATCAGTCCGATGGCCAGCAGGATACGCAGGGACTCGCCGAGCGCGATGGCGATGACGCCGGCTTGCGCCCGGGTGGGGGTTGGGACTCGGGTTCCCGATTGCACGCGGGTGTGGAGGGGATGGGGGTTCGTCTTGGCGAGCCTCGGGACAATCGTGCAGGGTTTCAGTCGAGCGGACAGCATGTCGACCTCACTCTCGCTGTGTTCGGGTTCGGTTCGGGTCCTCGACCGAATCCTACCAAACACCGAACGGGTGGCAAGCCCCTCTCCCTAAAAAAAACCGAAAGCGAGAGAGAGGGTTCGGGAGGCGTTTGACGTGCTCTCGCTCCTCGCGCTATACTGTCGTAATTCAATGCTGAACACGATATTAAAGACATCCGAGTCCTCTTGAGCGACGCCTTCGACTTCCCACGCTACCTGACTCGAATTCCCCAGGACCTTCCGGATCGCGCCGTCGATACGCTCGTCGTCGGGTCCGGCGTCGCGGGGCTTCGAGCCGCGCTGGCCGCCGCCGCCGGGGGCGGGAAGGTCCTGGTCCTCGCCAAGGACCAGCTCCGCGAGACCAACACGCGCTACGCCCAGGGCGGCGTGGCTGCGGTCACGACGGAGGAGGACTCCGTCGAGAATCATCTACGGGACACCCTGGCCGTCGGGCAGCGCTTCTGCGATCGGGATCGCGTACGGATCCTGGTCGAAGAAGGGTCGGATCGCGTGCGCGAGCTCCTTGCATGGGGCGGCGCGTTCGACCGGGACGGCGATGGGCTCGCACTGGCACTCGAGGCCGGGCACTCCCACGCGCGCATCCTGCGAGCCGGCGGCGACGCCACGGGCCGCGAGTTTCAATCGCTGCTCCTCCGCGTCGTGCGCGAGCGGCCGGAGATCGAGCTCGTCGAACACGTCTTTGTCGTGGACCTACTGACCGCCGACGATCGAGTGGTCGGTGCACTGGTCTGGGACCAGAACCTCGGCTTCCGCATCCTGAAGACTCGATCGGTCGTTCTTGCCACGGGCGGCATCGGGCAGATCTATCGCGAGTCCACGAATCCTCCGATTGCCACCGGCGACGGAATCGCGGCCGCATTCCGTGCCGGTGCGGCGATGGAAGATCTCGAGTTCGTGCAATTCCATCCCACGACGCTGTACATCGCGGGCGCGGCTCGAAACCTGATTTCGGAAGCGGTGCGAGGCGAAGGGGCGTACCTGCGCGACGGCTCCGGCCATCGGTTCATGCTCGACTATCACCCCGACGCCGAGCTCGCGCCGCGCGACGTCGTCTCGCGTAGCAGCCTCGAGCAGATGCACCGGCGCGGGGACACGAATGTTTACCTCGACCTGACGCACCTGGACGCCGCGGCGATGCGCGAGCGCTTTCCTCGCCTGGCCAAGCTCACGGCGAGCTACGGTCTCGACCTCGGCCGCGATCGCATCCCCGTGCATCCATCGGCCCACTACTCGATCGGCGGATTGACGATCGACGACGACGGCCGGGCGTCACTCGCGGGTCTCTACGCGTGCGGTGAGGCGGCGGCGAGTCGTGTTCACGGTGCGAACCGGCTCGCATCGAACTCGCTCCTCGAGTGCCTCGTATTCGGGGAGCGGGCAGGGCGCGTCGCCGCGGAAGAGGGGGGCGGCCGGGATCTCGCCGAGCCGGATGTTTCCGGCACGGTGCCCTGCAAGCCGCTCGACATGGTCGAGCGCGAGGACATGATGAACTCGATCCAGAGCCTGATGTGGCGTTGCGCCGGGATCGAGAGGGACGGCGAGAAGCTCGAATCGGCCCGCGGGAAGCTGGCGTTCTGGAGCCGCTACGTCCTGCCGCATCCGTTCCCGACGCCCTCGGGCTGGGAGATGCAGAACGTGCTGACGGTTTCGAGCCTCGTGACCGAGGCGGCCTACCACCGCGAGGAGAGCCGGGGCGTGCATTACCGCCTGGATTTCCCCGAGCGCGATGATAAACACTGGAGGCAACGAATCCGTCTGCGTCTCGACGGTAAGGGGGGTATCGAGCTTGCTCACGTCCCCTTTGCGGACGCCAGCGAGCTGGCCGAAACGAATCACGACAAACCTGCCCCGGACGGCTCGGCCCGCCGGGAAGGGCACAAGGAGACCGGAGGCGCTTGAAGAACCCGAACTCGGCAAGCCGCGACGTGCCGACCGCCATCGTGGTCGGCATCCAGGCGCGCGACACGCACGAGCAAGCGATGGAATCCCTCGGCGAGCTCAAGCAGCTCGCGGAGACGCTCGGATATGAGGTCGTGGGGGAAGTCTTTCAGCGACGAGAGAGCGTCCATCCCGCCCACTTCATCGGCAAGGGCAAGATCGAGGAGATCACCGAGATGGCCGAGGCTCTCGGTGCGGGCTGGATCCTGTTCGATGACGAGCTGAACCCGCGGCAGGCGCGCAACCTCGAGAAGATGCTCTCGCGAAAGATCCAGGATCGTTCCGAGATCATCCTCAGTATCTTCGCGCGGCGTGCCCAGACCTCGCAGGCCAAGCTCCAGGTCGATCTCGCGCGCATGGAATACACGCTGCCGCGCCTGCGCAACATGTGGACGCACTTCTCACGAACGGAAGGACGCGTCGGTATGCGTGCCGGATCCGGTGAGAAGCAGCTCGAAGAAGACTTGCGGACCACGCGTCGCCGGATCCACGTCCTCAAGAAGTCGCTCCAGGAGATCGAGAAACGCCGACGTCGCGAGGTGGCGCAGCGATCCGAGCTTCTTACGGTCTCGCTCGTCGGATATACGAACGTCGGGAAGTCGACGCTGATGAACCGGCTGACCGAAGCGGGGACGCTCGCGGAGAACAAGCTCTTCGCGACGCTCGACACGAAGACCCGCATCTGGTCGCTCCCCGGTGGGCGCCGCGTTCTGCTGAGCGACACCGTCGGGTTCCTGCGCAAGCTGCCGCACGGCCTGATCGCTTCATTCCATGCGACGCTCGAGGAGACCGCTTCGGCGGACCTGCTCCTGCACGTGGTGGATGCGGGGCACGAGAATGTCGAGACGCACGTGAGGGCCGTCGAAGACGTGCTGCGCGAAATCGGGGCCGCCTCGATCCCGTCGGTCGTCGTGCTCAATCAGGTCGACCGCGTCGAAAGTCCGCTCGACGTTCGAGCCCTCATGAACGACTTCCCGGACAGCGTCGCGGTCTCGGCACGCACGGGCGTCGGTATGGAAGACCTCGAGAATCGGGTCGCGCGCTGGGTCGATGAGCAGCGAGAGGACTTCGAGATCCTCGTTCCGATGGCCGAAGGACGATTGCTGTCGATGCTGTCTCGATACGGAACCGTGCTCGAGAGCGAGCCCGAGGGCGAGGATCAGTACCGCGTCCACGTGCGCATGAGCTGGGCCGACGTCGGAAGGCTGCGCAAGGAATTCGACGGCAACGGCGTGCAGTTCCACAGGATCGCGAACTGACCGGCGCCGGCCTCGCCGGTTTGTGAGCGGCTAGCCGTCGATGGGAATGCGCAGCACCTGCCCGGCCCGAAGTCGGCGCGGATCCTGGATCCCGTTCAGGTCACCGATGCGCTTCCAGTCGCGGTCCGAGCCGAGATAGTGCGCGGCGATCTCGCCGAGCGTCTCGTTCGGTTTCACCGTGTGCTCGACGATTCGCGGGGCGAAGCTGGTGCGTTCCCGCGGTCGATTGCGCTCCGGGTTGGCTCTTCGTTCCGGTTCGGGCGACGATCGTCGGGCCGCCGGCTCGCGCTCCTGTTGCGGTCGATTCCGCTGCGTACGGTTCGAAGGATCCGTGCGGGGG
>CAZQZX010000335.1:0-5268 GCA_964597885.1 uncultured Planctomycetota bacterium
GGCGATGGAGAAGGTCGGCAAGGACGGCGTCATCACTGTCGAAGAGTCCCGCACCGCCGAGACCACGATGGACCTCGTCGAGGGAATGCAGTTCGACAAGGGCTTCATCTCGCCCTACTTCATCACGGATCCAGGCAACATGGAGGCGCTTCTCGAAGACGCCTACATCCTGATCCACGAGAAGAAGATCAGCAACATCCGCGAGTCCCTTCCGATCCTCGAGCGCGTCGCCCAGACCGGGAAGCCGCTCCTGATCATCGCCGAAGAGCTCGAAGGTGAGGCGCTCGCCACGCTCGTCGTGAACAAGCTTCGCGGCACGATGAAGATCTGCGCCGTGAAGGCGCCGGGCTTCGGCGACCGTCGCAAGGCGATCCTGTCGGACATCGCCGTCCTCACCGGCGGCACCGTCATCACCGAAGATCTCGGGATCAGCCTCGACCAGGTCGAGGTCAACGCGCTCGGCAAGGCCAAGCGCATCTCGATCGACAAGGAGTCGACGACGATCGTCGGCGGCTCGGGCAAGAAGACCGAGATCCAGAACCGCATCAAGCAGATCCGCACGCAGATCGAGACCACGACGTCCGACTACGATCGCGAGAAGCTCCAGGAACGGCTCGCGAAGCTCTCGGGCGGTGTCGCCGTCATCAACGTCGGCGCGTCGACCGAAGCCGAGCTCAAGGAGAAGAAGGCTCGCGTCGAGGACGCGCTGCACGCCACGCGCGCGGCCGTCGAGGAAGGCATCGTGCCGGGCGGCGGAACCGCCTATCTGCGCGCGGTGGCGAAGATCGAAGAGGCGAAGGGCTTCCGAGGCGAAGAGAAGTTCGGTGCCCGCATCCTCGCGAGCGCGCTCGAGGCGCCCATCCGCCAGATCGCCAAGAACAGCGGTTTCGACACCTCGGTCATCGTCGAAGAAGTGCGCAGCTCGAAGCCCGCGACCAAGGGCTTCAACGCCGCCACCGGCAAGTACGTCGACATGGTCAAGGAAGGCATCATCGATCCGGCCAAGGTCTCGCGCGTCGCGCTGCAGAACGCCGCGAGCATCTCGGGTTTGATGCTCACGACCGAGACCATGGTGACTGATATCGATGTGGAAGACTCGAAGAAGCCCGGCGAAGGCGTGGTGCAGTAACGCTGCCGCTTCCGGCAAATCCGAGTCCGAGTCACGCAATACACGTAGCACGATGAACCAGGAGCCAAAGGCGATCGCTCGCGCGATGCCTTTGGCTCTTTTACGATACTGAGCTGAGTTTCAACCGACACGAGAAAGCCTGACGAACGATGCCCATGGCCGGGACCGACTACTACGAGACGCTCGGTGTAGCGCGCGACGCGAGCGCCGACGAGATCAAGAAGGCCTATCGCAAGAAGGCCCTCGAGTTCCATCCCGATCGCAATCCGGGCGACGCCGAGGCCGAGCGCCAGTTCAAGGCGGCGGCCCAGGCCTACGAGGTTCTCTCGGACGACGGCAAGCGCCAGATCTACGACACCTACGGCGAGGAGGGACTCCAGGGGACCTCTCGTCCGCGCGGGTTCGGCGGCTTCGAGGACATCTTCAGCGCTTTCGGGGACATCTTCGGCGAGGATCTCGGCGGGATGTTCGGCGGCGGCTTCGGGGGCACGCGTTCCGCCCGTCGTCGCGGTGCGAGCCTGCGCTGCCGGATCGACATCACGCTCGACGACGTCGCCAACGGCGTCGAGAAGAGCATCAGCGTCTGGCGCCACGAGCACTGCGAAACCTGCGAGGGATCGGGCGCGTCACCCGGCACGAGCGTTCGCTCCTGCGAGACGTGCGGCGGCCTCGGCCAGGTGCAGGCCACGCAGGGGTTCTTCACGGTTCGCACGGCCTGCCCCAAGTGTCACGGACAGGGCCAGGTCATCGAGACGCCGTGCGCGGACTGCTCCGGCGCCGGTCGCGCGAAGACCAAGCGCAACCTCAAGGTGAAGGTTCCGCCCGGTGTCCACGACGGCACGCAGATTCGCGTGAGCGGCGAGGGCGAGCCAGGCGATGACGGCGCGCCGCGCGGAGACCTCTACTGCGAGATCCGCGTCGAGCCGCATTCCTACTTCCAACGACGTGAGGACGACCTCCTCGTCGATATCCCGATCTCGTTCTCGCAGGCGGCGCTCGGAGCCAAGATCGAAGTGCCCACGCTCGGCGGCACGACCGAGCTCTCCATCCCGCGTGGAACGGACTCGGGCGAGATCCTCCGCTTGCGCGAGCATGGCGTCCCGAACCTCCGCTCCGGACGCCCGGGAGATCTCCACGTCCGGGTGAACATCGAAGTTCCCCGCAAGCTGAAGCCCGAACAAGAGGAGCTGATCCGCAAGCTCGCGGATACCGAGAACACACAGGTTCGACCGAAGAAGCGAGGCCTCTTCGACAAGTTCAAGGAGTGGCTCGACTGACCCGGGAGACACGACCCATGAGCAAAGACCACGACCACGAAGCCGACCTGTCGGCCACCGAATTCGAAGAACACGACGCGCACGGCGACGGGCCCATGCAGGACGACGCCGCCCCGCGCGATGACGACACGCTCCGCGCGGAGCGCGACGACTACCTCAACCGACTGCAACGGCTCCGCGCCGAGTTCGAGAACTTCCAGAAGCGCACGCAGCGCGAGAAGGAAGAATGGCGCGAGCACATCCTCCAGTCGTTCATGACGGATCTCCTCCCGTTGCTCGACGATTTCGAGCGCGCCATCGCGGCGTCTCGGGAGTCCGAAGGCGAGTCGGGGTTCTTCCAGGGCGTGGAGATGATCCACGGCCAGTTCCAGAAGTACCTCGAATCGAAGGGGCTGGAAGCGATCGCCGTCGAAGGCGAGCCGTTCGACCCGGCGTACTGCGAAGCGGTCATGCAGCAGGACAGCGCTGAGCATCCGGACAAAACCGTCATCCAGGAGCTGCGACGCGGCTACAAGCTCGGCGATCGAGTCGTGCGTCCCGCGCAGGTGATCCTCTCTCGCAAGCCGGCGGGAGACCAGGAAGCCCAGGAGAGCTGAGATGCCGACCTACGAGTATCAGTGCGACGCGTGCGGGTACCGCTTCGAGCGATTCCAGTCGATCACGGCCCGCAGCATCCGGAAGTGCCCGGAGTGCGGCAAGCAGAAGGTGCAGCGCCTGATCAGTGCCGGCGCCGGCTTCATCTTCAAGGGCAGCGGCTTCTACGAGACCGACTACCGCAGCGAACAGTACAAGAAGGACGCGAAGGCCGACAGCGAAGCCTCGAAGAAGAGCGCCGAATCCTCCAAGAAGAAGGACTCGAGCAGCGGCGGCAAGTCGGACTCGAAGAAGAAGAGCAAGAAGAAGGACTGATCCACATGGGCTCCCGTAGCGACGCCGATCGCCACACCTGCACGATCTGCAAGTCGACGTTCGTCGCGGCCGACCCCGCCCGGCACAAGACCTACCCCTTCTGCAGCGAGAGATGCCGCATGGCGGATCTCTCCCACTGGTTCGACGGGAACTACCGCATCGCCGGCGAGCGCGTCTCGAATCCCGAGAACGACGATCCGAGCGACTCCTGGAAGGACGACGTCTCCTAGGTCGATCCGGAAGGGATGGCCTGTCGAATCAGCGCGCGAAGGCGGTGGTCTTCGACTCGCGAATCACGCTGACCTTGATCTTGCCCGGGTAGGTCAGCTCTTCCTCGACCTTCGTCGTGATGTCGCGTGCGATGTCGTGCGCGGTCTCGTCGTTGACCTTCTTCGGATCGACGAACACCCGCAGCTCGCGCCCCGCCTGGATCGCGTAGGCCTGCTCCACCCCGTTGGCGCTCTGCCCGATGGTCTCGAGGTCCTCGAGGTGCTTGAGATACCGTTCGAGGGTCTCGCGCCGCGCGCCCGGGCGTGAGCCCGAGACGGCATCCCCGGACATCGTGAGCAGGACGAACGTGCCGACGGTGTCGGCGTCCTCGTGGTGGAGCCCGATCGCCTCGATGACGGGCTGCTTCTCCTCACATCGCGTCGCGATCTCGGCACCGATCTCGGGGTGGCCGCCCTCGATCTCGGCGTCGACCGCCTTGCCGATGTCGTGCAGGAGGCCGCACCGCTTGGCGAGACGCGCGTCGAGGCCCGTTTCCGCCGCGATCGTGGAGGCGACGAACGCCACCTCCTTCGAGTGCTTGAGCACGTTCTGCCCGTAGCTCGTGCGGAAGTTCAGGCGCCCGATCAAGCTCTGGATCTCGGGGTCGACGCCCTTGACCCGCATCGACGAGCAGACCTTGCGGCCCCCGTCGAGGATGATGCGCTTCATCTCCCGGGTCGACTTCTCGACGAACTCCTTGATGCGCGCCGGCTGAATCGCCGAGTTCTGGCTGATGAGCTTCTCGATCGTGCGGCGCGCGATCGCCTTGCGCATGCCGTCGTACGCGGAGAGCACGAGGTTGAGCGGCTCGTCCTCGTCGAAGATGAGGTTCACGCCGGTCAGCTCTTCGAATACGGCCTGGTTCTTTCCTTCCGGGCCGACGAGCCGCGACTTGAACGCCTTCGAAGGGAGCGTGAGCGAACCGGTGATCGTGTTCGCCTCGTGCGAGATGTTGCAGCGGCCGATCGCGATCGAGATGACCCGCCGGGCGCGCTTCTCGAGGTCGTCTTCGAGCAGCTCGAGACGGCGGGCGAACCGCGTTTCCTGCTCGCGGCGGACTTCCTCGCTCACCACGCCGAGGATCCGCTCGCGGGCCTCCTCCTCGGTCATGCCGGCCCGCTCGAGGAGGGCCTCCTTCTGCTCGGTGCCGGTTCGGCGCAGCTCGCGCTCCTTCCGCCGTCGCTGGGTCTTGAGGTGGCGCATGCTGCGCTTGAGCTCGTCGATCGCGTTCGAGCGCTCGCCCACTTCCTCGGATCGACGGTCGAAGTCACGCTCCCGGTCCTGCATCACCGAGGCGAGCTCCTCGAGCCCGTCCTCGATCTCGGCCCGCTCGCGACTGAACTCGCCGCTCCACTCCTCGCGGCTGACCGCCACCTCCTTGCGCGCCTTGCCGAGGACCCGATCGGCCTCCTCGCGGGCGCGGCCGACGGTGCCCGACGCGTTCTCTCGCGCGTGGGTCACGATCCGGCGAGAGATCAGCCATTGGGCCATCAGGCCCACGGCGAGGCCGAGCGCACCCGCCCAAGCGACGGTCGCGGTCTCGGAAGCGATGAAGATAGCGCCAGTTAGAAGCATGTGCCTCCGGGTCGTATCGACAGGACCCCAGGAAAAAACGGCCGAGATTATAGCATGAGCCCCGAGCCTCCCCGATCCGGTGAGGCCCCCCACCGAGAAAGGAGCCCA
>CAZQZX010000336.1:0-5263 GCA_964597885.1 uncultured Planctomycetota bacterium
GCGACGGCTCGGGACAGTTCGTCGCCACGACCACCTTCGACCGGAACCCGTCTCTCAACGCTCTCCTCTCCGGCGACTTCAACGAGGACGGCATCGTCGACATCGTCACGGTGGCGCGGAGCAACGTCGGAGTCCACTTCGGCGATGGAGCGGGCGGAATCGCGTACTCGACCTTCCTCGAGGGCTACTCGTTCACCGGTGGCTCCGCCGTTGCGGACCTCGACGGCGACGGAAGCCTGGACATCGTGGTCGGCGACTCGAATCCCGAAGGCGTCGATCTCGGGTTCGCGTTCGGCGACGGCTTGGGCCAGTTCGAGCAACAGACGATTCACGTCGGTACGAGCGGCCCCAACAACCCGATCGTCGTCGGCGACTACGACGAGGACGGGAACGTCGACCTGGCGGTGGGAACCCGGATCTGGATCGGGGATGGCGTCGGCGGCTTCGAGAGCATCGGCGACGTCGACAGCAACGTGCCCGGTCGCGTTGCGGCCGATCTCGACGACGACGGGCACCTCGATCTTCTCACCCTCGGAAGCGGCGATCTGTCGTACTTGCCGGGCGACGGGAGAGGACGCTTTCGGACGACCCGCGTCGCGAGCTCGTTCGCCGATGATCTCGCGACGGCGGATTTCGATGGCGATGGCTTCACGGACATCGCGGGCAGTCTGCTGACCGGCGCGCAGATCTTCCTGAGCGACGGCGTCGGAGGCGTGCGACCCCGGCAGACGATCGAGACAGGCGGGATCGTGGTCGCCGTGGCGGCCGGTGACTTCGACGGCAACGGTGTGCCCGATCTGGCGCTTGCCAACAAGCAGAGCAGGGACGTCGCTATCCTGTTCGGCGATGGCCAGGGCGGATTCGGCGAACCGAGCTCGTTCGGCGTCTCACCGAAGCCGGTCGATATCGCCGCGGGCGACTTCAACCAGGACGGCTTCGACGATCTCGTTGTCGCGACCTCGCTGATTCCGACGCACAACGCCATCGACATCTACCTCGGCGATGGCAACGGAGCTTTCGCGAGCGTCTACACGCACAGCGAGTCGCCTTCGCTACCCCTGTCGGTGCACGTGGCGGATATCGACGGCGATCAGAACCTCGACGTCATCGCCACGTACACGGGCGACCTCTTTCTCAACTCGCGGCCTCACATGCTCGCGCTGCGCGGCGACGGCCTGGGTGGCTTCTCCCCGCCGGCGCAGCGACTCGGCTTCCAGCGCAACACGCGAGCCCGGGACGGCCTTGTCGGAGACATGAACGAGGACGGACTTGCAGACCTCGTCATGACGTTTCACTCGATCTCATCGCCTTACTTCCAGTGGATCTCGATCATCACCAGCGACGGCGACGGGACGTTCACCGATCGTCAGTTCCCCGTCGGCCGCTTCGCGGATGTCACGATTCTCGATGCAGACGGCGACGGACATCTCGACGTGGCCGGTCAGGGTGGCGGTCAGATCTTCATCTTCCGGGGCGACGGCAACGGCGGCCTCGATACCGCCAATCCGACGAAGTTCTACGCGCCCGACCACGGCAATGATCTGGTCACGCTCGACTTCGAGAACGACGGAAGCGACGACATGGCCCTCGCGTCGGGGCGGCTGAGCCCGATCCCGAATCTCACGTTTGCGCAGTTCGGCTGTCGCACGAGTGACGTCAACCGCGGCGCCGGCGCACCCGTCGATGTACTGCTCGTCGACGGCAGCGCGGGCTCCGGCGAGGAACGCGTCGTTTCGGTGCCGATCGGTACGCCGTTCCAGTTGCAGATGAACGCGCCTCCGGCCACGAGCCCGGCAGCGTTCACACTCTACGCGACCGTCGGCTCGCCGACGCGAGCGAGCCTCGACCGACAGCCGCGCCACCTCGGACTCACCTGCATGCCGACGCCCCTGACGGGACGACTCCCTCAGCCGACGCGGATCTGGAACAACACCGGTCGAAACATCGCCGGCGTCCCGACCGATCCCTCGAGCCCGGCGCCGAGCCTGGTGTTCCAGGGCGCGTCCCCCGTCGGCGTGACGGTGTTCCTGCAAGGCTTCATCCAGGATGCGGGCGCTCCGAACGGAGCCGCGGCCCGCACGAACGGCATCGAGCTACGCATCGAGTAACGACGGTTCGCCTGGCAAAGAGAAAACACGGCCCGGGGAATCCGAGGGATTCCCCGGGCCTGGTTCTCGATGACGGCTCCTAGCAGAAAGCGATCAGGGAACGTACGTCACCACCACGGCGTTGGTCGCGGAGGCACCGAGCGAGCTGACCGCACCCGGATCCAGGATGACCCCCTGGACGGTCAACGTCGTCCCGAGCGGGAAGTCGGGATAGAAGAGCGTTGTCGTCGCCGGCTGCGGATCCGGCACCGGGGTCGCCATGAAACGGCTCTCCCCGACCCGCGGCTCGCGGCCCAGGCAGTTGGCGACGATGATCGGCGTCGCGCCGGACGCGAGCAGAAACGGGAAGCAGGTGCGACCGATGCTCGCCGGGAGGCGTACCTCGCTGGTCGTGCCCGGCGCGCCTTGATTGACGTGCAGCACGAAGCGGCCGCTGCCGCCGGTGACGGGACGCTGGATCGAGATGATGAGCGGCTGTCCGTCTTCGAGCTCGACCGTCCGATCCTCTCCACCCGAAGTTCCGTCGACGAACACCACGTTGGTGATCGATCCATTCAGGGCATTGACGGCTCCCGCCAGGCAGAGCGGACCGTCGAAGATATACGCCGCACCGCGGGAGGAGGCCTCGCCTGATGCCGCAACGAGAGCTCGACCGCCACTGATTGCGACGTCCGCACCGACCTGCAGGGATCCTCCGCCGGGTCCGCTGGCACTCAACCTCTGAGACTGACTCCAGGTCGACCCGTCGAAGGTGAACGTGTACGCCGCTCCGACAAAGCCATCGGTAAGGTTGGCCCCCACCAATGCCGTGTCCCCCTCGATATCGACACTGAATCCGAACTGTCTGCTCGTGTCACTCGAGTTCAGCTTCTGCTCCTCGACGAAAGTGCTGCCATCGAATCGAAAGACGTAGGCCGCACCATCGGGAGAGGCGCTCGAAGCACCCACGATCAGGGTCGGGCCCTCGAGCTCGAGAGACGAACCGAAGAGATCATCGGGTGCGCCGTCCGAGGCCAGGATCTGCTGCTCCTCGTTCCAGGAAGCCCCGTCATAACGGAAGACGAGGGCCCGGCCCCGGAAGCTCGCATGCGTCTGATTGCCGAGGATCGCGACGTCTCCCTGAAGGCCGATAGCGCGCCCGGCATCAAAGCCATTGGAGGGTGTCAGCTTCTGCTCCTCTACCCAGACGGATCCATCGAACCGATACGCATAGGCCGAGTTGTTGCTCCCGTTGCCACCCGGTGCGCCGATCAGGATCACGTCTCCGTCCACCTTCACGTCAATGCCGAACGCGTCGTCGCTCTCTCCATCGCTGGCTGTCAACTTCTGCTCCTCGGTCCAGGTGCTTCCATCGAACCGAAAGACGTAGGCGCTTCCCCGGCTATTGTCAGCAATGAGCGCACCCACCACGATGACATCGCCCGAAACATCGACCGACCAACCGAACCCGTCCCCGTTCACACCGTCCGAGGCCGAGAGCCGCTGTTCCTCGATCCAGTCGACCCCGTTGAAACGGTAAACGAAGACCGAGCCCGGCAACGCGCCACCTCCGAACTGAAACTCCGGCCTCGACACGACCGCCAGGTTGCCCTCGAGTGCGACGGACTGACCGAAGAGATCGTTCGGACGCGAATCGTCTTGCGCCAGCCGAGCGACTTCTTGGAGTTCCGAGGCCGACACGAGCGTCGCCCACCCCAGGATCCAAACGAGTGAGATACCGAAGATCCGCATCTTGATGTTCATCTGACGTGTCCTTTCCGTCGTCATGAGCCTCCGACCGGGCCGCCCCGCGCATGCACCCAGCACGCGTGGCGGCTCACGCATGCCCCAGAATCGGCACACAGGGCTACACACCGAGCGGGACACGGACCGGGCAGCGGTCCTTCGACAACAGTTCGGTTGCCGGTCGACCGGCGAGCCGGACGATCGCGATCGTGCCGCGTATCCGCTGACGGGGCGGCGCATTGCGAGTCAGGCGCCACACCTTTCCGCTGGCCGAGCGGTCCGGTACCATGAACGCCCAATCCAGAACCGAGGCGCCCCGTCGGATCCGTCGCACGCGCCCATGACCGAAAGGCAGGGCCATGCCAGGACCCGCAGGACGCCGCCGCACGCTCGGGCTGTTCGCACTCGCCGCCGCACTGATCGTCGCGGGCGCCCCGTCGCCGTCAGCCGCGAAGGACGAGACCACGGTCACGCGACGCGATCTCGCCGAGTCGCTCCGGCGCTTCGAGCGAGCCCTCGCCGAGAACCCGCTGACCGACGGCGAGCGAGCCGGCGTGCATCAGCGTTTCGATCGCGCGAGCCTCGAGTTCTTCGCCGGCCGGATGGCGCAGGCGCTGCGCGGAATCGACGAGCTCGGCCGATCGATCGGGCCGCCCCGGGAAGACATCGCCACGTCGGCGGCGCTCGACGCCGTGAAGCTGCGCATCCGGCCCACAGTATCGTCCGTCGGCCAGGAGACCTCGTATCGCGTCACCTGCGAGCCTCTCTACGAGACCGATCGATCCGTGCCGCTCGCGATCTCGGTCGCGTTCCGACCCGAGGGCGCGACGCGGAAAGGCGAACGACCGATCGCGTTTCGGCAACTGGGAAGCGGACCCGATCCAGCAACCGACGACGACCTGCGCTTCATCCTGACGGCCGAGCAACCGGGACGGCTGATCGTTCGATTGGTCGCGGCCGAAGGCGACGTCCCCACCGACGAGAGCGGGATCGCCGTCGGGAAGGACCGAGCGTTCGTCTTCCCGGTGCCGCTCGCGACGCTCGCGGCAACGAACCGCGAGAAGCTCGGCGCCCTGCCCGCGGACGACGCGCTTCGATCCGCGAAGTTCAGCTGCTGGGAACGAAATGCCCGCATCGTCGAGCTCGCCACGGACCGCGAGAGCACGGCCGCCGGATCCGTGGATCTGCTCTCGCTTGCAGCGGCCGTCGACGAGGAGATCTCGTGGCTCGCGACGAGTCGCAATCCGTACGCGGAGCCCGGCGACACCTGGCGCGCCGTGCCGATCGGACGGGCTCGCGTCGCCTGTCGCGTCTTCGTGCCGACCGCCCCGGACAGCGCGACGGATTCAGACAAGCTTCCCTTGCTCGTCACGCTACACGGTGCCGGCGGCGACGAGAACATGTTCTTCGAGGCGTACGGCAACGGCGCC
>CAZQZX010000337.1:0-5186 GCA_964597885.1 uncultured Planctomycetota bacterium
GAAGGGCTTGGTCAGGAGCCCCGCGCGGGTCGTCGCGCCCACCAGGGTGAAGCGCTGGAGCGAGAGGCTGACGGTGCGGGCGAAGGCCTCCTCGTCGATCGAGACGTCGATCCGGTAGTCCTCCATCGCGGAGTAGAGGTACTCCTCGACGGTTCGGGACATCCGATGGATCTCGTCGATGAAGACGATGGCGCCGCGCTGTTGAGCGGTGAGGATTCCGGCGAGATCGCCGGCGCGCTCCAGGACCGGGCCCGAGGTCACCTGGATCTCGGTCTCGAGCTCCGCGGCGATGAGGTGGGCCAGGGTCGTCTTCCCCAGGCCCGGCATGCCGGACAGGAGAACGTGGTCGATCGGTTCGTTGCGGGCACGAGCCGCCTGGATGTAGTCGCGGAGGTTCGCGACGACCGAACGCTGGCCGACGAAGTCGGCAAAGGAGCGAGGACGTAGCGCGTGGTCCTCTTCCTCGATCGCCCGCAGGTTCTCCCTCTCGATCACGGTTCCGCCCTTCCCGTGTTCCAGCACTCGATTCGATCCGGCTCAGAGAGCCGGAAGCCCAGGATAGCACGGAAGTTCGCGCCGTTTCAACACGCGCTCCAATGGGGCCCGGACTCCTGTGGAAACCTCGTTTCCTCTATCGTGCGGGTTCGATCAGCCCGATTGATCCATATCCGCACACCCGTGCCCGCGCGATTTCGCACGTTCCTAAGCCGTTGCCAGAACGGCAACTAAAAGACTTCCCCATGACCCTCCGCGTGGCACGGAGGTTGCTCCGTTGTCGAAGCGTTCCGGTCGACTCTCTTTGCGAAGGCAAAGGAGCGACGCACATGTTGGCATTTGCAGCCCCGAAGAGGTGGGCACCCCGAAGGAAGTGGGTTGAGCTCGGGAGCGCGATCGCGCTCGTCATGCTGGTGGCAGGCTGTGGTGGAAGCGGTGGAGGAGGGGGCACCGCTGGGGGAAGTCTTCTCGTAGTCGACACCGTTCCCCTCGACGGCGGCGAATTGCCGCTGAACCTTCCGACCGACTCGTCTCGGTCCCACGAGGTCCGAATCCTGTTCTCCAAGGCACCCGACGGCTCCACCGTCCTCGACTCGGCCGCGATCGGCGGCCTTCACGCGAACATCCGCATCATCGATCGCGCCCAGCAGCGCGTCCGAGGGGTGGCGTTCCTCGGCGGTCGAGACGCGAGCGGTCGGACGGCGAAAGAGCTCGACCCGTCGATCGATCCGGCCTGGGCGGCCGAGATCGACGCCGATGAGCCGCACGTCCTCCGCTTCATTCACGATACCGACGGTCGTCTCTCCACTCCCGAAGCCCTCCCGGCCGAGCAGTACTCGATCCGGGTCACCGAGAACGTACAGACCCGAACGGGGCGCCCGATCCTCGAGCCGTACTGCGGCGCTTTCACCACGGGTCCCGACGTCTATCCCCCGGTCGTCATGCTGACCGACCCCGTGGACGGCGCGGTCGACGTCTCGACGGACTCGGCGATCATCGTCGAATTCAACGAATCCGTGGTTCCCGAGTCGCTGATGGGCAACCCGCCGACCACGCCGTCCGCCCTCGCGGTAACGGCGATGGCCACCGGCGGCCCGGGCGGCAATCCTTCGCTCGCGATCACCGGCACCCTCACGCCGCTGATCTCGAACGGCTGTCGATTCTCGTTCCAGCCGGACACGCCGCTTCCGGGTTCCGGCGGCGGAAGCCAGGTGATCGTCACCGTCATGATCCAGGGCGGTATGGTGAGCGACAATGCCGCCAACGTGATGCTGAATCCGGAAACGAGCAGCTTCACGATGGGGCAGGGCCCCACGATCGCCAACAACCCGGTCCCGCCGAACGTGGTCTGGTTCGGGACGACCTCGCCGGCTTCGGTCGGCGCCATCGCGGTCAACTCGATCGGGCTCGGCGGCACGCCGACGCTCTATGTCGACAGCAACGGGGATGGCATCACCGGTCCCGAAGACGATAACCAACTTCTGCAGGCCTCGATCAACGATCAGGTCGGAGTGCCGAGCGATCTCCTGATCGGCGGATTCATCACCGCCGGCTGCGGGATCGATCTCGTCCCCAGTCCGAACCCGCCGGCACCGCTCGTTCTCGGCAGCTCGCAGACGTCCTTCGCGTCCGTCTGCAACATGGTGACCGTGCCGGCACCGAACTCGGTCAACGCCGACATCGGCACCTACGTCTACGTCGTCGACTCGACCGACAACCGGATCCGCGTGTTGAACTCGAACACGTCACTCGAGATCGACTCGATTCCGGTGAGCGACCCGGCCGGCCTCGCGATCTCTCCCGATTCGCGCACTCTCGCCGTGTCGAACATCGGCGCGCGTTCGATCTCGATCATCGACGTCCACAACAACGCGAACACGCTGGTGAAGGAGGTGAACGTCAATCCGGGGGATCCGGCCCTCGCGGTCGGAAGCCGCCCGAATGCGATCGCCTTCCAGCCGGATGGCGAAGACGTCCTCGTTCTGAACACGGGCGACGACTCCATGAGCGTCCTTTCGGTCGCGAACGGATACGAGGTCCGCAAGGTCGTTTCCAGCAACGTCGGCCCGGATCCGTACGACCTCGGAGTCACCTGGCGGCAGTCGCTCGGCGGATCGGGGACGTACTTCGCCTACATCTCCAATCGGGGCGGCGACTCGATCTCGGTGTACGAGTCGGGCCCGACGTTCCCGATCATGCAGGGGCCGGATGACATCCGCACCGTGCTCGAGGACTCGACGAGCTTCCACATCCGACGTCCGATGGGCGTCCACACGGATCTGTCGACCGGCATCTCGGGCGAGGGCGCGTGGTTCGTCAACAACGAGGACGGGACGGTGGGGCAGCTCGTGCTCACCTTCATCGGCCCTCCGCCGAACCCGTACTTCCCGAACCCGGCGCCGACGCGCGTGTGGGGCATGAACCGACTCATCAGCTCGCTCGGCGAGGGGGCCAAGGACGTCGTCATCGGTGACAGCGTGCTCCCCTGTGCGGTGATGCCGCCGGTCAGCAACCTCAGGAACAACTACGGCCAGCTGGACCAGCCTTTCCGCGGCTACGTGGCGGTCGAGGGCGGCATCGCGGTGTTCGACGCCCGAAACGGCCTCGATCTGGGCGTCACGATCCCCGTTGGGGGGGTCTCGAAGCTGGCCACCTACTTCTCTCAATGACACGCATCGATCCAAACCGAAACGTGAACGATCCGAGCTCCCGGCCTCGCGCCGGGGGCCCGGTAATTCCATGCTTGCCCGGAGACTCAGCAGGACCTTCCCGCCAGGAGCCGAATCACTCTAAGCTCATGGCGGGAAGAATATTTGGGTTGACCGGCCTTGGGCGGTTCCTTATTATACCCGCCGCTTCTGGTTCGATCGGCGGACTCTACCTGCGTCGTGCGAGGACGCTCGTGGATTCCTTTCTATCTATGCTTTTCGCCCAGAACGATTTACGGGAAGTTGTCTCTGAACGACGCGGCTTGGCGGTCCGCCTCATACGGACCGCAGAGACGGCTGCGTACGACCGATACAAGAAGAAAAAAGGATGGGAGGGGTGGGCGATCGCCCGTCTTTCCACGGCCGGATCTCCGGAATCCGTCGTCCATCGTGCGCCGTCGTGCGCAGGGGCGGTTTCCCGCTTTCCGGTATCCGTCATGACCTTGGGAGGAAGATGATGCTGAGTAGGAGCCATGCCCTTGTCTGGACCAGCCTTGTCTGGACCGGCATCTTCGCGCTTCTCGCCGTGACCCTGGTCGCGTGCGGAGGGAGCAGTGGAGGAAGCGGCGGTGGGTCGCTTCTGGTCTCGAACACGACGCCCGCTAATGGCGGAATCGTGAACCCGACGCTGCCCCCGAACACCACCCGCAGCCAGGAGATCAAGATCTTCTTCTCGGCGCGACCGGACGCGACGACCGTGCTCGATGCGGCCGAGTTCAACGGCCTGAGCGCGAACGTCCGCTTCATCGACCGAAGCCTTCGCCGACTCTCCGGCTGGGCCTTCATCGGCGGCGTCGACGGCGCCGGCCGCACGCCGGAAGAAGTCGATCCCGCGATCGATCCGGCCTGGGCGGCCGAGATCGCGGCCGACAACGACCAGACGCTCCGCTTCATCTACGACACGGACGGAGCGCTCTCGTCTCCCGAAGCGCTTCCCGCCGACCAGTACACGATGCTCGTCTCCGATCAGGTCACGAGCAACAGTGGCCGACCGATCCTCGAACCGTTCTGCGGTTCGTTCACGTCGGGTCCGGACACGTACGCGCCGGTCGTGCGCTTCGTCGATCCGCCGGATGGCGCGACGAACGTGTCGCTCGACTCGCTCTACACCTTCGAGTTCAACGAAGGCGTCGTGGCCTCGACCGTGATCGGTAACCCGCCGGCCGCGCCGGGCGCCGTGAGCCTGACGGCCGTTGCCGTCGGCGGCATGCCGGGCGGTAACCCGACCCTCACCATCACGGGTGTCACGGCGGGAACGCAGTCGAACACGTGCCGCTACATCTTCACGCCGGACTCCCGCCTTCCGGGCTCCTCGCCGGGAGCGTCGGTCGTCGTCACGGGTACGGTCTCCGGTACGGTCCGCGACACCGCGGGCAACAACCTCGGGAACGACTTCGTGACGTCGTTCACGATGGCCCAGGGCCCGACGATCAGCAACAACCCGATGCCGCCGAACGCGCTGTGGTACGGCGCGGTCAACCCGAACGAAGTCGGCGTCATCGCCATCAACCCGGCGGGTAACGACGCGCAGAACGCGATCCTGCGAGTCGAAACCGACGGCGACGGCGTCGCGACGCTCGCGGACGAGAACGTCGTCATTCCCACGTCGATCAACAGCGAAGTCGGAGAGGTCGTCGATATCGTCCTCGGCGACTTCATCACGAAGGGAACCGGTGGCCCCTGCAACAACGTCATGGGCAACCAGTCGGACCCGGCGATCAACAACACGCCGAACCCGAACCCGCCGATGCCGATGCCGCTCGGAAGCTCGATGAACTGCTTCCAGACCGGTTGCGGTATCCCGATCGGAACGCCGAACTCGAGCAACGCCGATCTCGGCCAGTACGTCTACGTCGCGGACACGCAGAACAACGTCATCCGCATCCTGAACGGGAACACGTCGCTCGAGATCGACCAGCTGCCCGTTCCCGACCCGGCCGGGATCGCGCTGACCGGAAACCTCGAGAACCTGCTCGTCAGCAA
>CAZQZX010000338.1:0-5138 GCA_964597885.1 uncultured Planctomycetota bacterium
CCCGCCGCCCTCTCCGCGATGCCAGCGAAGATCGTTGCTTTGAAAGTTCGCGCTCACCAGGTCAGGGATACCGTCGCGGTCGACATCCACGATGCGCACGTCCCGCGGGTTCTCTCCCGTAGGCACGCTGCCGAGCGTCTCGTAGTTACCGAGGCCGTCGCCGCGGTAGAGCGTCAGCAGATCGTCGGCCTCGGACGCGATCACCAGATCGCCGATGCCGTCACCGTCGATGTCTCCGGTGCGGACCGTGCCGGGCTCGACGCCAGTCGTGAGCGAGGACGCCCGCGAGAAGCTTCCGTCGTCGCCGCGCCGAAAGATCGAAAGCCGATCAAAGCCGGCTTCCGTGAGCAGGATCTCGGGCGCGCCGTCGCCGTCCGTGTCGAAGGCCACGGCCATCTGCGGAGCCGAGCCCACGCTGAGAAGCGTCGTGCCCTCGAACGGGGGAAACGCCGGCGAGGCGGGCGCAGGGTCGTTGCGTTTCCCACCGCCGGAAGAGCCGTTACACCCGACGAGACCGACCGCGAGCGCAAGGATCGCCCCGAGGACGACCGCGCCGGCCGCCCGACCCCGCTGTTGTCCGCCTGATCCGCCCATCATCCCCTCCCGCAGATCCAGAGCCCGCGCACGCGCTGTCTGCCGCCGGAAGCAGCCCGAAACGCGGCGCGCGATCCGCCTAGCGCGGGATCACCATCTCCGCGTCGGCGCTCCGGATCCAGCAGTCGTCGTCGTTCTCGAGCCGGATGTGCAGCCACCCGTCCTGCTCGCCGAGGCGCACGAACTCGGTGCCCTCGTGCAGCGGCAGCGTGTACTGCGCCGCGTAACTGCGACCGGCCCCGCGCCGGGCATCGGCCTCCTCGGCCACGATGACCCCCGCGCGATCGTTCCGCTCATCGAAAGCGTACTTCCCGGCCGCCGCTCCGGACAGCATCGAGACGACGAGCAGGATCGAAGCGAGCGTGCGGAAGAGAGGCGGACGACGGAAGAGCGCCACGCCGAGCAGGCCCCAGAACGCGACGAACGAGATCCCGAACACGCGCTGCGTGGTGCGGGCGTCGAGCCAGTAGCTGCGAAGCGTCAGCGTGCGGACGATGCTCGTGAACTGGCCCTGGCGATCCTCGTCGATCCGCTGTCGGATGGCGGTCTCGAGGTTCTCCTGGAGGTTCTCGTAGCCGGGCACGAGCCGCTCCGCCCGGCGATAGTTCAGGATGGCCCGGCCGACTTCCCCGAGCTCCTGATAGGCATTGCCGAGGTTGTAGTAGAGGTAGCCGTTGCGGACGCCGCCCTCGCCGATGAGCTCCTCGAGGATCGACGCCGACGTGCGAAGCCACCGCTCTCGCTCGTCGCCTCGCTCTTCCATACCTCGCGAGAAGGCGCGGTTGGCTTCCTGGAAGCGCTCCTCGGGCGACGACGACGCCTCTTCGGCGAACGCCGGGACCATCGCCGCGAGGACGAGGAAGAGACCGGCCAGGCGAGCGAAGCCGCGGACGATGAATGCGTTCCGGGAGATCGTGAGCTTGTCGATCATTCCTTCTCGATCCTCCCCATCAGCGCCTCGACGCGTTCGAGCAGGGCTTCCCGCTCGGCCGTCGACGCGCGATTCGAGCCGAATCGACCCCAGTCGGCTTCTTCGAGGAGCGCCGTCGCTTCCACCGCCGATTCCGGCTTGATCCTGCGCTCGGCCTGAAGGCGTGCGACGTCGGCCGGCGTGATCTCGCCCTCGCCGAGCCCGAATCGATCGACGAGGTAGCGATGAAGCGCGAGCGACAAGGCCTCGAAGAACGCGCGATCGTCGTCCGCGAGCTTCGATCGCGCCCCCGCGAGCTGCTCGCGACCGCGCTTGCGCGCCCCTCGCGCGCGCACCTTCGATTCGTCGCCGGCCGATCGGCTCTTGAGCCGCAGCCCGATCAAGAGCAGCGCGTACGCGAGCGGCGACAGGAGCGGAAGCCAGGCCGTCGAGAGCTCGACCGTCTGATCCACGAGCGCATCCGAGTAGATGTAGTTGGCGTTGAGCCCGCCCTGGGTGGTCTCGAGCTCCTGTTTTTCGACGTTGGGCCGAACCGTGCCGTCCGGCCCTTCGATCTGATCCGGGGTCACGATGCGAGTGGCCTCGACGTCGAGAGGCACCGCGCTGCTCGACAGCACCCGGAACTCCTCGCGTCGCCCGTCGAAGAATGCGAGGGGAATCGGCGGGAGCTCCTGGACGCCGGCCGACCGCGCTCGGATCGTCTGCTCGAACACGACGCTGTTCCCCTGCACGTCACCGGGCGAGAGATCCTCATCGATCTTGAAGTCCGAGAACTCCTCGAGGCTCGCGAGGTCGGGGCGACGCACGGTCTCGAGCAGCCCGTCGCCGGTGACGCGCATCGTCAGAAGAATCGGATCGCCCACCTTGACGCGGCTGCGATCGAGCGAGGCCTCGATCCGGTACTGCCCGACGAGCCCGTAGTACCCCTCCGGGCGCCCCTCGACCGGGATGTCCTTCACGGTGACCGTCAGCGGATCGGAAAGAGCGTACACGCGCTTCGTCTCGGCTCGGACCCGCCCGCCGCCGAACCCCGTGACGCGACGGCGCCCGACGCGAATCGAAGCCTGCGCGTTCGTCGGCGGGATGAAGAGCTCGCCGGACTTGTCCGGATAGAGCACCCAGCGCACCGTGTACACCTGGTAGCGCCGGCCCTTGCGCTCTTCTATCGAGACCTCAGCGGGGATGCGAACGCTGCTCATCACCAGATCCTGAGCGTCGGCGCCCGGCGATGGACGCTGCACCTTCATGCGCAGCTTCTCGAGGCTCCCGAGGATCGGCGCCTCATACTGGTAGAGGCGATCGACGCTCGTATCGGACGAGATCCACAGGCGGCACACGAGACGCACGGGCTCGTTCGGATAGCAGGTGTCGCGGTCGACGGTCGTCGTGACGAAAAAGCGATCGTCCGTCTCGGGCTTCACCACGCGGATGGTCTTCGCGTCGAACCAGTAGCGCTCGCCCTCGACGTCGATCGGGAACCGCGGAATCTCGTGCTCGCCCTCGCGGATCCCGGTGACGCGATACGTGAACTCGGTGGAGATCTCCTCGCGACGGCCGTTCGGACCGATGAACGTCGAACGGTTGGTGCTGCGGTGCGGGCCGTCGAAACGCACGCCCGACACGTCGGGGAACGTCGGACGGATCGAGCCGACCTCCGCGCCCGTCACCTTCACCGTGAGGAGCAGCGCGTCGCCGAGGTACATCGCGGAGTCGTTGAGGCCGGCCGCGACCTTGATCTCGTCCTTCTGCGCAACGACCGGGCTCGCGAGGGCCGGCGCCGCCGCTCCGAGGGACACAGCCCCGAGGAAGGCGGCTCCGAGGACCCAGGCCGCCGCGGCGATCGCCGCGATCCCGGTTCGACGAGGCTCGGTTCTCGCGCCCATCACCAGTCTTTCTCCACGGGAAGCTTTCCCTTCCTGCGCACGCCGTAGCGGCGCTCGAGCTCTTGCCGGTTCTTCTCCTGCTGCTGCGCCATCTCGAGCAGTCGGCGCATGGCCTCCTGCGGCGTCAGCATCTGAGGACTCGTCGGCGGCGTCTCCTCCTCGCCTGGGGGCGGCGTGGGCTGCGACTCCTTGTCCTCGTCCTGGTTCTCGTCCTCGGGAGGCTGTTCGTCCTGCGGCGGCTCTTCTTCGTTCGGGTCTTGCTCGTCCTCGTCGTTCTCGTCCTGGTCGCCCTCTTGATCCTGCGGCTGCTCCTGCTCGCCTTCTCCGTTCCCCTGATCCTGGTTCTCGTTCAGGAGCTCGAGAGCTTCGCGGAGCTTCTGATAGGCGACCGTCGCGGGCTCCATCGCCTCCTCGGGCGCGCTCGCTTCCAGGCGCTCGAGGGCGTCGCGCTCGGCTGCGAGACCTTCGCGGATGAGCTGCTCGACCTTCGCGTAGTCCGGGCCCTCGGCCGGCGCTCCGGGAGACGCCGCGCCGGCGGCCGGATTCGGCGAGCCGGGAGGTCCGGGGGGCGCCCCGCCCGGCATGGCACCGGGCATCCCGCCCCCCATGGCCGCGGCCTGAGCTTGCTGCTCGACAGCTCCTTCGAGCGCGCGCAGCGTCGTGACGAGATTGTCCGTCTGCTTGGCGAGCGCGCCGTCGAGCGACTGCTTCGCTTCCTCGGCGACCTCGTCAGCATCGGCCTGCGCGAGCAGCGCGCGAGCCACCGAGCTGTCGACGATCACCTCGCTCTGCGCCTTCACGGCGTCCGCCAGAACCTGCTGCCAGTTCTTCAGGAGATCCTCGAGCTCGGCGTGCGCTTCGCGCAAGTGCCCCGCCGCGTCGTTCGCCTGCGTGATCGCCTCGCTCGTCGCGTCGGCGGAGAGGCTCTCGAGCGCTTGGGTCTCGAGCGTCCCCGCCTGCACGACCTCGCCGTCGACGCGCTTCATCGCGGCAACCATTCGCTCGAGCGGGCTCGGGAGATCCTTCAGATCAGGGTCTTCTACCGGGGTCGGCGCGCCCGGCTGGGCCGCGGCTGCGGCTTCCGCTTCCTTCGCCGCGGCGAGTGCCGGTTCGAGCTGCGTGATCGCCGCCTGGACCTTGCCCTGGAGGCGAGCCGTACGCTGGATGTTTCCGGCCTGCCGCGCCGGCGTGGTCTCGCTGTCGGATGCGCCGAGCCCGCGCAGGACGTGCTCCTGCGTCTCGAGTCCCACGAGCGCCAGTCGCTCGAGCCCCCGCATCGGCTCGATGGCTCCGAGCGCCTCGATCGCCGGATCGAGCGAGCGCTCCGCCGGAAACTGTGCGGCCGCGGTGTCGCCTTCGTCGAGCTTCGTGCGACTCTCTTCCTGCAGCGCCTTCGCGGCGCGCACGCTTTCGATCGCGGCTTCGAAGAGCTCCGGCGGCGGGCCCTGTGACCCTGCTCCGCCCGGGCCCATTCCACCCGGCACCGGTGTCATGCCCGGCGGCGCCTGCGCGGCTGCCTGCTTGGTCTCTTCGAGCTTTCGCTCCAGCTCGACCACGATCTCGTCGGCCTTCTCGACGTTCGCGGTCTGGGAGGCGAGCATCGTGTCGAGGAGCGCACCGAGCTCTTCCGGCGTGCCCTCGCCCCCAACGTGCCGCTCGAGGCTCTTCACCACGTCCCGCTCGGCATCGATCCACTCGAGGAGCATCTTCACCGGATCGGGCGGCTCCTC
>CAZQZX010000339.1:0-5074 GCA_964597885.1 uncultured Planctomycetota bacterium
GGCGCCGTCGTCGTGCGGCACCCGATATGGAACGGCGGGCGCTTCCCCTCGCCCACCGCGTAGACCCGCCCGTCGAGGGACTTACAAATGTCCGTGGTCCGGCTGTCCAGGGTCGCGACGATCTGCACGCCCTTCACCAGCTGCGCATTCGCCCGGTACGTCTCCTCCCGCGCGTGCGTGGAGGTGTGGTTGATCGCCGTCCGGACCACCGCCGCGAGCCCTCGCCGCGAGCCCTCCAAGATCCCCCGCTCGCCGCGGATCGAACGGATGATCTGCGGCACCGTCTCCCCGCTTATCATCCCCTGCCGCACCGTCTCATTGATCGCCGCGCGGACGTTCCTGTCGTGGGTCGAGAACCACTCCCGCAGGAGCTTCCCCTGAAACGGTCGACGTCGAACGATCTCCCGAACCGTCGACGCCTCGGGGAGCTCGATAGCCCACTCGACCGGCATCGCCGTTCGGATCGAGGCAACCTCGAAGTCGATCTCCCGAAGCCCGATCTCCTGCATCCGAAGCGCGACCTCGTCCCGGACCTCCCGGTGTACGGTCGACAGGCGCTCGTTCACCGCCCGAAGCATCTGCTGATACCGCTTCGTGGTCCATAGCCCTGTGGTGATCGGCTGCGGGCCGCGGCGCATCATGCGCTCTAGACGCTCTTCGAGGATCCTCGTGATGCGGGTATGCGTCCGCTCGAGCATGGCGACGATGCGCCTCGCCTCAGTCTCCTTGAGGCGCTCGAGGAGGATCATATGCCGGATCGAAGCGTCCGATAGTTGCTCGTTTGTCGAGAGCCGCCTAGTCGTGGCTAGGCGGGGGTCCTTCCGTGTCCTTGTCGCTGTCGCCATCAGGCTCGTCTTTCTCGCGTAGGGCCTTGGCGAGCTCCGGGTATTTCGCCTCGAATTTCTTTGCGTGTTCTGCCAGGGAGATGCGATCGAACACGATGTAAGCGATCGGGGGTGGGGGCGGGAAGGCGATCAAGGATTCACCCTTCGGACGTCTAGATCGCCGCGCGCATCGACCCCCACCACTCGAAAGGTCCCATTGTGGTCGGATTCATCGAATCCCTGCACATCGAGCGTATCTCCGACGTCGGCGCCCGCTGCCGCCCGGGCTTCTTGCGCCTCAGAGCCGCGGATCGCTTCGGCAAGCCTCGGGTACTTCGCTTCAAAATCCTCGATGGCGTCTCGCAGCCACTCGAGGTCATGAAATCGGATCGCGATCTTTAGCTTGGGCTCCGCTTTCATCATCTTCACTCCGCACGATGTACACCGCAGGACCTAGCTTCCGCACGACGAGGCGGGGATACCGCCCCGCTTGGACATCCGCCAGGGTCTCTCTCATTCTCCGAAGGAGCCGATCGAGGCGCGGGGACATCATGGTTCCTCCTCCACCACGACGCCACGAGTTTTGAACCGAATCCGAACCCTCCGGCCCCGCTCGTTCAGATCTAAGAGGATCAACCAATCCCCGTTGCCCAGATCTTCCATGTGGAAGAACCGCGGCTGCGAAGCCACGATCTCATCGAGCCGGCCATCGGCGTCGCGCCTCACCTCAACCGAGCCACCGCCACTTGCGCTCATCCCTGGACCAGCGGGGGCGCCGCCTCCCCGCCCCCCTCAATCCAATCTCCGAGCCACCGATGGAGCCTCCTGGCGGCGGCGTCACTCAATAGTATTGTGTCCTCGCCCCAGGGCTCACCGCCCTCGAGATACGTGGACACGATCACCCGCAAGACGCGTCTGTCGGTGACCGGCTTCGCGGTGTAGATCCAGAGCTCGGACGACACGACTTCACGCTCCGGAATCCCATCGACTTTCATTCCCCAACCTCGATCGGGATCTCCTGGTCGATGCGACCACCCGCCTCCCAACCGATCTCCTTGGCCTGGTCCATCGTCAGTTTCATCCCTACCGCGAAGAACTTCCCCGGCGCGTACCGCTGCACCATGTCCACTCGAGCCGGGGGGTAGTGGTTCCCGCCACCCACGTCCGGCCCCCGGAACCACCACGGCCGAAGCTCGTTCCACGTCCCGTCGTCCTGCGGCCACATGGGCGAAGTCTCCGCCTCCGAGGCGGGCGTCCATTCGTTCGGATCGAACTTCGGCTCCGGGGGATTGTCCCGAAGCGCCTTGCGCGCGATGCGCTCGAACTCGTACTTGTCGAGGCCCCAGAGAATGTCCACCTCCCACCCATCGACTAGCTCCGACCAGATGTCGTCGAAGATCTTCTGTAGTCGTTCTCGCATCTCTTCACCCTCCCACAACCGTTGAGGCTTGTTCCGTGCCGTTACAAGCCTTGGTCCTTGTATGAGTCGACTAGGCGACAGATCGCCTGTGCGTAGCGTTCGGGGGCATCGGCGGCGACTGCGACCGCCGCAGCGATCTCGTCCCCCGCGGCCACGAGGCTCTGACGAGCGAGCTCTAGAAGCTCACGGCTCCGCTCCTCGGGCAGTGCGAGCTTAAGCTGGTCCAAGTAATACTCGGCGGACAGCAGGCTCGGCGGTAGCTCCCTAAGGCTCTTCGTCTGCGATGGCATCGTCCATGTCCATTTCGTTATCAAGCATCCGCACCAGCCGCGAAGCGAGGCCGAGCGTCGTCGGTCCCGCCCCCGCCCAATTCGCGATGTTTCGGAACGCTCCCTCGGACAGCCTCACATACGCCGAGAACACGAACGCATCCGTCCGGCGCTGGATCTCCGCGATGATTTGCTCCATCGTCAAGGTCGAGAGGAACTCGATCGCGAGCTCGTCTGTGGGCTCGTCGCCGTCAGTCATCGCAGCACCCGCTCCGCGTCCCGAATCGCATCCCTGGCCACCACCCGAGCCGAGCCGCCCGGCCCGCAGTACACCTCCGGCCCCATCTCGTCCGTGTCGCCACTCTCCTCCGCGTGCCAGTGCGCCTCTCGCGCCAGCACCGAGAGCGACGACACCGCAACCGCCACAATCTTCCGTAGGGCCTCGATCTCGTCGGCCATCGTCTTTATCCGAAGCCGCATCGATGGCTTACTCATTCTCGTCACTCGCCTCCGGTTCTTCGCCTTCACCCCCGTCCGTGTCGTCGTCGTCGTCATCCTCGTCGAGGCCAGGCGTCCCGAACATCGCAGCCGCGTCCCGCTGCTCCTGCTCGACCGCCATCAGGAGCTCCTCGATGTCCGTCTCCTCGTCCAGGAACCCAAGCCGCCGCGACTCTTCGAGATACGTCCTACGGTCAATATCCCCGAGCTTCCGCGCTTCCGTGAGCGCCTTGAAGTTCTCCACCGCCTTCATCGAGACCGCGAAGTCCTGGAAGACATCCACCGAGAAATCATCCGGCAGCTTCTCGTTCATCGACTCGGCCGCGAGCGTGATCGCCGCCTCGAGAGTCCGCTCAAGGCCCCGCACCCACGCCTGGACGTCACACTGAACGTTCGCCTCATCGAGAGCTCGCGCCGTCGCCGTCTGGTTCCCTGTCCTCTCCACGAAGGGACGCATCCCGAGGAGCATCATCTTCGCTTCGAGGTCCGTCAGGTCCTCGCGCCCAGCCCGAAGCGCATTCCCCGAGGTCTCCGCGAAGCCGATCTTGTAGTTCGGGCTCTGCGACCGATGGACGTGCGAGGCCGAAATCACGAACGGCGCCTTCGGGTCCTCGCTGACCGGCGTCCCCGCCTCGTAGGGGATGGGGACCTGAGAGATCCGCAGATTGTTCCGGTAGTCCGAGCTCGACTGCCAGTGCGCGAGGTTCACCCACGCCAGGTCTTCGTACGGGGGCGTCCCCGTCATAAAGCCCGTCTGGTTCGTGTACGCCGGGAAGATCGGGACGATCTTGAACGAGTGACGCCCCGAGGCTTCGTCGTCGAGGGCGTAGTCCTCCTCTTCCTTCGTCTTCGCGTACGTCGCGAAGTCTTCCGGCGTCCATACCGTGATTTCGCTGACGGTCTCTTCGCCGTGCTCCCCGTTACGGCGAACGTCCTCGCCCTTCAGGTACACCGCATCGACCGTCGTCGCGCCGCTCGTCGTCGAGAACAGCTTGAACACCGAAGCCGCGCTCGCGTGGACCAGCCGAGGCGCCATCGCAGGATTCTGCTGCTGCTCGGCAAGGTTCGAAGCCTCGCCGCTCGGGCCGTCGACCATCACGAACGAGACGCCGTTGTGCACGGCGTCGAAGAACACATCCCGCGCGAACGAGTGCAGCGTCCTACCGGAAAGGTCCACGTCCTCGAGGAACGCCTGAATCCGCTCGGGGATGTCCTCGCCGCGAACGCTGACCGGCTTACTAAACGGCTTGCTCACGGTACGCCGGACGGCGTCGCCGTAGCCGTTAAACAGGAACGACCGCTGTAGGCGTCGCTGATAGGCGTCGGTCTTCTCCCCGAGTTCCTTCGGGAGCCATGCCTGCCCGTCGTTGCGCATCTTGAGCGTACCGCCGAGGAGCGCCGTAGGGAGCTCGCGGCGTTGCTCCATGACCTGATAGGCCATCGACGGATCTTCGAGGCGATTCGCCTCCTTCGGTGTAATGAGCTTGGTTTCGGTCACTGGATCTTAGCCTCCCGCGTTCTCTCGCGGCGGCTCCGGGTCGCTGCTGATGGTCTGGTCTTCCTGCTTGCGCACTCGGAACTCATAGTGCCCGCCCTTTCGGGATTGCTCCCAGTGCTGCCCCCACAGGATGAAGTTCTCCTTCATGGCGCCGACGAGTTCCTCGTTCCCGGACCACCCGACGGTCGACAGGTGATACGAGTCATAGGCCCCGTCGTATTCCTCGCACCCGTGGCCCTCGCGCCAGTAGCCGACATCCGCGTGTTTCCAGCGCTCCTTGATGAACGCGAACCAGCCCCGCGGGTCGTCATACGCCCACTCTCGGATGCGCCGGAGCTCTTCGTCGCTCGGGTACGGGTCGCTACAGCACGGCGAATCGGAATCCGTGCTGATGGTTTGGTCTTCCTGCTGCACCCTCTTCCCGATTTCGCCAACGAAGTTGACGCCCACCGGCTCTCGGTTCTCGTCCACGTACACAAAGGCTAGGACATCGTCGTTCGGCTGGATCGAGCCCACCGCCTGGCGGTCGTTAAGGCGCCCGTAGATACCACGGGGTACGCCGTCG
>CAZQZX010000340.1:0-4776 GCA_964597885.1 uncultured Planctomycetota bacterium
CTAGGAGTCGCCCCCGGGCTGATCGTCCCACCACCGGCGCCATTCCTCGCTGCTTCGGGGAACGGACGTCGCGTGGGCCTTGCGCAGTGCGTCGCGGGCGCCGTCGCCGAACACCGGATCGTCAGCCGCCTCGATCAGCACCTGCACGCCTTCGTCCGATCCGAGGTCGACCAGGGCCGCGGCCGCCGCCACGCGAACCGCCTCGTCGAGGTCCTCGCTTCGAACGAGGTCGGTGAGCGCGGCCACCGCTCGGCGATCGCCGATGCGGCCGAGGGCCATCGATGCCGTCATCCGCAGGCCGAGGCTGCCGTCGGCGAGCGCGGAGAGGAGGATCTCGGTGCCGCGTCGATCCCGGAGCTCGCCGACGATGCGCGCGAGCAGGGCCGCGTCGACGCCGCCCTTGGCGATCTCGCGCTTCAGGTACGGCATGACGTCATCGGCGCGGTAGTGCAGGAGCGAGATGGCGGCATCGGTGCGCCGAGGCGAGCCGGCATCGGAGATCGCCTCGAAGAGCGTATCGAGCGCCGCCCGGTCGCCGTGGCGCGCCATCGCCATCGCCACCTGTACGTCGCGCTTCTCGGAGAGTCCCGTGAAGCGCAGACCGCTCGCGTCGCGACGGACGCCGAGCGCGGCCTCGGCCGAAGCGCGCGTCGGGGCATCGCTCGCGTACGAGAGGATCGCGAGGTAAGCCGAGTACGCGCGCGTCGCTTCGAGCTCGGCGACGCGTCCGATCGCCTCGGCGCGGAGGTTCGTGCTGCCTTGCGAGACGAGCCGACCGAACGGCCCGCTGGTGCTCACGTCCATCCGACGCAGCAGGACGTCGAGCAGCTCGCTCTCCTGGGCGGCGGAGAGGCTCGACGGATCTGCGGCGAACATCGCGGTCCGCGCGACTTCGTCTCCGGCGCGTGCGAGTCGTAGCAGGTTCTCGAACGCGTGACCCCGATCGACGGTGTCGCCGAAGCGCAGCGATTCCGAGAGATCGGCGTAGTACTGCGTCGCGGCCTCGATCGCACGATCCGGGTTCACGAAGCGGATGGCCTCGATCATCATGTTGCGAACGGTCGCCGCATCGAGCTCGAACACGCGTCGCGCGATGACGCCGCCACCGGGCGTCAGGAACATGTGGGCCGGGACCTGGACGGCCGGGCCGTTGAAGTAGAAGGAGACGAGGTTCGACCGCTGAGCCGCGGACGCGCGCACGGGGAACAGATGCGAGGCCATCTCGGCCACGGAGGGCTCGCGATAGACGTTCGCCGCCATCCGGTCGCAGCCCGGCTCGTTGTCCATCGTCATGAAGATCATCGCCGGGAGGCGGTCGTCGCCGGCTTGCTGCAGCGCGGTGGCGAGCGAGCTCACCCAGGGCATGGCGTCCGGGGACTCGCCGAGGCGCATGCGGATCTGGCGACCGGTGGATTCGGTGCCGGAGCCGCCGAGCAGCTCGCGGTACGGTCGGAAGCCGGGCAGCGTGATCTCGAGGACATTCAGTCCGTTCGGCACCGAGTCGAAAGCGAAGCCGCCGCTCGCATCGGTCGTCTGCATCGGCGACGGGATCGCCCCGCCGCCTCCGCTGCCTCGCCCGCTGGACGCCACGGGCAGGAGTCGCGCGGCGGCGCCTTCGAGCGGCTGGCCGGCCTCGTTGATCACCGTGCCGGACACCGCGGCGGCCGGAGCTTCCGCGGTCGCTAACAGAGCGAGGATCGTGACGAGCATAGTGCTCGAAAGGACGTGGAAACGCATCGGGTTCCCCCTTCGAAATCGAAAGCCGGGCGCCGTTTTCGCGGCGCCCGGCGTCGGGATTCTTCTTTGGATTGTGGGGTCGATCGACTAGCGCGTGCCGGCAGTCTCGTCGGCGCCGAGCCGTCCGAGCTTGCGCAGCGCGTTGTCACGGTAGCGGATGAACATCATACGATCCGGCTCGATGCGGAGCCCGCGTTCGGTGATGCGCACCGCTTCCTCGTACAGGCCGTTCAGGATGTAGTAGCGCGCGAGGTTCTCCATCGCGTCGCCGTTCTCGCTGATCTCGACGGCCTTCTTGTACAGCACGTAGGCCTCGTCGCGTCGGTCGAAGCTGTAGTCCAGGACGACCGCGTAGTCGTTCAGGACCTGCGCGTCGTACGGGAGGAGCTCGGCGGCCTTGGCGTAGGCGTCGAGGGATTCCTTGTCCTTGCCCCAGTCGCGATAGACGAGGCCGAGGTTGCTCCAGACGAATCCGTAGCTCGGCGCCGCTTCCGCGAGCTTCAGGAGCAGCTGCTCGGCCGGCTCGAACTTCTGCTGGCTTCCGTAGGACGACGTCATGTCGAGGAGAGCGGTGAAGAACTTGTTCTTCTCGATGTCGAACGGCGCGCCCTGCTCTTCCGCCGCGGCCTTCGTGGCGTGGAAGCCCGTCCAGTACTCATCGGTCGCTGCGACGAGGTCGCCCTGCTGCGTGTGGATGCGGCCCTTCTCGAGGTGCACGTCCGTGGAGACCGGGCTGATCTCGAGGCACTTGTCGAAGGCGGCCAGGGCCCCTTCGCTGTCGCCGGCCTTGTTCTTGAAGTGTCCGAGGTACCACTGGAGCGTGTAGAGATCGGGGTGCGTCTCGGCGATCGCGGCCAGCGTCGCGACACCCTTCTCGGGCTCGACGTCGGCGTACACGCGCCATAGATCCTTGTACGGCTCGAAGTAGCCCGGCGCGATCTCGATCGCCTTGCCGTAGGCTTCGCCCGCGGCATCGAGCTGCTTCAGGAACTCTTCGCAAAGGCCGAGCTTGCGGTACGCCTCGGCGTACTGCGGCTCGCATTCGATCGCACGCTTGTAGTGCGGGATCGCCGAATCCCACTCGCTCTGGACCTGGTAGGACTCACCGATCTGGAAGTGCGAGAAGGCGTCGTCGGGCTTCACCTTCAGGCCGCGCTCGAAGGCTTCGATCGCGCCGGCGAAGTCGTTCTGATAGTAGAAGACGAGACCGAGGTACTGGTAGGCCTCGATGTTCTCCGGGTCGACCTTCGCGGCGATCTCGCAGCTCGCCTGGGCGTCGCTGAAGAGCGAGGCCACGTAGCCGCTGATCTTCTGGTCGTCGATCGCCTTGAGCGCCTTGTAGTACAGCGCGATGCCGTTGTAGAGGTTTGCCGAGGCGTGCTCGGGGTGCTTCTCGAGCACGGGGATGAGATGGTCGATCGCCAGATCCCACTCGCCGTAAGCGATCTCGATGCGCGCGATTCCGACGTGCGCGTCGGCGTTTTCCGGGTCGCTCTCGAGAGCCGTCTCGAAGAGCGGGCGGGCTTCGTCGATCTTGCCCTCGTCGAGCAGCGCGGTGGCACGGGCGACGTCGTCTCCCTGCGGCGCTGCGGTCTCCTCGGCCAAGGCGGGCGCCACCAGCATGAGCCCCGCGGCCACGATCGCGATCCAAGCCGTTCGTGTCGTCGTCATTCGATCCTCTCTAGCCGTCCGTTCGGCGGATAAAAAAGAAGGGCGCTTGCCGGGCGCCCGGACCCCTGTGTGTGTGGAGCTTAGATCCTGGCCGTGGCGCAACGCGGGTGCCGAATGTTTCGATTCGTCGCGTTCTGGCCCAATCCATTTCGCCAAATAGAGTTGGGTCTGCACGGCCGAGCGGGGGAGCCAGGGCCCGGGCGTATCCGTCCGGTGCCGCTGTTACCCCGCCGTAACTGTGAGCGCCCGGTTTGGTACCGTGCCGCTCGGGGAACGAAGAGTCACCATGTATTCGAACCGGAGGTAACGCAAGATGCAGGTCCGAACCTCACTCGTGATTTTCGCGATTCTGATGGCTTCGATCATCGCCGTGGGTTGCGGCTCCCCCAGGCTCGGCCGCGTGCCGACCTCGGTCGTGGCGCTCTATGACGAAGCCGCTCCCGACGGTGCCATGGAGCTCGAGATCGACCGGGACGGAACGATTCGAGAGGCCGAGGCGGACATCCCGCCGGAAGCGCTGCCGGAGAACGTGCGGGCCGCGGCGGAAGCGTTCCTGCCGGGCGCAGTCATCACCGGCGCCGAGCGCGAGCTCACCACCCGCGGAGACGCGTGGGAAGTGAAGATGCGGCACGACGACCGCGACTGGGAGCTCGTCATCGACAAGAAGGGTCGCGTGATGGAGACCGAGAAGAGCCTCGGCCGGACCGAGGTTCCGCACCAGGTGCTCGACGCGGCGGACGCGGCGGTCACGGGTGGTCTGATCCAGTCGCACGAGATCATCGAACGGGCGAAAGGTCCGACGGAGTACCACGTCAAGAAGTCCAAGGGCGGGGCGGTCTACAAGATCGTCATTTCGGAAGATTTCGTCGTCATCCGCAAGGTGCGTGAGGCCCGTGCGGAGATCGAGATCCCGCTCTTGGATTAGGAGTGTTCCGAGACGTCGTGCGCGGTCGACACCGTCGAAGAGGTTGTGGTAGGATCGCGCCGTTTTCGGAGGTTTGCCGGATTCCCTCACGCCAAGGACGTTCCCGTCCGGGGGCGATTGCCAGCGAGAAAGAGGTGCGCGCTTGCAGCTCGGATTCGTGATCGATCAGTCCCGGTGCATCGGCTGTCACGCGTGCACCGTGGCCTGCAAGGCGGAGAACGACGTTCCACTCGGGAGCTTCCGCACCTGGGTGAAGTACACCGAGACCGGGCATTTCCCGGAGGTGCGTCGAACGTTCGGGGTTCTGCGTTGCAACCAATGCTCGGCGGCACCGTGCGTCGAGATCTGTCCCGTCACGGCGCTGTACAAGCGCGATGACGGCATCGTCGACGTGGACCACAACGTGTGCATCGGCTGCAAGGGATGCATGCAGGCGTGCCCGT
>CAZQZX010000340.1:4786-4999 GCA_964597885.1 uncultured Planctomycetota bacterium
CATCAACGAGGGAACCGGGACGGCGGAGAAGTGTCACTTCTGCGCGCACCGCACCGAGCTCGGGATGGCGCCGGCGTGCGCCGTGGTGTGCCCGACCGAGGCGATTATCCCCGGCGACTTCCACGATCCGGAGAGCGTCGTCTCGCGTATGCGCAAGGACGAGCGTCTCTCGTCGCGGAAGACCGAGGCCGGCACCGGTCCGAACGTCTATTA
>CAZQZX010000341.1:0-4960 GCA_964597885.1 uncultured Planctomycetota bacterium
GCCTCGACCGCACCGGCCGCGGCGACTTCGGGCGCGCCATCGAGTGGCTCCGCAAGGAATCCGAGAAGCGCCACCCGTTCTTCGCGTTCCTGCACACGTACATCCCGCACTCGCCGTATCTGCCGCCGCCGGGCTTCTCGGGTCGCTACGACCCCGGGTACGACGGCGACATGCTGACGTTCGACGACGTGTACGGCCCGGACGGGAAGAAGCCTCGGGGCGGAACCGACAAGGGCTTCTGGAAGTCGGTGGATCGCGAGAGCCTGGCGGATCAGCGGCAGCTGCTGGCGCGCTACGACGAAGAGATCGGCTACGCGGACTCTCTCCTCGGCAAGCTCATGCGGAGCTTCGAGCGTTTCGGACTTCTCGAGGATACGCTCATTGTCGTCACGTCGGACCATGGCGAGGAGTTCAACGAGCACGGCGGCTTCATGCATCACGCGAAGCTGTGGGAAGAGCTGCTCCACGTTCCGCTCGTTCTGCGGTTCCCGCAGGCCAGGGGGGGCGGACGCAGGATCGCCGCGCCGGTCAGCCTCGTCGACCTCAGCGCGACGCTGCTCGACGCGCTCGGAGTGGAGTCGGCGGATCCGGCTCCGGGAGAGTCGTGGCTCCCGAGGATCGAAGGGCATCGTCCCTTCCGCGAGGGGCCGATCGTCGGCGAGTTCATCCGCAAGAGCGACCGCGACGAGAAGACGGGCAAGTGGGCGCCGAAGTCGTATCTGCGCTCGGTGCAGCTCGGTCGTTACAAGCTCGTCCATCGCTTCTACGACGGAGAGCTCGGCGAGGAGCTCTACGATCTCGAAGAGGATCCGGGCGAGCGCCGCAATCGGGTCTACGACAAGTCGCTGGGCGCGACACTGGAGAAGCTACGCGACGTGGCGGCACGAGTCGAGCGAGAATCCGTTTCGCGGCGACTGCCGATGGCCAAGGGCGGAGCGGTCGGCGGGCGTACCGAGCAGCAGCTCCGCGAGCTCGGATACATTCGATGACGAATCCATCCTCACTCGATCACGCGGCGTGCTCGCATTTCGAGCCGATGCCTCCCGATCACGCGTTCCTGAACGCCGCGTACATGTCTCCCGAGCCGATCACGGCGCTCCGTCAGCTGCACGCGACGGTCGATCGCATGGCGCGTCCGAGCTTCACACCGGACGAGTTCTTCGCGCCGCTCGAGCGGGTGCGCGATCTTCTCGCGCGTGTGGTCGGGGGCGAGCCGGGAGCCTTCAGCCTGAACGACTCGGTGAGCTACGGCGCCTCGCTCATGGCTTGGAATCTGCGGCTCGATGCGCCGCGGATCGTGGGCGAGCGTCGGACGATCCTCGGGGTCGACGGCCAGTTCCCGAGCAACGTCTATCCGTGGCGCGCGCTCGAGCCGTTCGGGTTTCGGCTGGTCCTCGTCGACGGCGGTGCCGGAGCGACCGATCGGCTGCTCGAGCATCTCGACGAGAACACCGCGCTCGTGGCGGTCGAGCCCTTGTCGTGGACGGACGGTCGGCGGCTCGACGTGCCCCGCCTCGTGGCTTCCGCGCGGGATGCGGGAGCGCTGACCCTGTTCGATGTCACGCAGAGTGCGGGGGCGGATGCGCCGATCGCGGACGACGTCCCCATCGACGTCGTGATCGGAGCGGGCTACAAGTGGCTCCTCGGTCCCTACGGAACGGGCTTCGTGCGACTCTCGCCGCGCCTGCAGGAGATCCTCGATCCGCTCGAGTGGAACTGGAAGAACTTCGAGGGATCGAGCGACTTCAACCGCCTGACGGAGTACGCGAGCGAGTTCGCGTCGCCCGCGATCAAGTTCGACCACGGCGAGAGCTCGGCGTTCCTGCGGCTGCCGGCCTGGGAAGCGGGCCTCGCGCTGCTCGACGAGCTGGGCCCGGCGTCGATCGGCGCACACGGCGCCGCGTTCGCCCGCGTTCTCGCGGAGTCGCTGGACGCCGATCGCTTTGCCATCAGCGCTCCGGCCGGTGCCGAGCAGGCCGGTCACCTGTTCCGCGTGGAACCGCGCGACCCGCGCGACTTCGACCCGCTGAGCGAGCGCCTGCTCGAGCGTGGCGTGTTCGTCTCGCGACGTGCCGGAGGTTGGCGTATCTCACCGCACGTGTACAACGGCGGCGCGCACGCGGCGCGTTTCCTGGAGAGCTTCGACTGAGAAGCCGACCGCCGTCGCGAAGTCGCTCTCAGCCGAGCCAGGCCGCGAGAAGGTGCGGATCGAGGTTGCCGCCGCTCACCGTCGCACAGACGTTCGAGCCTTCGTCGATCCGGACCTTCCCCGAGAGAAGGCTGGCGAGCGCGGCGGCGCCGGCGGGCTCCGCGACGACCTTCACGCGCGACATGAGGACCAGCACGGCCTCGAGGATCTCGGCGTCGGTGACGAGAACCACCTCGTCGACGTCTTCGCGGACCACGTCGAGATTGTGCTGGCCGGCGAACGGCGCCGAGAGACCGTCCGCGATCGACTCGATCTTCGGGAGCTTGTAGGGCTCGCCTCGCGACAGGGCCTCGGTCATCGTCGGCGCGCCGACCGGCTCGACGCCGACCACGCGGGTGCCCGGCTTCAGTCGCTTGATCGCTCGCGCCACGCCCGAGATCAGGCCGCCGCCGCCCACGCAGACGACGACGGTGTCGACCTCCGGGAAGTCCTCGTGGATCTCGAGGCCCGCCGTGCCGGTGCCCGCGATGACGGCGGGATCGTCGAATGGATGAAGGAACGTCGCCTGCTGTTCCTCGCGAACTTCCTCGCAGCGCGCGAACAGGCTTCGCATGTCGTCGTGCAGCACGACGGTCGCACCGTAGCCGCGCGTGGCGTCGATCTTGACCTCGGGCGCGGTCTGCGGCATGACCACCGTGCACGGGATGCCCTGCGTGCGGCAGGCGTAGGCGGCCGCGGCGGCGTGGTTCCCGGCCGAAACGGTGACGATGCCGCGCGCCCGCTCCTCGGGCGACATCGAGAGGATACGATTCACGGCCCCGCGCGGTTTGAACGAGCCGGTCTTCTGGACGGACTCGTTCTTCAGCCGCACTTCGGCGCCGAGACGGTCCCTCAGATAGGCCGACCGCAGCATGGGCGTACGGTGGACGTGAGGAGAAACGCGCTCCGCCGCCCGGCGAATGTCGTCGAGCTCGATTCTCATGCGAAGAGGGTAGGAGAGCGTTCGCTCGAAATCCAGTCGCCCGCATAGCTACAATGCCGGCGGGATGCGCGAGCCGACGCCGGCCGCCCCCGGGAGGCTGCGCGGATGTTGGCTCGAATACGAATCTGGATGCTGCTCGCGACGCTGGTCGCGGCGGTCGGCTGCTCCGGGGACGGAGGTTCCGGTACCGGGGACGCGGGGGGTGAGGGGAGAGCGGGGTCGGGCGATGTCCGGCGCCCGTCGGCGACCTTCGTCGGTCGCGACACGTGCGCGTCGTGTCATGCGGCGGAAGCCGAGGCGCACGCGGGCTCCCACCACGATCTGGCGATGCAGCCCGCGACCGCCGACACGGTGCTCGGCGATTTCGACGACGCGACCTTCGATCACAACGGCGTCGTCTCGACGTTCTTCCGTCGCGACGAACGCTACTTCGTTCGTACCGACGGCCCCGACGGCACGCTGACGGAATACCCCATCGCCTACGCGTTCGGCGTCGAGCCGCTTCAGCAGTACCTCATCGAGATGGAGCGAGGTCGGCTCCAGGCGCTCTCGATCTGCTGGGACACGCGACCGCGCGAAGAGGGCGGGCAACGCTGGTACCACCTCTACCCCGACGAGGTGATCCCGCACAGCGACGAGCTCCACTGGACGAAGCCGAGCCAGAACTGGAACCACATGTGCGCGGAGTGTCACTCGACCGATCTGCGCAAGGAGTACGATCTCGAGAGCGACGCTTACGCCACGCGCTGGAGCGAGATCGACGTCTCGTGCGAGGCTTGCCACGGCCCCGGGTCGCGACACGTCGAGTGGGCGAAGCTCGACGAAGCGGCGCGCGCGGACGACGCGTCCTACGGACTGCACGTGCTGCTGCGCGATCGGAGCAACGGCGCGTGGATCATCGATCCCGAGACGGGGAACGCCGCGCGCACGAAGCCTCTCGAGTCGAGCGCGCAGATCGACGCGTGTGCCCGATGCCACGCGAGGCGAGCCGTCATCCGCGAAGAGTACGAGCACGGGCTGCCGTTCCTCGAGACGCATCTTCCGGCTCTTCTCGAGGAGCGGCTCTACCACGCGGACGGTCAGATCCTCGACGAGGTCTACGTGTACGGATCGTTCCTGCAGAGCAAGATGCACGCGGCCGGCGTGCGGTGTACCGATTGCCACGAGCCCCACGGCCTCGGCCTGATCGCGAAGGGGAACACGCTCTGCAGCCAGTGTCATCTGGCGTCGAAGTACGACGATCCCTCGCACCACCATCACGAGCCGGGAACGGCGGGCGCGTCGTGCGTCGAGTGCCACATGGCTTCGCGTTCCTACATGGTGGTCGACCCGCGGCGGGATCACGGCTTCCGGATCCCGCGTCCCGATCAGACCGTTTCGATCGGGACTCCGAATGCGTGCACGGGATGCCACGACGATCGTCCGGCGGAATGGGCGGCGGCGGCGGTGGACGGCTGGCGCGAAGAGGCGCGCGCGGCGGGGCGGAGCGTCTCGGATCGTGTCGAATGGCCGCTCGCGATCGCGGCCGGTCGGCGCGGTGCACCGGATGCCGCGCGGAAGCTCGGCGAGGTCGCGTCGGATCCGGAGGTCCCGGGAATCGTGCGTGGAACGGCGCTGTCGCTGCTCGGGACGGTGCCCGGCGGGGTCGAGACGATGGTCGAGCTCGCGAACGGCAAGGGCGCATCACCCTCGGCCGACGAGGATCCTGTCGTGCGTCTCGGTTGGCTGCGGGGGCTGATGCGCGTTGACCCCGCGTTGCGACCGGATCTGGCGGCGCCGCTTCTCGACGATCCGATCCTCGGAGTGCGAGCGGCCGCGGGGCGCGCGCT
>CAZQZX010000342.1:0-4950 GCA_964597885.1 uncultured Planctomycetota bacterium
CGCCGCGCAACCTCGGCGAAGTGCTCGCGCGTCTCGATGTCCCGGATCCCGCGGTTGTTCAAGGCGCTTTCGATCTCAGATTCCTGAAGCGGGAGGCCCTTGCCGGTCCACGCCGTCCGCCCGCGGCGCTTGCTGAGCTCGTAGAAGAACTCCCACTCCTCCCGGAAGGCAGCCCCGGGACGGGGGATCCGGAATCCCGTCTCGGCGACCACCTCCGGGAGGCACATGAACTCGATCTGCTGTCGCCCTAGGCCGGATCCGAGGAATCGGGCGACGGGCGCGAGTTTCCCACCACGCGCTCCAGGTAGTTTTTCGTCCGGCCGGCGAACTGCTCGATCGCCTCGACCAAGAGACGGTTTCGCTCGTCGGCGATGATCTCCCGGCAGGTTTCGACCGAGTAGGGGATGGGCTCGCCGTCCTCTTCGTCTCGGACCTCTTCACCCGGTCGGCCGAAGTCGAGGATCACGGTGCCGGGCATCGCTTCACGCGAGATCTGGAGCTGTAGGCCCAGGAGGTCTTCCGTGTCGAAGTCACGCGCTTCCCTGCGCTCGAGCGCGATCCGGCGCATGGCGTCTTCGTGGTTCGGGTTGCGCAGGCGGGCGAGCTTGAAGGCCATCCCGTAGATGGTGGTCCAGGTGCCCTTCACCTCGGCGTCGAGGTCGAGCCGGATACTGGCCAGGCTCGCCGGCTTCTTCTCGCGTTCCTTCGTGGCGGTTGCTTCGGTCATCTTGTCCATCCTCCTCGTCGGGTTGGAACCAGGGCCGCCAGGGCCATGAAGACGAGGAGGTCTTCAGGTGCCCCGGCGACCCAGGATGTTCTTCTTGTGTCGCGCGCCTCGTGCCTCGTTACGCGGCCGCGGCGAGCTCGCCGTAGCGGGCGGACGCGCCGTCGGCGTCGTTCAGCTCCACCTGGAACGGCAGGTTCACGATGATCGGGCCGGCGCCGCTGTCCTGCGGGGCGCGGCTTCGGTCCGTGTAGCGGATGACGGGGAAATCGAAGAACTGCTCGTTGCCGGCCGCGTCCTTGAGGACCTGGTAGAGCGACGACGTCGTACCGGCGACCGCCTTCGTGTACTCGGTCGCCGACGAGATCGTGCCCGTCGTCATGAGCAGCTGCAGATCGCCCGTGAGCTCGAAATCCCCGAGGGACCAGTCGATCGGGCCGTACTCGCCGACGACCTCGATGGGCTCCGCGTTGTTCGTGAGCCGAAGCGTCATCTGGCTCAGCAGCAGGCTCTCGCCGCCGATCCGGAGCCTCGGGACGCTCCGAACGGCGCTCAGGAGGCTTGCGCTCGGTGCCGGGGTGGTCGCTCCGGCGATCGACGTCGTTCGGTCTTCTTCGATTCGGCCGACGAGCCCGAAGCGCGTGTTGATGATCTGGCCGGGCTGGAGCTGCATCTCGATCTCGTTCACGAGCATACCCAGGAAGAGGGACTCGACTGGGTTCACAGTCTGGTCCGTGTAGATGCGCTCGAGCCCGAAGGAGCGGCACGCCGTACCGTTCAGCATCGAGGGGAACTGCGTGATCGTGGTCGCGCCGGCCGTGGCCGCGCTCTGCGTGACGAAGTCGCCGTTCTCGATCTCGACGACGCCGGCCGCGACCGACCGGATCTTCACCGTCTTGCTGTTGGTGCCTTCGGCCGTGACGATCCGGGTCGTCTCGCCGACGTCGTAGTCGCCGAGACCGTTGGCCGAGTCGAGGATCCGGGCGTAGGATCCCGGGGCATCGGCAATCGACTCGAAGCTGATCGTGGTCGCGCCGTCGACGTGCTTCTCGGACGAGCTGAACCCCGCGGCTCGCCATCCAGCCTGCAGGAGCTTGGCGTAGTGCCCGAAGATGAGGTGGGTGTCCACGTTCCCGCTCGCTCGGATCGAGGAGTCGATCCCGCCTCGGATGTTGCCCGCCGGCTCTCGGGACTCCGACCGAGCGAAGGTAGGTGTCGCCACGAGCGAGTCGCCCCGCTCGAGCAACGCTTGGACGGTGGGCGCGGGGTCCGGAATCAGCCCGTACCCGTCGATCTCTTCGTACAGCGAAAGAGTGGTCCTCTTCTTCGAGGACGTGTTTCGGAACGACATCTGATTCCCTCCCTGGTTACCTGCCTCGGCGTCCCGTCAGGTCGACGTCGCGCCCGTGGATTCCTCGATTGCGGCCCGGATCCGGGCGTCCACCCGGAAGAAGTCGGGCGTCTGGCGGGTCCGACCGACGATCGCGATCGACCCGCCCTCGTAGTGCACGGCTCCCGAGCCGACGACCTCCGAGACCGGGGGCTCCGAGAATGACTGCCGAATGGCCTGTGCGGCCTCGATCGCCGGCTGTGGACTGAGTCCGATCTTCGTGAAGACCTTCACGACGAGCGTGACCGGGGTCCAGTCGCGCCCGGCGTCCCCGTCCCGGACCGCGATGGGGTCGCTCTCACCCACCTCCCACTCGAGCTCGCGGTGGAGGCCTTCGGCGGGCCGCTCCTTCACCTGGTCGTTCGGGTAAAACGTCTCGATCCCGTCGACGTCGGGGAAGCGCGTCTTGAAGCGCGTCTCGACCAGTGCCAGCAGCTCGGGAAGCGCCATCAGAGCAGGCTCGCGATCCGCGAGTACTTCGCCTCGATCTCTCGGAACGTCACCTCGACCATTCCGCGAGGAGCCTGGGTGGAGAACCCGCCTTCGACCAGGACTCGTCCCGTGCGCCCCGGCCGTGGATCCTTCGACGGACCGGGGTCCGAGGGGTCAAAAAGGCCCTCGTCGAGGACACGGGTGTGGGCAAGAGGGTTCTGGTGCCACGAGATGGCGAAGTTGCGGATCGTCGCGGAGATCGCCTGGTTCCGCGCGATCGCCGCGGCTCCCGAAGGGTCGTCGCCCGCGGGCGCGCGGTCGGTCGGTCGACCCACCGTCGTGATCCACCCGCCTCGCGCGGCCCCGCGGTCCACGGGTGTGCGAAGCACGAGTTTCCGGTCCACCTCGAGCGCGGCTCGCTTGTGGAGCGGGACCACGAGCCGGCGGGGGAGGTTGATCTGCGCCTTCAGGTCTCGTTCGAACTGTCGCCGGTTCGTGATCATGCGACGGCTTCCTTGCGCGGTCCCCGCAGATGGAGCTCGTAGGCGATGACGGCATCGTTGAGGGCCGCTTCCGTCACCTTCAGGACGGTCCAGACCTTGCCGCTGAGCTTTCGCGTGATCTCGATGCCCTCCTGGACGTCGAAGAGGGCGTCGGCCGCTGCGATCCAGCCCTGCATGTCTCCCGCGCGTATCGCCGTCCCGTCGACGAGCTCGGTCTTGAAGGGGAGGATGGCCATGCGAAGCTCGTGGGACGGACCGTCCTCCTCGGTGAGCGGTCTGTCGACGTGGTCGGTCGAGGTCGCGGTCTTCAGCGTGACGACGACGTCCTCGCCGAACTCCGCGATCTGCTCGACCGCCACCTCCGAGAACTCATCCGAAAGCTCAGACACCGATCAACCTCGAAGAGAAAGGCCCGAGGGCTGCAAATAGGGAGCGACGAGCAGATCGATCTTCCGTAGCCACGGCACATCCGCCCGTCCACCCGAGTAGGTGGTTGCCGTCTCGATCACCGCGAACTTCTTCCGAACCGACTTCACGGCCCCCGGTTGCTCGACCGAGGGCAGGAGCTCTCCCTTCTCGATGTAGCGGCGGGCCGCCTCGCAGTTCGCCTGCTTCCAACCGATCGGCACCTCGTCGTGCTGGACCTCGCGGCCGTCGACACAGATCCCGGTTCGCGGGAACCGGCGCGCCTGCTCGATCCGCCGCGGTCGGCCGGGAAGCCGCTCCCCGTATTCGAGATCCAGGAAGAGGGCCCCAGCTCGGAGCGCCTCCTCCTGGTCCGGTAGGACGGAGACCGTTTCGCCAGCGGCCTCCTCGGCGAGCGAGATCCCTGCGAGCACCAGTTTCCCGGCCGTCGCCACCGCCACCTTCGCTCGCCCGTCGTTCTGCCCACCCGTTGAGCCCGAAAGCACCACCGACATTCCCGCCCGGAGCCCGATCGCGAGGAACCGAGACGCGGCGTCGTTCACCGAGTTGTCGGCCGCCGCGAAGCTGATCGAAGGGGACGTGAGTCCCGGCCAGATGAGCGGCGAGCCGTGCTCGAGGAAGTACTGGTCGGCGAAGGCGACGGACACGTAGCTGTTCGCGTCCACCTTCCCCGATCCGTCCTCGACCACGAACGTCGCCGCCATCGGTCAGTCCTCGGCTTTCTTCGACTTCGTCTCGCTCTCGGCCGCGGTCGCCGGCTGGGACACCGGCTTCGTCGCGTCGCTGCGGGCGAGTCGGGCCCGGTGGATGTGCGAGTCGAGCGCGCGCTGCGCGTTCTTCCGGTCCTCGAACGCGCCGTTCTCGGCGACCCAGCGCTTCACGAGACTCGGTCGCACGTTCTTGACGACGATGTGCTTGCCGAACGTGCTTTTCGGGCCGCCGGTTTCCTTCCCCGGGTCGTACTTCGGAACGTCCTCGACGACGTAGATCTCGACGCGGTTTTCCTTGTCCCGGTCTTCGTCCAGCGTCCGGAAGCCGCGCGTCCGGAAGTACCCGAGCTCGCCGCGGGGGATCGTGTGCCGCGCGCCCATCGGGCCGATCACTTCGACCGGCTCGTTTCGCTTCCGGTAGTCCTCGCGCGCCTTCCTCTCGGTCGGCGTGAGCTGCTGCTGTTCCTCGGCCATGGGCCGTCCCTCCTCATGGGGTTGCGGCTGCGTCGCGGCTGCAGGTCGTGTCGCGGCTCAGGGCGGGGGCGTGGGCCCCCGCACGGTCACTTCTTCGACGGGGGCTTGGTGCCCGACGAGGACGCCGTCTGCGGCTGCTTGTCGCCGCCGGACCCTTCCTTCTTCGGGTCCTTGTCGCCGCCGGACCCTTCCTTCTTCGGGTCCTTGTCGCCGCCGGACCCTTCCTTCTTCGGGTCCTTGTCGCCGCCGGACCCTTCCTTCTTCGGGTCCTTGTCGCCGCCGGACCCTTCC
>CAZQZX010000343.1:0-4900 GCA_964597885.1 uncultured Planctomycetota bacterium
CAGGGTGCCGAGGAGCTGGCCGGTGCCGGTGGCGAGCGTCGTGTCGAGCGAGTCGGCGCGCGCGATGCCGAAGTCGAGGATGTGCGGGCGACCGGCGCGGTCGACGAGCACGTTCGACGGCTTGAGATCGCGATGGACGACGCCGTTGTCATGGGCGTACTGGATCGCGTCGGCAATCTCCGCGACGAGCTCGAGCCGCTGGCGATGACCGAGCTTCTCTTCGCGGGCGTAAGCCGTGAGCGAGATGCCGTCGATGAACTCCATCGCGAAGTACGGGCGGTCTGCATCGAAGGTCGCCGCCTCGTAGATCTTGGCGATGGCCGGATGCTGCAGCCTGCCGAGGATTTCGGACTCCTGGCGGAAGCGTCGTAGCAACGCGGACGACGCGAACTCGGCGCGCAGTACCTTCAGTGCGACCTTGCGGCGCGGGCTCTCCTGTTCGGCTTCGAAGACGGTTCCCATCCCGCCGGCTCCGATGCGGCGCAGGATCCGGTACGTTCCGATGCGCTCGGGAAGGGCGCCGCCCGAGGCCAGGGGGGCCGTCGTGGAGCTCGCGGGATCGGGCGTGGCGAACGCCGCGGCTTCGGCGACCGCATCCGAGACCGCCTCTTCGAAGTCCGGCGTCGCGGAATCGTGCTCGCGAAGAAGCGATTCGACTTCGCGCGCCAGCTCGCCGTCCTGCCCGCAATGCTCGGCGAGGTACGCGGCGCGTGCCGTCCTGTCGAGATCGCGCGCGCCGAGGAAGAGCTCGCGAATCCGTCGGAACCTCTCGGGAGAGCCGGCGCTCATGATTCAGCTCCGAGCTTGCGGCGTAGCCACACGCGGGCGAAGGACCAGTCGTCGTCCACCGTCGAGGACGATACGCCGAGCACACGCGCGGTCTCCTTGACCGTGAGCCCGCCGAAGAAGCGGAGGTCGACCACCGATGCGATTCTCTCGTCCATGGAAGACAGCTCCTCGATCGCCGCGTTCAGGGCGATCACGTCGAGGTTCCCGGCAAGGCCATCGGAGGCGGCCGAACCGGGTACTTCCGATAGGGTGAGGCTCGCCGGCGCCTGACCACCGCCGCGCTTGTCGGCGTTCCGGCCTCGGGCGTGGTCCACGAGGATCTGGCGCATCGCTCGCGATGCGATCCCGAAGAACTGTTCTCGACTGCTCCATTCGGCCCCTCGCACGAGCTTCAGATAGGCTTCGTGGACGATCGCGGTGGGCTGCAGGGTGTGGCCGGCCGCCTCGCGTCGCATGTGGGATTCGGCGAGCCGTCGCAGCTCCGCGTACAGGACGGGGAGGACCTCCGCCGCCGCCTCGTCGTCGAGGCGCTGGACGCGCGCCAGGGCCTTCGTGATATCGGGCGAGGGTCCGTCGGTGGGGTCTTCTTCCTTCGGGTCGTGCGTCTCCATGGGCTGTCATCTTAGGATAGCCCATGCGACGATGCGAAGGCCGTTCGACCTCCGCATCGCCGCGTCATGGCTTGGAACATCGTATGCCGGATCAGGGACGAGCCGGGTATCGGCCGCCTTCCCAGAACCAGGGATCGTCACCCCAGAAGAAGTCGATCTCGCTGAATCCCGTCAGCTCGCCGATGGCCGCCTCGGACGGGAAGCTGATGAGGTCGCGGTACGCGGGCTTGCGCACGAGGCCCACGCGGATCGCGTACGGGTCCGAACGATCGAAGTCGAAGGTGATGTACAGCGGCGTGTAGCGCGTCGGATCCCAGTCGGATCCCTTGCGGAAGCCGCTGCTGTGGTTGATCGTGTAGAGCTCGATGAGCACGCGCTGATAGAGGCGCTGCGTGTGATCCTCGGAGCGTCCGGGCAGGTTGCCGATCTCGATCCCGGGGTAGCGCGTACCGAAGGTCATCAGCTTGCCCCAGTCACCACGCACTCGGCGTTCGCGCGTCTCGATCGCCTGACGCACGCTGATCAGATCCTCGAGCAGGGCGAAGCGATAGTCGGTCAGGATGTTCCCGGGCGACAGCGGGATGGTCTCGGCGGGCTGGGTCAGACCGTCGATGATGCCGAGGACGAACTGGATGGTCGGCGTCGCCGGGTTTCCGAGCGCGCCGCCGGCGATCCCGACGAACTGACTCGCCCAGGCGAGCGGCGACATCTGGATGCCGGAACCCGAAGGCGTGGTCGTGATGGCGCTGCGCAGCATCTGCTCGACATGGTTGGCGTCCGCCGTGAGCGCGTCGGTCGTGTACTCCTCGATCTCGAGCATACGGTCGAACACCACAATCACCCGGGCGAGCGCCTGCAGCTCGTCACCGATCTGCTTGCGGGTGACGTTCCAGTCGGGCTGCGGGATGCTTCCCGGTCGCGGCAAGCCGGCCAGGATCGCGAGCCACGCCTCGGGCGTCGCGGTGTCGAGCAGGTACTGCGATCGGATGTCGGACGTCCCGACGATCCGCTGGCTGATGTTGGCGTACGCGGCCGACTGCCCGTTGGTGCTCCACGTCGGGTAGTCGGTCGACGCGGCGTCGTAGACCTCGTCCATCGTCCAGCCGCCGATCGGTCCGAGGTTCTCGGAGATCGAGCAGGTCATGCCGCTACCGCCGGCACGGAACACGTGGAAGTCGGGACGCTCGCGGCCCGTCTCGTACACGAGGATCTCTTCGCGCGGGCTCGCGTCGACATTGCCGACGTAGATCGCGCTCTGCGGCGCGAGGTCGATCGTTCCGCCGTCCGGCGCCGGGATGCCGATGCGAGGCGTGCTCCAAACGTGCCGGAGCTCTCCCTGGATGAAGGCGAGGATACCGAGCGTCTGCGTCAGCGAAGAAGGCTGGAAGTACGCGATCTCGTCGATGCCGTTGCCGTCGACGTCGACCGGGTAGAAGCGCAGGTCATTGGCTCCCCAGGGCGCGATGAAGTCTTCTTCGCCACCCGCGCCGCGGATGACGAGCGAGCCGTTCTCGGGCTCGATCACGCGGAACGCGACGAGCTCGGAATCGTCGCGCAGGCGCAGAAATCCGAGGCGCTGGCTACCGCGTCCCACCGCGAGCAGCTCGTCGCGGCCGTCGCCGTCGGTGTCGATCGGCAGGAGCGAGTCGCTCGATCCGAAGAACCAGTCTTCGCCTCCGCCGACAACCGGAATCGTCGGGCCGTCGCTCGCGAATTCGGTCACGAGCTCGCGGCGCGTGGCGCGAAAGATCGCCACCCGCGAAGCGCCGCCTCCCGGGATGGGGATCAGGGCGAGGATCTCGTCGCGACCGTTGCCCCGCAGGTCGGTCGGCGTGTACGTCGCTCCGAACTCGAGAACGACGCCGTCGACGACGGCGCGCCGGGCGCCTCCGGGGAGCGTGTCCACTTCGGCGCGGTACAGCAGGCGCATCTCGCCGCCGCGCTCGTCGAGGACGCCGAACCACGTGAGGTCGTCGTTCGGGTAGTCCGTGGTGATCAGCATCTCGTCGTCGCCGTTGCCGTCGAGATCGATCGGCTGGAAGCGGTCGGTGGCGCCGCCGAAGCCGAGCGTCCAGTTGCCGGCCGGGCCGCCCAGCACGCGGCCGCTCGTCCAGTCCGACTCGAGGCCGAGTCGGCCGGGCACGCCATCCAGGATCGCGATCTCGGTGCTGCCGTTATAGGCCAGGACCTCGTCGGTGCCGTCGCCGTCCGTGTCGAACGGATAGAAGCGGTCCGCGCTCCGGATTCCCCACTCGAAACCGCCCGGCTTCGGCGGGATCTCTCGATCGTGGAACCAGGGGAAGAGCGCCTGCTCGGTGGAGCGGCGGTACGTCGGCGCATCCAGGACGCCGAGCATCTGGTTCGAGCCGTTCGATCCGCCGCCGGTGCGGAAGATCAGGAACTGCTGGGTGTTCGCGTCCAGGAGGCGCGCCGGGAACAGGTGATCCGTCGGGTTCTCGCCGGCGGGTGCGGCCGGCGTCAGCACGAGGAGCGCGATCAGGGTCGCGAGGCCCGTCATCCACCCGAAGAAGCGTCGTCCATTGCCACGAAGTTGCGTCGTCATCGCTCGAAATCCTCTCCATCTGACACTGTGTTTGCCGCCCGAGCGTGCTCCCAGTGCGCCGCTCGAAGGGGCGTGCGAAGAAGGGCCCCGAACGACCCGGAGAAAATCGAGACTTTCTGCAAGTGGCTTCGATGACGGGGCTTCCGTCGGGGGCTTGCCCGCGGGCCGGACGGATGAGACAACCCCGCAGCAGAATCACGGAGAGGCGATCCCATGCGATTGAAGCGATTCCTGAGCTCGAGCGGCCTCGAGATCCTGGTCGGCAACGACGACGCCAGCAACGACGAGCTGACCTTTCGGGTGGGCCGGGCGAACGACATCTGGCTTCACGTGGCGGGGACGCCCGGGAGCCACGTCGTGCTCCGGCGCCCGGACAGCGGAGACGACCCCGACCGAGCAAGCCTCAAGGAAGCGGCGGCGCTTGCGGCGTGGTTCTCCAAGATGCGGAACGGAGGGAAGGTGTCGGTGAACTGGTGCCTTTGCAAGGACGTGAAGAAGCCGCGCGGCGCGAAGGCGGGCTCGGTCACGATCCGCAACGAAGCCAAGGTACAAGTACGCCCCGCTCTCCGAGACGAGCTCGAAGGCGGGGCGTAGGAATCGACTTTCGTTGCGGCGGCACGGAGCCGCTGCATGGACGCTCTAGTTGACGATGTGCACCTCGACGCCGTTCGTCACCGAGAGCACGGCGCCGCTCGTGTCCGACTCGTCGCGGATCAGCCCCTGGATCCAGAGGCGATCACCCGGCTCGAAGCCCGTGGTCGGAATCCGCAGGACGGTGTTCCCCGGAAGCTCACCCGTGGCTTCGGGCGTGTTGCAGGGGACGACGCCGCAGAAGTTCTTGAACGTGCTCGCGGCCGCGATGGGGCAGTTGTCGCCGCACGACGCGAGCAGCGGGTTCATGCACAGCGTTCCGATGTCGACCGAGCCACCGTTGATG
>CAZQZX010000344.1:0-4744 GCA_964597885.1 uncultured Planctomycetota bacterium
CTCGTCACGGCGCTCGCGGGCATCGCGCTCCTGTCGATTCAGACCGGCGCGATCTTGCTCGTCGGGATCGTGAGTGTGTACCTCGTGCTTCGCTGCCTCGGCGGACTTCGCAAGGGCGAGAGCCGGGAGAGCGTACTCGTCGCGGCCTTCGTGCCGCAGGCGATCGCGGCGCTCGTGCTCCTCGGGCTGACCTGCTGGTGGGGCGGGATCCGGCGCTTCGACTTCGTGTACAACCAGCCGTCGCTCTTCCAGCCGACGCTCTTTCTTCTCTTCGCGGCGTACCCGATCTTTCTGCATGCCGCGACGCGAAGCTTCGCTTCACGGGGTGCGGCGGCGGCGAGCGCGGCGATCGTCGGCGGAACGCTGGTCGTGTTTCTCCTGCTGCCGCTCGGAGTCTCGCCGGACTTCCGAGAGGCCGTTCGCGCCGCGACCGGATGGGTCGGCAAGGAAGAGATCTATCTCGGGACCGTGACCGAGACGCGGCCTCTCTTCATTCGCGACGGTGCCTTCACGCTCCTGCCGGTCTGGAGGTTCTCGGCGCTGTTCGTGCTCTCGGCGACGGTCGGGCTCTTCGTCCTGGCACGCCGCGTCGCGAGCGAGCGGCACGGCGACGCGCTCTTCGTCCTCCTCTGGACGGGATCGTTCTTCCTGCTCGCGAGCCAGCAGCTGCGATTCTTCAACTTCGTGACGATCGGCCTCGCGGTCGCCACCGGTGTCGCCCTCGGCGCGCTCCGGGGACGGGCCGAGGGACGGGCCGAGGGACGTGCGGGGGGAATCGCGGCTGCCGCGGTGACGCTCGTGCTGCTCGTGCCGGCGACCGGTGTCGCGTGGTGGATGCAGAAGAACGGGGCGATCACGCCGTATGGAACGTACGTGCGCCAAGCCTGCGAATGGCTGAACACCGGTACGCCCGAGACGTCCAACTATCTCGATCCCGATCAGAAGCCCGAGTACGGAGTGATGTGCAATCCGACCTACGGGCATCACCTGACGTACTTCGGTCGGCGCGCGGTCAGCAGCAATCCGTTCTTCGATCTCGACGGGCTGGCGCGGTCTACGGAGTTCTTCCTGGCGGGAAGCGAAGCGGAAGCGGTCGCGGCGATGGAAGCGGCGGAGTGCCGGTACGCGTTCTTTACCGTTCGCTGCTACGACATGGAGTTCTACCACCCGCTGCTGTCCGAGCCGCGCCGATCGCAGTGGAAGGACCCGACCGAAGAGGTGAAGATCCGACGCCTTGCGGAAGGCCCGTGCCAGGCGCTGTACTTCTCGGATGCGGCCGAACCGCTCGAGCTCCGCCTGGTCGATCGCGACCCCGTCCTCGCCCACAACCGATGGAACCGATTCCGGCTCGTGTGGGAATCGAACGCGCTCATGGCGCCGATGTCCCCGGGCGTCCCGTTCGCGGGGAAAGCCGTTTCGCTGGTGAAGGTCTTCGAGCTCGTCGAAGGGGCGGTGGTCTCGGGAGAGGCGCGCGGGGGGGCGGACGTCGAGCTGCGGGTGCCGGTCACGACGTCGTCCGGGCGGACCTTTGAGTGGGTGCGAAACGAGACCGCGCTCGAGGGGCGACGATGGTCGTTCCGCGTCCCGTACGCGATGACGGCAACTGTTACAATCACCGCCAAGGGACGCCGACCGGAAGTTCTGCGGGTACAGATCCCGGAGTCGGCCGTGCGGGCGGGGGAAGAGATCGAGGTTTCCCGATGATCCACGCGATCCGTGCGGCCGTCTGTCTGGCCGTCATTCCTCTTGTCGTCGGCTGCGGCGGCAACGGCCCTGGAGGCGACTCCAAGGGGCCCGACCTTGCCGACCTGCCGAACGTCCTGCTGATCACGCTCGACACGACGCGCGCGGACCATCTCGGCGTCTACGGCTACCGATACCCGACCAGTCCCCGCATGGATCGGCTGGCCGACGAGGGCGTCGTCTTCGATCACGCCGTGGCGCAGGCCTCCGTCACTCCGGTATCCCACGCCTCGATCTTCTCGGGGCAGAACCCGTACCGCAACGGACTGAGGAGCCTCCACGGCAACATCGGCTACCGCATGTCGGGCGGTGTCCCGACGCTCGCCGAGGTTCTCTCGGAGCGAGGCTACGCGACGGGAGGCTTCATCAGCGCGCTGCCCTGCGGAACGCGGTTCGGACTGGATGCGGGATTCGACGAGTTCGACGATCCGTTCACGACGGGCGAGATCCGGGGCGGTGGGATCAGCGGGCAGGGGATCGTCAATACGGGCACCGGTCAGCGTACCGCCGCCGCCACGAACGCCCGGCTGTTCGAGTGGCTCGACACCGCGCCGTCGGGGCCGCTCTTCGTGTGGGCGCACTACTTCGACCCGCACGATACGCGCGTGCTCCCCGAGGACAAGTCGGACCTCGAGTACATCCCCATCCGAGGGAATCGATCGCGGCGCACCGAGCTGCTGGCGTTCTACGACAACGAGATCCGGTATATGGATCGGCATGTCGGCGAGGCCGTCGACCGTATGCGATCGATGGATCGGCCTCTTGTGATCGCGATCGTCGGCGATCACGGCGAAGGGCTCGGCGACCACGGCTGGTGGAGTCACGGCATCCTGTATCAGGAGCAGATTCGCGTGCCGTTCATGATCGTGGGCCCGGAGGTTCCGGCCGGCAAGCGCGTCGATTCGGTGGTGCGCACGGTGGACGTCGCGCCGACGATCCTGACCATGCTCGGATTCGACGCGTCCGAAGCGTTCGGGGATATCGACGGCGTCGACCTCGGACCGCTCCTTCGCGGCGAGTCCGACGACCTCGGGCTCATGGCCTACGCGGAAGCGATCACGGTCGGCATGAACTATCGCAACCCCGCGACGATGGGAGTCAACGAGAAGAAGGACGAGCTCTACGTGCTCATCGAAGGCCGGTGGAAGTACATCCATCACCGACGCTCACCGGCGAAGTCCGAGCTCTACGATCTCGAGGAGGATCCGCGCGAGCTGCGGAACCGGCTCGCATCCGAGCCGGAGGTCGTGAAGCGCTTCCGTGCGCAGCTCGACGCCGACGACGTCCTGTGGGATCCGTCCCGAGCGACGCGCGGCCCGGCACTGAGCGCCGAGGACGCCAAGCGGCTCGAGGATCTCGGATACATCCCGGAAAAGAACAACTAGAAGCGACCACCATGCCAACGACGAAGAAGCCCGATCTCTGGTTCGAGGACGCGAACTTCGAGGTCTTCCACGAAGAGAAACAGCGCGACTCCAAGTTCAACTCGGAGCGCCTGAAGGTCAAACGCAAGCTCGGCGCGATGCTCAAGCAGATCGGCCCCGTGCTCGCGGAGCAGGGCGGTCTCGAGCTTCCGGGCAAGACGAGCCTCAGCCACCCGTGGACGTACAACGCGTTCAAGGTGGATTCGATCTGGGGCTACTTCAGTCGTCCCGACAGCGAGAAAAAGGACCTCCGCGCGATCTTCGGGCGTGCGCTCGGCAAGGACCTCGACCCGGCGTTCATCCATCTGCTGCTCGTGATCGGCGTCGGCTACGAAGGTGTCGAGCTCTCGCTGAAGATCCACTCGCACGCATGGTGGGACGGGCAGAACGTCAAGAACCGATGCAAGTCGGACGCCGGCCTTCGCGAGATGCTCGAGATCGTGAACACGCTCGACGGCTTCATCCTGTCGATTCACGACTGGCGCAAGGAGTACCGCTGCGGCGAGCTGTATCGCAGCGACCTTGCGAACTACTTCCAGTACTACGAGCCGGGAACGCACTGGCTGCACGTGCGGCAGCGGTTCGCTCGAGACGACGAACGAATCCTCGCCGATGGTTGGATGGACATCGCGACGCAGTCGATGCTGAGGCTGGTCCCGCTCTATCGATTCATCGCCTGGAGCGCGGACAACAACCACCTGGGTCTCAAGGAAGGCTAGGCCGGGGAGGGGCGTGCGGCGTGGGTGGCGCGCTCGGGCAAAAAAAATGCCCCGGCAGACTCACTGGCGCCATCGACTCGGTGCCGATTTCACGCCTTTTCCGCCGGGCTACGCGTCGGTTGGCTCCGAAGGCGAACTACACGTCCGCAACGAGTCGGTCTACGTGGACTTCCTCTTCATCTCCGATGCGATGCCGAGCGGTAGGGCGATACCGACGAAATCGTCACCGGGTCGCCAGTCTGGCGAGTCCATTCCGAGGCGATTTTGTTTCTGCCCGTAGGAAGTCGGTCCAGGTGTGTTGTGGGTGACCGATTTCCGTTTCCACTCTAAAGAGCACGATAATCGATCCGCCATGGGGAGTCAATATTCAGCGACGACGAGAGCCGAGCCCGGATGCGGGCGTGCAGGCGGCTGAGTCAGGGTGTCGGGGCGGCGCTTCCCGGGGTTTTTTCGGGGTCCGACTGACAGTCGGAGGCGAGAGCTCGGAGCATCAGAATGAGGACGGCTCCGAGGACGAGCGTCGCGAATCCCATGTTGGCGTAGGCGTCGGTGAGGTTGGCGATCTTGCGGCCGACGAGGCTGCGCGAAGGGACCGAGATCGCGAGCATCGCCGCGAGCGCGATTCCCCCGAGGGCCAGGCGCGAGCCCGCCGTGAACATGGGGCGAAGCAATGAGAAGCCGACGATGCCGTAGGGCAGCATCAGGATCATGAAGTGCGCTCGACGACTCTCGGGAGAGACCAGCAGCCAGGCGGCGAGGAACACGGCGGCCTGGATCGATGGAGCTCGCCAGTCTTCGTTTCGGACGCGGGCGGTGACCGCTGCTGCCGCCAGAACCGCGATGACGCTCGCGATGTAC
>CAZQZX010000345.1:0-4713 GCA_964597885.1 uncultured Planctomycetota bacterium
AGACGCGCCGGCACCTCACCGAGTTCTGGATGGTCGAGCCCGAGATCGCCTACGCGACGCTCGACGACATCATGGACCTCGCCGAGGCCTTCGTGTGCTCGATCGTCGAGCGTGTCCTCGAACGGTGCCGTCCCGAGCTCGAAACACTCGAGCGCGACGTGTCGAAGCTCGAGGCGGTGAAGGCGCCCTTCGAGCGTCTCCATTACGACGACGCCGTGAAGCTCCTCAACGACGGGGGGCACGAATTCGAGTGGGGTGGCGACTTCGGTTCTCCCGACGAGACGTTCCTCTCGGGACGCGGCGATCGCCCGGTGCTGGTGCACCGCTTCCCGTCCGCGATCAAGGCCTTCTACATGAAGCCGGATCCCGAGGACGCGAAGTACAGCCTTTCGGTCGATGTGCTCGCGCCGGAAGGATACGGCGAGATCGTCGGCGGGGGAGAGAGGTCGGACGATCTCGAGTACCTCGAAGAGCAGATCGCGAAGCACGACCTGCCGAAGGAGTCGTTCGAGTGGTATCTCGACCTGCGGCGCTACGGCTCGGTTCCGCACGCGGGCTTCGGGCTCGGCCTCGAACGAACGGTGGCGTGGATCTGCGGCGTTGAGCACCTTCGCGAGTGCATCCCGTTCCCGAGGATGCTCTACAAGATCTACCCCTAGCGCGGGAGATCGGCGGGTGGCTCCTGGCGCGGACGGCTGCGTCTAGCGCGGACGGCCGCGTCTCTAGCGAGGACGGCCGGGGGCCTGCGCCTTCTGCTGCTGCTTCTTCTTCTTGAGCCGTTCGGCCTGCTCGATGCGAAGGCGGAGTCCTTCGTAGTACGAACGGACCTCCGCGTTCTCGCTCTGCTGGAGCGGGGCGACTTCCTTGCGCGCGATCAGCGCGGGCGTCAGCTGGGCGCCGAGCTTCACGGCCTCTTCGAGCTTGTCTTCGGCCTTCTGCACATCGCCCTGGTACGCGTGCGTCACTGCCATGCCGATGAGAGCGTCGGCGCGCAGCTTCGGATTGCGTCGGATGCGCAGCGCGCGCGAGAAGCCCTTCATCGCTTCTTTCGGAAGTCCCACGTCGAGGAAGAGCCAGCCGAGGCGCATGTGCGCATCCGCATCGTCGTCGTCCTTCTTCAGGCGCTCGTCGTAGCTCTTCGTGACCACGCGAACTTTCGAGTAGTCGCCGAGCTTCGCCATCGAGTAGGCGCACCAGTACATGAGGATCGCGGAGGAGCCTCGCTGGCGTTCGAGATCGCGCAGGCGCTTCTTGAGCTCGCCGGCCGAGCGCGACTTCGTGCTGATGACGCCGAGCGTCTTCGCCGACTCGACGCCGATGTTCGAGTCGCGATCCTTCAGGAGCTCGTGAAGCGGGTCGATTGCCGCCTCGTCACCCGAGGCGCGGATCGCCGCGAACGCGCGCGAGAGAATGCCGGCCTTGGCGCCGCGCGTGCGGATCAGCTTCAGGATCTCGTCGAGACGTCCGCCGAGGGACTTTGTCTCGGCCATCTTCTCGAGGACCGCTTCGATGGCGGTGCCGGCGTCGCGCGAGAGCTCCCAGTTCTGGCTGTCGAGGAGCGGATCGAGTACCGCGATCGAGCCCGGCGAAGCGATGGTGGCGAGTGCCGCGTTCGCCCACTTCGCCTCCTGAAGACGCGGATCGGTCAGCGGCGTCGAGAGCTGGATCTCGGAGGCGAGCGCGGTGATCCGGGGGTGGATCGCGCGCGCGGAAGCTTCGCCGCCGATGGCGCCGAGTGCGGGGTAGGCCGCCTTTCGGACCTCGTGGCTCTCGTCGGTCATGAGCTTCGCGACGGCCGGCACGCTCGAGGGATCACCGATGCGACCGAGCGCCCGCACGGCCGACGCGCGGACCTGGAACCGATCGTCCGCGAGCAGCTTCACGAGAGTCGGGACGGCCTTCTTCGACTCGTCCGCCGAGCGCGTCCACCATCGTGCGCAGCACGCCCTCGGAGGTTTCGGCGGGCACCAGGCGAAGGAGCTCGGTCTCGAGGCGAGGCGCGAACTCTTCGTCTCGGAATCGAACGAGAACGGAGGCGGAGCGCGAACGCCCCTTGGACTGCGCGTCCGACACGAGTCCGAGAACTTTCTCGAAGACGGCCGCGCGCGACGCTCCGAGCGCTCCGTCATCGAGCATGCGTCGCAAAGCATACGCGGCGTTGGCCGAGAGGTTGTCGATGTCGGCGGTCAGCGCGTCGAGAAGGAAGTCGACGGCGACCTCGCCCTTGCCGACGATCTCGTCGACGGCCGCGCGCACGGCGACGCTGTTCGGGGGATTGTTCGAGAAGTTGCGACTGTACTCCGCCATCTGGAGCTCGAACGCCTTTCGCTCGGCCTCGATGCGGGCCTCGCACAGCGAGATGAGCTCTTCGGTGGTCATCTTGTCGGGATCGGGCGCCGTGGCGATGCCGAGCGTGGGGCCTCCTCCTTCGCCGCCGCCGATACCGGGCGGTTGGGCGAAGACATCAGGAGTGCCGAGCGCGGCGCACCAAAGGGCCGCGAACGCGAGCGTGACGCGAAGGTGACAGGGGCGGGATGCAGTCATGCGACCTCGAGCTTCTCTTCTCGTCCGGGTGTCCGGTCGGGCTTCCTCTCCTCTCGAAGTCCATTAGAGGAGACGCGTTGGGCCGTGTCAAGAAATGCGGCTGGATGCGGCCCGGGCCGTCGAGAAGGACGAGATCAGCGATCCGGACGCCGGCGGGGCGGCGGCGGCGGGGGAGGGTCGCTCACGGCGGACACGGAGGCGGTCGGTCCAAGGATCGGCCAGTCGGGGAGCGAGCGTCGCAAGATCGGCGCGAGCACCGTTCGATTCCTGAATACGAAGTCACGCATGCCCTTCCCATCGGGCGATCTCGGCAGATCCTGAAGCCGGCGCTCGGACGCCGAGCGAGGCACGCCGGCCGGCTCACCGAAGCCGATGGCCAGGCATGGTTTCCGCGAAGTTCGACTTCCTTGCAAAACCCTGGGCGCACCGCTACAATCCGCAGAATTCAGACCGTGCGAATCCGCTCCCGGTACTCGAAAGAAGATCGCTCGATCGCCGGCGGGCTGTTTGGGCACCGTGCGCCAACCTGTTGGGGCGGTGGTGGTTGCAGGGGCTTCTCGGTGCCGCGTTGTTCGGTACGGCGTTTGCCTCATCGCAGGGTCGAGTGCGTCCCACAAGGTTTGCCCGCCGCTCGTATGCGGCGACGAGGCCTTTCGGGGCGCGACCATCCGGCATGAACGATGGAGGTTCGATTGATGTCCTTGAATCGCGAAGGGCGTTCCGCGTTGGTCTCCCGACTGCGTATGACGATGCTCGTCATCCCAGCGCTTTGCGGGCTGACGCTTCTCTCGGGATGCGGAGGTAGCAGCGGCGGCTCGAGCTCGCTGACCGCCGTCGGCGTGATTGCCGAAGGCCTGGGGCTGCTCCCGCAGAGCAATGTTTTCCTGAACAACGTGATCATCGCGGAGTTCAACACCACGATCGATCCCGACTCGGTGAGCCCGCAGACGTTCCGCGTGCTCGTGGGTCCGGACTTCGTGGAACAGGCGCCCGGCGAGATCGGCGTGGCGGGCAACCGCATCACGTTCGTCCCCGAGCTGCCGTCGAACGCCGACCTCAGCGATTCCGGCTTCCAGCCGAACACGACCTATCGCATCATCCTGCGCGGCCGGCCGGATCTCAACACGATCCGCAGCCGTGGCGGGAAGCCGCTCGGTGCGACGAGCACCTTCACGCTCACGACGCGACAGTTCGAGCCGTTCTTCACGGACCTCGTGGCCGGCGACCCGCGCGTCATCGGTGTCATGGTCGACCTCGACGGCAACGGCGTGCTCGACGGTGACGGCGACCCGGACACCCCGGACGACGAAGAGTTCTTCGAGGGCGATGTCGACTTCGACTCGCCGGCCTTCGTCACGGGCGTTCCCGTCGGGTCGGTCAACCTCGAGGCGCCGAACGCGCCGCTGAAGGTAGGCTTCATCTTCAACGAGCCGCTGAACCCGTCGACGGTCTTCCTTGACGAGGACGACCTGAACGGTGACGGCATCCCGGACGGCGACGGCAACTTCGACTCGTTCGACTCCGAGGACACCACGAACACCTTCATCTGCGACGATCCGCGTCCGGGTGACGAGTGCCCGCGACCGACGGGCTTCGGTCTCGAGCTCTCGCAGACGTTCGCGCCGGAACGAAACGCCTTCTTCGTGCTCGTCACGCTCGAGTTCGAGTACGCGCTTCGCGGCTTCTCGCGGCAGCTCATGCGCGCCAACACCTCGGTCGAGGACTTCGTCCAGAACCGGATGCGCGAGTCGTTCTCGGCGACCTTCGAGACCGGTGAGGACACCGGGCTCGACGACTTCTTCTTCCAGGACTTCTCCACCACCGAGGGACGCGATCCCATGACGACCGCGCTGTGGAACCCGCGCGATCGCCTCTTCCTGAAGGGCGGGATCGGATTCGGTGGTGACGGAAGCGACGGCGACCCGATCGAAGAGAACTCGGGCTCGCTGACGCTCGACACCACGCAGAACGGCGGGGTGTTCAACTTCAGCCAGTTTGTTCCGCCCGACGTCGCGACGTTCACCGTCAACATCGTCGGAACCACCCCGGCCGAGATCCGCGTGCAGGGGGACCTGGCCATCCGCCAGGGAGTGATCATCTCCGTGAACGGTGCCGAAGGACTGCCGGGTGCAGCGGACAGTGTCGCGCCGCGCCCGGGTGGTGTGGCCG
>CAZQZX010000346.1:0-4589 GCA_964597885.1 uncultured Planctomycetota bacterium
CCGCTTCGGCGATGATCCGCGCCGCCTCGGCCTCGGCCCCACCGTGGATCTCGAGTGCATCGCGATCGGCCTGGGCCACGATCCTCGTGGCCTCGACGTCCGTCTCCGACTCGATCTCCTTCTTGCGACGGAGACCCTCGGCGCGCTCACGCTCGGCGTACTGCTTGCGCTCCTGGCGCATCTGCTCGAACACCTTCTGCGTGTTCTCTTCCGGAAGCGAGAGCCGCTTGAAGCCGACCTGATCGATCTCGATGCCGTACTTCTCTCGCGCGGTCTTTCCGGCCGCAGCGAGGATCTTGCCCTCGATCTCCTCGACTCGCAGGTCGTCCGAGCTCGTCGAAGCCAGAGCGCTCAACTCGTAGCCGCCCATCACCTTCATCTTCGCGTCGGAGATGAGGCCGTCGAGCTTGCGGTCAGCCGCCTCGATCGTTCCCACGGCGCGGTAGAACAGCAACGGCTCGCCGACGCGCCACGACGCGTACGTCAGCAGGATGATGTTCTTGGAGTCGCCGGTGAGCGTTTCGCTCTGACGCGTCTCGAACACCCGCGTTCGCTGATCGATGATCGTGGCGCGATCGATCGGCCAGGGGAGCTTCCAGTGGAGGCCCGGGTCGAGCTCGGTGCGCAACGGCTTGCCGAAGCGCGTCACGAGCACCGCGTGACGTTCTCGCACCGTGAACGCGAGCGACGACAGCACGATCACGGTCACCGTGACCACTCCCGCCAGAATCCGGAATCTCTCTCGATTCATGGTCCTTCGTCCTTGCCTACTCGATGTGCCAGATCTCGGCACCGTCGCGATAGATCCGATCGTCGATCACGTGGAACTTGCGATCCTTCAGGAGCTCCTCGCGTCGCTCGAGATAGCGACGCACACGGAACAGCCGCGGATCGATCTGGTACGCGCGAAGCTGCGCGCGGAAAGCCTCGGCCTCTCCCTCGGCGCGCGCCATCTGCTCGAGGCGCGCCGACTCGGCGCGCCCTCGGATGGACGCCGCCTCGGCGACCGCGTTCGGGATCTCGGTACTGCGGCGCACCTCGGCCTCGAGGATGGACGCCTGCTTCTCGATCGCGGCCCCGACCACCTGCTGGTAGTCGATCGCCACGGCCACCGGCGGATGCAGCCCCACGAGCGCGAGATCGACGACCTCGATACCGAGCTCGAGTCGATCCACCTCTTCCTGGATCTGCGCCTGCATCGTCTCGCCGAGACGCACGAGGTTCTCGCTCAGCACGTTCTCGATCTCGCGGTCCTGGGTGTTTCGCATCAGCACGCGGTCGGAGATCGTCTGCAGCATCTCCACCGGGTTCTGGTACGAGTACAGGAACCGCAGCGCGTCGCTCGGTCGGTAGTACAGAAGCCCGTTCACGGTCACGAGATCGGTGCCGTCTCCGACGAGCAGGTTGTACTCCTCCTCGGAATGCCGCACCGTCCACAGTCGGCTCGCGCCTTCGATCTGCCCGGCGTACCCGATCGTCATCGAGTCGACGCGATGCACGGCGACGCGACGCACGCGATCGATCGGCCACGGGAAGACGAGGTGCATGCCGGGCTCGAGCGGAGTCGTCGATCGCAGTCGCCCGAAGCGCTCGAGTGCGCCCTGCTCGTCGACGTTCACGACGACCAGCGAGGTGCCGAGCCACGCGACCAGCGCGAGCCCGAGTCCGAGCGGTACGAGCGACCGCCGGATGAACGCGAGCGCCCACGCTCCCTTGAGATCGATCCCGAAGACTTCGGCAAGGACGCCGAACAGGCTTCCGATCGGACTGAAGGACGACGCGGTGAGACGGAGCGAAAGGAGATCGGTCGCGATCCGGGCTTCGCGGATTCCACCGTCGTCGACGGCAGGCGCGGCACGCCTCGCGAACATCGCGCGTAGCCCGAGCTCGAACGCCAGGAACGCCACCACGAAGACGAGCCCGTTCGCGATCGGCTTCGCGAGGTCCATCCCGAATCGGGCGGAGACCACGAGACCGACGGACGCCGCGAGGAGCACCCACACCGCGAATCGGAACCAGGACGCGAGCCCCCGTCCCTCGGGGAGCGCGCCGGCGTGACATCGCGCGAAATACGGACCGAGCAGCGCCGCCCCGACCGCGAGCGCGGCGCCGGCAACGGCGAGCCAGGTGGCGAGTCCGGCCGACAACGACCCGAGGCCTTCCGTCGGCACCCCGCGGAGGAACTTTCCGACAAAGGCGGCCCAGCTCGGAAGCGACGACTCCACCGCCCCTGCCATCCGCGGGGCGAAGAGCGCGATCAGGCCGAGGACGGCGACCCCGAACGCAAGGCCGCGCCACCGGCGACCACGACGACGGCGACCCTGAGGAGGCGCCTCGCCCGTCTCGTCCCCAATGCTTTCGCCGAGGGGCTCGATCGGCCGGCATTTCGACGAAGCACGGGTCGCCGCGAGCGCGACGAGCACCATCGTGGCGAACACGCCGACCGTGAACAGCAGAAGCGATCCCTGGACCACGCCGAGCGCGAGGCCGGCGCCAGCCGTGGGAAGAGCACCGAAGACAAGGGCTCCGCCCGCGACCTGTCGGTACGCGGCGATCGTTTCGCCGTCCGGGAGGGTCGAGGACTCGGGCTCGGGTTGCAGCGGGATGTTCAAGCAGTGGCTCGCATGGGCGCGACCGAAGCGGTGCGCGGGGGTCGGGATGACGGCGGTGCTCGGCCTCTCCGAGCGAACGCCCGAAGGTCTTTATAGCCCGCGCCCCCCGTGTTTTCAAGGTCTTCCGGGTCGGGCAAAACCGACGGAAACCCAGATGGCGCACGAAGTTTCCCGAGCCTGCCTCGCCTAGAGACCGCCTCGCGCGCGCCCTCGGGTCAACGCAGCGTCAACCCCGGGCCGACAAAGTCGTAGAATCGGGGCATGACTGACAACGAACCCAAATCCTTCGGACCGCTCGCCCTGCTCGGCGGCGTGGTCATTCTGCTCGCCGTCGGCCTTCTCGTCTTCGGCCCCCTGCCGGGTAGTGGTGCCGAGCAGGAACAGGCCTCCTCGCCGGAAGAATGGGCGCGGCAAGCGGCCGGGGGCCCCACCAGCGACAGCGGGATCCCTCGTCGCAAGGTCCGAGGCGCGCCCCTCGATGGTGGAGCTTCCGGCTCGTCGACGCGCGCCACCGGCGGGGGCTCGGGTCGGCCGATCCGCAACATTCCGCTCCACTCGTTCGACCTGATCCGTCGCCTCGAGAGCGAGATCCAGACCGACGACAACGGGCGCCCGACCTTCGAGCCCGCATCCGACGGAAAGCACCTGAAAGTGCCCTTTCGAGCGCTTTCAGGCTTTCCCTACCGCACGCCTCGCGCACGCGACTTCGCCGGGGGACGGGTCACGCCGGAAGCCGTCCAGAACCAGATCCCGGACTACATTCTCGACCTCGACGGAAAGCGCGTGCTCGTGCTCGGATTCATGGTCCCCGTCAAGTTCGACCGCACCGGCAAAATCGAGAGCTTCATCATCACGCAGAACCAGATGTTCTGCTGCTACGGCGTCGTCCCGGCCATGAACGAGTGGATCACCGTAGACATGGAAGAGGGGAAGCACACTCGATATAGGGCGAATGTGCCCGTCGGGCTCCGCGGGATCCTGGCCGTCGGGGAGGAGATCCAGGATGGGTACGTGACGAGCGTCTACCGCCTCGAAGCCAGTGACGTGCTCTCGATCGAAGAGGTCGAGCGGCTCATCCGGGACTAGCCCCCAACGCCGCGCAAACAGCCGGTCACGGGACGTCCGCCCCGCCCACGCCCCGATTTGAAGTTTTTGTGATCCTTGCCGCATCTGCCCGTTCGCCCCGGCCTGCCCGACAAACTCAAGGGAGATCCAACCTTGTGGCAGCCCAAAAACGCCCCCGCGACACGGCGCCGCCCCCTCGGGCAGGATGCATCGTCGGTTTTGAATTGACGGCCGATCCTACCTTCCTCTATGATTCGGGCCGGTAAAGGTCAAAGAGAACTCAAAGGAAACGTGCACTAGCACCCGTCCGCGCTACGCGCGGCCCTGTCCCAACCCAGAAGCGAAGGTAACCGGTACCCTCCAGCTTCGGTGACAAGGCCCGCAGGTCGGATGCGCCGCACCTTCCCCAAACCAACAATCGATATCCAGAATCCAAAAACCTTCGATTGGCTCCGAAGGAAACATTGCCCACAACGGAGAGGTTGCGTCTTTCGCGACCGGAGTCGCGGTAAGGAGGTGCTGGGGATTATCGAGGGCAAGTGAAGACTCGACTCCCGAGTAGCTGGAACCGATTCCACGAATCGATTCCGAGAGGGAGTCACACGTAGGTTCGTACGCGTTCCCTGAACCTGTCCATCAGGGACGCAAAGGCAAGGTTTTTTGGGTAAGTAGGTAGGAGGTTTTCAATGCGCAAGGTTGCTCTTCTCGCCGTGTGCGCGGTCGCTATCTTTGCGATCGACGCGTCGGCCCAGCGTAACCCGATCGTTGACGTCTTCGATTCGCCGATCAAGGTCGAGTCGGAAGTCTACAACGCGGGTGAGGTCATCTCGTGCTCCGCTGCGTTCCCGGGTACCGCTGCCCTGTTCGGTGGTGACACCGTCACGGAAGGCGCCAGCCAGAGCTTCATCGTCA
>CAZQZX010000347.1:0-4526 GCA_964597885.1 uncultured Planctomycetota bacterium
AGATCCGGCCCCGACGAGGCGCCGCCGACCGGACCTCACGCGCGACTGGGCGCAGGTCGGAGCCTGGCAGGAGCGCACGACCGACCCGACGGTCTCTCCCGAGCACCGGATCGCCGCCCTCGCGGAGCTTCGCTCCATCGATCCGGGCAGCGGCGTGCGCACGGAGGACGTGACCCGATCGATGCTGGATCTTTTCGACGAGCTCCACGAGCCGCGGGATCGCGCGGCGATCCTTCGTCAGTTGAAAGGCGTGACGTACGTCTTCGCGGCCGACCGTATGATCGAGGCGTTGTCCGATCCCCATGAGAAGGTCCGCGAAGAGGCTGCCGAGAGCCTGGCGCCGTTCCGAGGCAACGAGAGCGTGGCCCTCGCGCTCGAGCGCGTCGTGGCCGAGGACCGGGATCCGGAAGTGCGAGCGCAGGCGGACAGGGCGCTCGCGTCCGTCCGTCGCTAGAGGAGTAGCGGTGTCGAGCGAGATCCTGCGCCGACGGCCGTAGGCCCTTTACCCGAGCGGCCGGTCCATTGCCGGCGGCCCCTTTTTCGTTACAGCGCGCCGCGTCGCATGCCGATCCTATCTCGTTGTCCGGACGGAGTCTGAGATCTATACAGTCCGTCCGGATTTCTCCAGACGAGCTCACGAGGAGGCAGGATGGCAGAGTCGAACGAAGCGGCGGCCCGACCGGGTCTGACGGCGCGCATGCTCGGAACCGTGGAGCGGGTCGGGAACAAGCTTCCGGATCCGGCGGTGCTGTTCATCGCGCTGCTGTTCGTCGTGTGGGGGCTCTCCTGGATCCTCTCCAACATCTCGTTCAACGTGATCGATCCGCGTTCGAGCGAGGCCCTCGTCATCAACAATCTGCTCGCGCCCAAGGCGTTCACGGAGTGGCTGTCCGTCCTGGTCAACAACTTCGTGCACTTCCATCCGGTGGGCGTCGTCTTGGTGGCGATGCTCGGGATCGGCGTGGCCGAGCACACGGGATTCGTGAACTCGGCGCTGCGCGCGCTCCTCGGCGTGACGGCCAAGTGGCTCTTGACCCCGATGGTGATCCTCGTCGGCATCGTCAGTCACTCGGCGGTCGACGCGGGCTACGTGATGGTCATCCCGCTCGGTGGGGTCATCTTCCACGCGGCCGGCCGACATCCGCTCGCCGGGATCGCCGCCGCCTTCGCCGGCGTCTCGGGTGGATTCTCGGCCAACTTCGTCCCGTCGTCGCTCGATCCGCTGCTGCAGGGCCTGACGCAGGCCGGCGCGCAGATCATCGACCCCGAGGTCGTGCTGAACCCGCTCAACAACTACTTCTTCACGACGGCTTCGTCGGTCGTGATCGTCGCCCTCGGATGGTTCCTGACCGACAAGGTGGTGGAGCCGCGGCTCAAGGACACCCCGCTCGACGGGGAGCTCGACGAGGACGGCCCCGATATGAAGGACCTCACGCCTCGGGAGAGCTGGGGACTCGTCGCGGCGATCGTGTCGATGATCGTCGGGATCGCGGTGCTCATCCTGACGGCGCTTCCCGAGGGCTCGGCCTGGCGCGACGCGAACGGCGACCTGTTCACGGGCGCCGCCGCGATGATGCGCTCGATCGTGGCGCTGATCTTCTTCCTGTTCCTCGTGCCGGGTATGGTCTACGGCATCGTCGCCGGCACGGTGAAGAGCTCGAAGGACATGATCGCGGGCATGACCAAGGCCATGAACCAGATGGCGTATTACCTCGTCATCATGTTCTTCATCTCGCAGTTCGTGTACGCCTTCGGCCAGTCGAACCTCGGCGTGCTGCTCGCGCTCCAGGGGGCCGCGTTCCTGAAGTCGCTGGCGATGCCCGCGGCGGTCACGATCGTGGGGATCGTCTTCCTGACGGCCTTCATCAACCTGTTCGTCGGATCGGCGAGCGGCAAGTGGGGGCTCCTCGCGCCGATCTTCGTCCCGATGCTCATGCAGCTCGGCATCTCGCCGGACCTGACGCAGGCCGCCTACCGCGTCGGCGATTCGAGCACCAACATCATCACGCCGCTGATGCCGTACTTCCCGCTCGTGGTCGTGTACTGCCAGCGCTACGTCAAGAACACCGGGATCGGAACGCTGACGGCGATGATGCTGCCGTTCTCGCTCTCGTTCCTCGTGGTGTGGACGCTGTTCCTGCTCGGGTACTACGCGCTCGGATTCCCGCTCGGAGTCCAGTCGAGCTACATGTACCCGTAGGGGGCGTCGGGTCAGAACGTGAGCCCGAGCTGAACCATCAGGAGGTGGTCGTCGGGCTCGCGGCCTCCGGACGTGTAGTTGAGCTGTCCGGTCGCCTTCACGAAGAGGTTCTCCGTGAAGAAGTAGCCGCCGCCGAGCTCCACGCGGGTCGCGTCTCGGTCCCATGCCCGTGACCGTCCGGCGTCGTCGTCGATGTTCCCGAAGAACATCTGCGCGAAGCGCGCGGCGCCGTAGAGACCCGGCCGAAAGCGGTACTTGGCCTCGAGGTAATACGTGAAGAGCTCGAGGTCGTCGACGTCCTCTCCTTCGAACTGACTCCAGTAGGCCTCGGCGAAGAGCTCGAGGTATCCGCTGCTGAAGGCCACGTCGATTCCGGCGAGCGTCTGGTCGTGATCCTGCCCGTCGATCGCGGGCACCCCCGGACCCGAGCGAATGGAATCGTCGTTGTCGTAGGGTCCGTGCGCGAGGGAAGCCCCGACCGTCGTCGTGATGTCGAGGCTTCGGCTCGCACGGAGGTAGTACGACGGGCGATCGAACTGATGCGAGCGCAGGTCCCACTGGTCCGGGAGGCTCGCGGGTGCGGAGTTCATCACGGCGAACGCTAGGCGGAAGTCCTCGACCGTACCGAAGGCCATCGCGCCGGTGCCGTACACGGCCTGCCAGATCGGCGTGTACCAGGTCTTCACGTCGGGCACGTCACGATTGCCGAGGAGCGCGGCGGCGCTATCGGCGGCGCTCGTCAGCGTGGTCAGGTGATCGTAAGCGAGCGGCCACGTGGTGAGGGGATTGTCCGCATCGTGGTGTCTCGGGATGAAGTTGCCAATCGGGGCGGAGAACTTCCCGAGCTGGAAGCTCAGCCGATCCTGATCGAGGACGTCGGCCCGCGCGAAGTACTGCTCGGCCCGGATCCCCGCGTACCCGTGCGCACCCGTGGTCGCGTCGGTTCGCAGCTCGATCGTCCACGAAAGCCAGTCGTCGTAGAAGCCGTCGAGGAACAGCCGCAGCCGATACGCCGCCTGGGCGCCGTCGGATTCGTCGGCGGTCGAGAACTCTCCGTCTCGCGAGGAGGGGTCTTCGATCGAGAGGCCGGGCGACTCGTCTCCGGTGACGAAGAGCTCCCCGGTCAGCTCACCGCGGAGCTCGATTGCCACGCGATCGCTGAGTGAGTAGAAGAGATCCGCTTCGTCGAGCCGGCGGGCCCACGCGAACGGATCGACCGGTTCGTCGCCTTCGTCGTCGGCGAAGGTCGTTCGACACGGCAGGATCAGGATGCAGACGCAGAAGAGGAGGACCAGCCGGGGTGTCATATCAGCCTTGAGTGTCGAGGAGCTCGTGGGCGGGAATGGCGTCTTCGATTCCTTTCACGTGTATCGGGGCGATCTCGCGTAGCCGGCCCGGCGCGGAATCGCCGAGCGCGTCGACCAGGTCACGCGACACGAGAATCTGCCCCGGCGAGGCGGCGTCGCACAGACGCGACGCGAGGTTCACGGTTTCGCCGATGAGGGTGTACTCGAGACGGTCCTCGGCTCCGATCCAGCCTCCGAGGACGTCGCCGGTGTTGATGCCGATGCCGATCTCAAGCGATCGCTTCCTCGATTGCGCGCGGCGCTCGTTCCAAGCCGCCATCGCACGCCTCATGTCGAGCGCCGCCCGTACGGCGGATCCGGGAGCGTCCGGAACCGGGTCCGGCGCGCCGAACATGACCATGAGGCCGTCCCCGAGGAACTTGTTGATATTGCCGCCGTGTCGGGTGACAGCCTGGGCGAGCTCGTGCAGCATCTCGTTCAGAGCGACGACGACCACGGCGGGGTCGACGCCCGCACTCGCCCGCGTGAACCCGCGAATGTCGGCGAAGAGCACGGTCACCGTCTGGTGCGAGCCGCCGAGCGCGATGCCCTCCATGGCACGGTCCGCGACATCGCGCGAGAGCGTCTGCTCCATGATCTCGCGCCGCTTGCGAAGGCCGTCGGTCATCTCGTTGAAGGCGGTGCCGAGGCGGGCGATCTCGTCGCCTCCGGGAATGTCCACGGTGGCCGAGTAGTCGCCCCGACCGACCCGCCGCGTACCGTGGACCAGCCGCTCGATCGGTCGCGAGACGCCTCGGGCCACGCGGGCGCTGACGGCCGCGGCGAGGGCGACGCTCAGGAGCAGGCCGCCGATCCCGGCGAAGACGGTCCGTCGGATGACCCGATCGACCGCCTGGGTCGACCGCAGGAGCGCCATCCGATCGATGTCGATCGTCGCGAGATCGACATCGCGGACGAGGAAGCGCTCACCCTGCAGCGTGGCCTGCTCGCGCGAGGCGCCCAGCTCGGTCGTCTCGTCG
>CAZQZX010000348.1:0-4505 GCA_964597885.1 uncultured Planctomycetota bacterium
TCACCGCCGAGTTGCCGATATTCGAGTTGATCTTCTCCTTGAAGCGGCGGCCGATGATCATCGGCTCGAGCTCGGGGTGGTTGATATTGGCGGGGAGGATCGCGCGGCGCTCGCGGATCTCCTCGAGGACGACTTCCGGGGCGACGCCTTCGCGAAGCGCCACGAAGCGCATCTCGGGCGTGATCACTCCGCGCCGAGCGTACGCGAGCTGCGTGACGGCTCCGTTACCGCGCAGGGCTTTGCGATGCAGGCCTTCGGGGATGCGCGCGAGCTGGTCGGGCGGGAGCGGCGCGCGCTCGGTCTCGCGGACGTCGCCGCGTTCGCGGATCCACTCGGCGCGAAGCGAGGGCAGGCCGGCGCGGACATCCGATACGAGCGGCCCGCTCGTGTCGTAGACGCGCAGGGAGGGCTCGCCTCCCGACAGCGAGATCTCACGCATCGGGACACGGATGCCGTCCGGCCCGTCGACGTGGACCCTCGACGAGCCGGGATAGGCGTGCGCATACTCCTCGGCGCGCGTGCGGGGCTCTCCCGTTTCCGCGTTCTGCGGTTTCGCCTCGGAGGCGTGGGTCTGGGTGGGGTCGGTGGTGGGGGCGGCCATGATGCGCAGCTCCTCTTGTGGCGCGGCTCGTAACGTCGCGCGGCTCGTGTCCGGACCCGACATCGGCGAGGAGGGCTTCGGAGCAGGGGGCCGATCGAGGGGTGCCGACCGGATCCGATCCGCTTCCGAAAGACCGCGCTCCCTACGCCGGTGTGAACCGGGTCAAGTTCCAAGGGTCTTTTCTCAATCCTGGATCGACGGATCCGGATACCCCTGGCGGTCTCGTTGTTAGGGGCAAGCTAGCTTCCGCGTTCGCTCCGGGTCAAATGGAGCGGCCGCGGCCAGCCCTAAAGGCTCGAGCGCGCCGCGAGCAGCACGTCGATGTAGCTGACGATGCCGACCAGCGTCTCGGTTCCCGGATCGACGACGGGCACCGCGCCGACTTTGCTCTCGACCATCATGTCGATGAGCCCCTCGACGTCGGCGTCGGCCTCGACGTACTGGACGTCGCCGCGCATCACCGCGGAGACCGGCTTCTCGAGGCGCTTGGCGGTCTCGCCCGGGTTGTTGAGGATCGTGCTTACCGGGAGCGACAGGCTGCGCATGTCGCGATCGCTGATGATGCCGATCAGCTGCGTCCCGTCGACGACGGGCACGTGCCGGATGTCCTCGCTGTACATGCGGTCCATGACGTCGCGCAGCGTGTCGTTCGGCGCGGCGGTGATGGGATCGGTGGTCATGATCTCGCTCACGAGCATGGCGTGTTCCTTGCTTGGGTTCCCGTGGTTGAAGCTTGGTTCGGGCCGCTTCGCGCGACCCCGTGCCGACAGTATCGGTAACGGAGGGAGCGCGAGCAAGGGCCGCCGCTCAGGGGGCGTGCGTGGAGGAGCCGGGGAGCGTCGACGCCCTTATCGGCGCGACCAGTAGCTCACCCACTCTTTCTCGAGTCCGGCGAGATCCATCCCATAGATTTCCTGGATGGCTTCCTGGATCTGATCGAGATTCCCGCGCTCGATCTTCCCGACTCGCACGATGAAGTCCGGGAACTTCTCCTTCTGGAACTTCTCGCGCAGGAACTCGGTGACGGAAGCCGCCTGCAGGTAGGAGTTCTCACCGTCGAGGTGGGGGTTGCTGATGAGCTGGCGGATCTGCACGAACGTTTCGAACGGGATGTGCTTCTTGTCCTTCGCGTGACGCCGGGCGAAGGCCTTGCGCTGGTTCGCGCTCGTGGACAGGTACTCGGCGACGCCTTCCTGGTACCACGAGCCGCCGCCGTTCAGCCGCAGCCGATTCTTGAAGATCTGGTGCGTGGCCTCGTGGATGTGCACGGGGTCGTTCGGGGCCTCGTAGTACGTGGCGTAGTAGTCCCTCCAGGCGTGCCCCTTGCTGCGCGCCGCCTCGGACCGCGAGGTGTTGGCGATGTGCATGTAGTACTGGATGTACTGTTCGCGCGTCTTGAAGATGAACACCGGCATGAGCCGCTGCCCCTCGACGTCATCGAAGGGGAACATCTTCTGCACCTTCTTGTACGACTCTTCCATCTTCCTGCCGAAGAGCTTCCCGGCGGCCGGCGAGTTCGTGAGGATCAGGAAGTGCTTCGTGCGGAGCGGCTTCTTGAGGTTCTTGGCGTCGAATGGAACGTCGCGCTCCCAGCGCTCCCGGATCTCGTCCATCGACCACTCGGCTTTCCAGGGTTCGATGTTGGTCGTGACACCCTTGCGCAAGAAGTGATCGATCGCCTGGCGGTGGACATCCTCGAGGTGTCCGGCGACTTCGATCTCGATCGAGTACCCCAGATCCGGGAGGAGGCCCCCGAGCAGGAACAGCTCACGGGTGACCTGGTTCTCGGCGGGCATCGTCGCGGTGGCGATGGAAGCGTAGGGCGCCCAGCCGAACGGGCCGGGTACCAGCTCCTTCCGCAGGATGCGGAAATCCTTCGTCCCGCCGTAGCGCGGGTTGGTGTAGTTCTCCTCGAGGAGGCTGATCACGCTCGCCGGATCGGAGAACCGGAAGCGCTCCAGCGGATACACCCGATACCGGATCCGAACGCTGGCCTCACCGGCGCCGCCGGCCCAGTGCCCCTTGAGCTGCTCGCTCAGTCCCGGCAGCTCGCTGAAATCCTGGAGCACCGGCAGCTCGAGCGTGACCTCCCCGATCGTCACCGGCCCCTGATCGGCCGCCGGGGCCATGGAGGCCAGCAGGCACAACGCGATCGCTACAAACACATTGCGTACGATTGGCATGGAATTCATCGGTTCCGACTCTCGAGAGGACCGCCCTGTCTTCAGCTGTACCGGACCTTCCTATCTTCCAACCCCAAGCGCCGCATTTCCACTCCGCCTCACGTGGAAATACGAGCGCGCCGAGAAAAGAGCGCTGGAAATCGGCTCAACCCGACGGGGTTCTCACCGATAATGCAGGTCCTGCCTTTGCGATACCCGTCTGTCCCCCCATCCCTCACTCTGCCTCTCGCATCACAGGAGATCCCTTGGATCCAGAATCCCAGGACTCGCTGACTCCTCGTCTCGACGCACTCGCGCAAGACGCCGCCGCCTTGTCCACCGATCAGATGCAGCTCGTGAAGCGCTGCGCACGGGACGAGGAGGCGTACTCGCTGCTTCTCGACATTCTCAAGAAGGTGAACGCTCCGGAGGAGACTCCCGATCCGGCCGCGACGTCGGCACCGGACTGGGAGCTGCACTTCCTCGGCTGCCTGGTCGAGTCGCCGGATCTCCTCTTGATCGAGGTCGACCCCGAAGGACGCATCATCGGATTCAATCACGGATGCGAGCGCGTGTCCGGGCTGAGCGAAGCCGAGGTGCGCGGCCGCGCGGTCGGGGAGCTGGTCGTCCGCCCGAGCGAGCGTGCGTACTTCGAGAGCGTGCTCGCCGAGGTCGTTCGCAATCCGATCCAGCGTTCGCGGCACGACTTTACGTGGTCGCCGCCGTCGCTCTCGGACAAAATCATCTCCTGGACGTTCACCGGCCTCACCGGGCCGGACGGCAAGGTCGCGTCGATGGTCGGCATCGGAACCGACATCACGATGCACAAGCGTGTCGAGGAGAAGCTCTTCGAGACGACGGGTGAGATCACCGCGATCCTCGACGCGTTCCCGGATCTGACGCTGCGTGCCGAGCCGGACGGCCGCGTGTTGACGATCCAGGGCGGGGGAGAGACCCCCGTCATTCCCGATCCCGAGGACCTGCCCGGGCGACGGATCCAGGACGCGCTCGAGCCGTCCGTGGCGCGCGACTTCGAGAGCGCCATGCATCGCGTCTCGTCCGAGGGCGAGGTCGTCCGATTCGATTACTCGGTCGTCGACGGTGAGACGCGCCGGGATGTCGAGGCGAGGTTCCTGCCGCTTCCGAGCGACCAGGTCTTCATCGTGCTCCGGGACATCACGGCCCGCGCGCGGGAGAAGCGAGCGCTCGAGGATCTCGTCGCCGGTACCGCTTCGGTCACCGGGGACGCCTTCTTCCAGGCGGTCGTCCGCCACATGGCGCGCGCCCTCGAGCTTCCCTTCGCCTTCATCGCCGAGCGCTCCGGGTCGGGGAACTCGCTGCGGATCCGATCCTGCTTCGGCGGCGAGTTCGCGGAGTACCTGCAAGGGCTCCCGGCGCGCGGTCCGTTCGCCGAGACGCTGCTCGAGTGCGAGACGCTCTACTATTCGACGGCGATCCGGGATCAGTATCCCGGCGATCTGATCTTCCAGCAGCTGGGCGTCGAATCGGTGCTCGGCAGTCCGCTCCGAACGCCCGAAGGCGAGACTCTCGGCTTCCTGTGTGTTCTCGACACGAAGCCGATCACGGGCATCACCCGAGCGCGTTCGATCCTCGAGATCTTCGCCGCGCGCACCACGGCCGAGCTGGCGCGGATGCAGGCGGAATCGAAGCTCGAGGAGGCGCGCCGTCGCGAGGTGTCGATCGGGGCGCGGATCCAGCAGACGCTCCTGTACGGCCGTCCG
>CAZQZX010000349.1:0-4471 GCA_964597885.1 uncultured Planctomycetota bacterium
CCGGACGGCGCGACGACGCTGGCCGAGGTCCTCGCGAAGAAGGGATTCCGGAACGCCGCCTTCGTGAGCGCCGTGGTGCTCGATAGCCGGTACGGCCTCGACCAGGGATTCGACCTCTACGACGACGTCCTCGAGGATCCGCTCGTCATGTCGGGGAAGAACCGGCTCGAGGAGGAGATCCGCGGCATGGAAGCGCGCGGGGTCGACAAGGCCTACTTCTGGCACACGGCCGAGAAGTACGGGAGCTATCAGCGCCGCGCCGAGAGCGTCACCGATTCGGCCCTCGAGTGGCTCGAGACGAATACCGACGGCAGCTTCTTCGTGTGGATCCACTACTTCGACCCGCACGGGCCGTACACGCCGCCGGAAGAGTTCGCGAAGCAGTACGAGGGCACGGTGAAAGGCGGTGGCCGCGGCTTCTCGATGAACCGCATGCCGCACTACCAGGTGATCCCGGGACGGCGACGCTACGAAGAGTACGTCGAGGCCTACCACGGCGAGATCAGCTACACGGATCGCGAGCTCGGGCGGCTCCTGGACGGTCTCGAGTCGCTCGGCATCGACGAGCACACGACCATCGTCTGTACCGCCGACCACGGCGAGAGCCTCGACGAGCACGGATACTTCTTCCAGCACGGGGACTTCCTGTTCGACAGCGAGCTCCACGTGCCGCTCGTCATCCGCCCCGCGGCCTCTTATGCGATCGCGCCCGGGAAGGTGGACGCTCAGGTCTCGACCATCGACCTGTACCCGACGATCCTCGACATGCTCGGCATCGACGGCCCGGTCGGCGAGGGCTGTCGCAGCCTCCGCCCGCTTCTCGAGGGATCGGGAGCGGCCGGCACCGAGCGCGCCGTCTATTCCGAGGCGTACATCGCCGAAGTCGTGAAGGCCGGCGAGGTCTACCGATCGCTTCGAAAGCCGGAGCGCAAGCTCGTCACCCTCGGCGACATCAACGTCGCGCGCCCCAACTTCTGGATCTTCGATCTCGCCAGCGATCCGGGCGAGAATCGGATGCTGCGAACCGACCGCATGTCGGCGGAGCAACGTTCCGACGCCTTCGACATGCTCGACGAGCTGCGGGGCCTGGCCACGATCGAGCCCGTTCCCGGCGCCGACGGCAAGGGCAACCGGGTCGAGATGGACGACACGACCATCCGGAAGCTCCAGGCGCTCGGCTACCTCGACGGCGACGGCGGGGTCGGCGAGAAGAAATAGCCGGTTCCCGCGGCCGTTCGGCAAGCCCCCCTTAACCGCCCCTTCCAGTCGCGCACGAAAAAACGGCGGCCCGCCCGGTGAGGGGCGAGCCGCCGCGACTGTGCATCGTTCGAGCGCCGCGTGTCGATGAGGCGCCCTGATGGAAAGCCTCGACTAGAGCGGCTTCTCCGGCGTTCCTTCGGCCGGCGCCTTCTTCTTCGGAGGCTTGATCGACGTCACCGACTTCGTGATCACCGCGCGCGAGGCCGCGTTGCGGTACGTGTACGTCGTCTGATCCTGGTAGTAGTCGATCTTCGCGACGACCGGCGCCAGCTTCGGCAGGATTTCGGTGACCTTGGTGATCACCTTCATCATCTGCTCACGCTGCTGTTCGTTGCCGGCCGGCATCTGGGCGGCCATCATCCCGCTCATCATGCTGATCATCATGCCCATGCCCTGCAGCGCCTGCGCCGTGCCCTGGTACTGCTTCTCGAGGTCACGGTAGGAGATGCTCGAGACCGGCATGTCCGGGATGAGGCCGAGAGCCGCGTAACGCGGGTTCTTCGTGATGTTGTTCTCGGGGTGCTTCGGAAGGTCGAGGATGCGCTTCACAGCGCCGGCATCGCTCGCGAAGATGAAGCGATCGCCCGCGACGCCGATGACCGGCTGCACGAACGGCGCCATCGCGAACGTGAGGCTCAGGAACGAACCGCCTTCGACCACGTTCACCTCGCGCAGGCTGATCGGAAGGCCGCGCTCGGCCGCCATCTTGGAGCCCTGCTTCGCGAAGTTCGCGAACATCGCCCCGAGCTTCTCGCCGTTGCGGATCCCGCACATGGTGACGTTGGCGTCCGACGCGCCGCCGAACGGGTTCGGCGTCGCCGACGGGAACGACACGCGGATCGTGTCGCCGACGATGTTGGCCAGAAGCTCATCGCGGATGTTCATCCCGATGACTTCCTTCTGCATCGCATCCCACTGCGCGATCTGCTCGGCACCGTTCGGCACGTACGATTTCACGAACGCCATCGCCCAGTCGTACAGGCCGGCGATGTTGATGCCCGAGCTGAGCGCGAACGAGGTCGCATCGGCCGGGATGAACTTCTTGAAGTCGTCGAACTGCGGCTGATTGGCCGTGAGCTTGTAGAAGGTCTTCTGCTCGGCCTCCGGCTTGTACTGCGTGTAGGAAGCCGTGAGGTTGCGGAAGCCTTCCGTGTAACCGACGGACGCGGTGTAGTCCACCAGGTCCATCTCGGTTCGCATCGTGTTCATCAGATCCTGGATGCGACGCATCTCCTGCGCCTGCGCCTCGATGCGCGCCTTGTCCTGCTCGGACGCGCCTTCGGGAGCCTGCGGGATCGGCGGCATCTGGCTCGAGACCATGCCGAAGATGCTCTGCGACATGCTGCTCGCGTCGAAGAACGAGACCGTGTCCTCCGCCTGCGGGAGCATCTGGAGGGCCGAGCGGAACTTCGCGTTCGCGTGGACCGAGCCCTCACCGTTCTCGGAGGCGAGGCCGGCCAGGCTGCGATCGAGGAGCGAGCGCTCGTTCGTGAAGATGAAGTGCTCGCCGTGCGTGGTGATGAAGAAGCCGTACGGGACGCCCTGGAACTGCAGGCCGTGGACCGTCGGCCCGCCTTCCTTCGTCTCGTTGATGCGCGACACGAATCCCTGGCCCATCTGGGCGGCCGTGTCGAAGATCTTGCCCATACGTTCGACGATCGCCGGCATCTTGTCCGGGTTGACCGTGAAGACATTGACCGACAGCGGCCCCATCGGGCCCATCGACATGCCCCACGCTCCGTCGCCCTCGACCAGGGCCGCCCAGTCGACGCCCTCGAGGAGGCCCTGAACCATCTTCATCGAGCCGTCGATCTGCCCGCGCTCGGCGGGCGGCATCATGTCCATGAAGAAGTTCTGGACGTCCTTGAAGATGCCACTGGCCTTGAGCTCGTTCCACACCGCCGCCTTGTAGTCGGCCATGTAGTCGCGCTCGGGGTTGTGCATCCAACCGGAATACACGAAGACGTCCGAGGGGATTCCCTTGGCGGGGTCACTGCCCGCCTGCGCATCGCTCGTGGGTGCGATCACGAGGGCGAGCGCCAGGCAGACGCCGAGCGCGCTCAGAGCCCGCCGGGGGTATGCATGCAGCATGGTCCACTCCTTTCCTACAGATTCGTCCAGAGTCAATCAGCCTAAAGGTTTGGAAGAAAGAGGGGGATGGCTGGAGAAGGTCCAATTTCATCCCGGTGGACCCCGTGGGAAATATAGGACACCCTGGGGTTTCGGTCAACCGGAACCGGGTTTCCGGCGCACTCTCGTCCTCGCGCCTTTCTTCCGCCCCCCCTCCTCGTCCCGGCCCTGCTGTGGTATCCTCGCGCCTACCCAGGAGCAGATCAGAAATTCAAACTGGCTAGAGACTTGAGGGCAGAAGCTTCGGTTGGTCACAACTTTGGGAGGAATCTGGATGAGACGCACCATCCTGTTGGGCGTGATCTGGCTCGCCGCCGGTCTCGCCCCGACGCTCCACGCCGCGGAAATCCATCCGGCGCTCGCCGATCGGATGGCCGCATCGGATCCGACCGAGCTCATCGGCGTGTACGCGGTGTTCCACGCGACGCCGACGGCTGCCGAGCTGTCGACCGTGACCGACGGCCTCACCGCTGACGCTCGCCGCGAAGCCGTCATCACGTTCCTGAAGGATCGCGCCCGCGCCACGCAGGCGGATGTCCAGGCCTGGGCCGACGAGCAGGCCGGCCAGGGCGCCGTGGACCGCATCCGGGAGATCTGGATGGGGAACGTCCTGGCCCTCGAGGCCACGCCGGCGGCCATCGTCGAGCTTTCTACGTTCCCCGAGATCCGCTCGATCCACTTCGACGCCATCCAGGCGGATGCCGTCGACGCGCCGGCCCCCGTGCCGGGCAGCACCACCCCGCCGCCGTCCACGCGCGGCACCCCGCTCCAGCCGGGCCTCACGCTCCTTCGCGTGCAGCAGGTCTGGGATCGCGGGATCACGGGGACCGGCGTCGTGGTCGCGAACATCGACTCCGGCGTCGACTGGACGCACCCCGACATCAACGGCCAGCTGTGGATCAACTCGGCCGAGGACATCAACAACGACGGGACGTACACGTCGGCCGACAACAACGGCATCGACGACGACGGCAACGGCTACGTCGATGACGTCGTCGGGTACGACTTCGGCAACGATGACGGCAACCCGATGGACAGCCACGGGCACGGCACGTCGACGGCCGGTCAGGTCGTCGGCGAC